>NZ_JBEYXD010000001.1:0-395708 GCF_040644975.1 Streptomyces sp. NPDC046900 | reverse complement strand
GGCCGTTGGGCCGGCGTCCTGTCTGATCGCCTTGGGGCTGGGGGCGGATCGGGCGGAGGTCGTGGGTCGAGTGCGTGTGCCGGTCGGCTCCGGGGCGGGGGCCGTTGCGCCAGGTCCCTGGCCGGTCGTCTCCGGGGTCGTGGCCGGGCCGGCCGTCCCGGTGCCCGTGATGCTTCCCTTGGGCCCGGTCTCCGCCGCGCGGAGCGTCGGCCCTGTCGGCTCGGCCTGCGGCCGGTCGCCGTGCCCGCTCTCCGGCGCGCTGTCGTTCGTACGCGGGGACATGCCCTCTCCTCAGTCTTCCGGGCGGAAACGGTCGTTGTCGCGGATGGGGTAGCGCGGCCCGCGCCGTGGGGGATGTGAGGGGTACGGGCCGCGCCGTTCGAGGGGACGGGGACCGGAGGGCCGCCCGTCGGACGGGCGGCTCAGTACGCCCGGTAGCGGGTGCGCCGGCGCCACCACATCACGGCGGTGCCGATCAGCAGCACGCCCGCCACACCCGCCGCCGCGGAGCTCGCGATCAGCGCGGTGTCCGGGCCGCTGGAGCCGGTCGCCAACAGCCCGTCACCCAGCTGGTTGCGCACGCTGTTGCCGGTGCCCTTCGCCAGGGGACCGCGCGAACCCGAGGTCGGCTCGGCCAGATACGGGAAGGAGTGCCCGAACTTCTTGTCGTTCGCGTCGACCGCGTCGCCCAGGTCGTTCTTGGCGCCGACCAGTTCGCCCTCCACCACCTGGAGCGCCTCGTCGATCACGTCGTCGGTGAGCCTGCGCCCGTTGGGGAAGCCGGCGTTGTCGCCGTCGAGCACACCGAGCCGCTTCGGGCTCGCGGCGGGCTTGATCGAGGTGTTGAGCCGCAACTCCTCGGCCGCTCGGACGTACGGCGGCTGGTTGAGGCCCTTGACGCCCTTCAGGAAGACGTCCACCAGGTCGTTGCGCGGCTCGGCCGGCGCCTTGATCTTGTAGTTCGCCTCGATGAGCTTCGGCAGCTCCGGGTTGGTCACGTTCTTCAGGAACTGCCCGTCGTTCCAGGGCGCGGACGCGTTGAACTTGTCCTTGTCCTTCTGCGGGTTGACGACCTCGTTGACGAGCGGGTTGCCGAGCCGCGAGACCTGCGTCCAGTCGCCGTGCGCGTCCTTGCGCTGGACCGTCGACCAGATGCCGACGATCGGCTGCTTCGCCGACTCGCGGATGTAGTCGTTCGGCACCTGCAGCGCCAGGGAGTTGACGTTGTAGCCCTTGAGCGTGTCGTTGCCGACCTCGGAGAGGTTCCCGCCGTACAGCAGGTCGAAGACGCGGAGGTCCGCGAAGAACGGGTCGTCCGCCTGCCCGGCGAACGTCGTCGCGCCGCTGGTGAGTTTGTGCACGGCCTGGTCGCGCAGCGTGCCGTAGTCCGGCATCGACGCCTTGCCCACGTCGGACGGCGCGACCGGCACATCGTCCGCGATCTTGGTGCGTGAGACCAGCTTCTGGTTGTGCAGCTTGAGCAGGTCGATGTCGTAGGTCTGGGTGACGTTCAGGTCGGGGTCGTCCAGGCCGGTGACCGGACCGGTGTTGTACAGGAAGGTGTTCTTGTTCTTCGTACGGGTCTTGAACGTGTAGCGGAAGAGCAGTTCGCCTTGGGCGTCACCGTTGTTGTCGATGTGGATGTCGTACTGGGCGTCGTCCGCGAAGGTGTAGAAGTTGGGTCCGCCCGCCGGCTCCTCGAACGGGACGAAGTTCGCGACGATGGTCGTCGTGTCCGGCTTGTCGGGGCTCACGAACGCGTACAGATCCGTGTTGTCGTACTTCGGTTGCCCCGAGATCAGCGGGGCCTCCCGGTGGGAGGAGGCGGAGGCCGCCCCCGGTTCCAGCGCGGTCACGCCGGCGGCTGCGAGCCCCCCGGCGGCCAGCGCACCACAGATGAGGGTCGCGACGCTCCTGCGCCCCGCGCTCCTGGAGATAGGTGTCATGCCGTCCGTCCTCAGTGCCAACTTGCCTGACGCACCGGGATTCGGAGCTGCCGCCGAGGCGGATTGGTCGATCCTGAAGAATCTTTTCGTGCCTGCTCGACCCGCGTTTTCCCCCTGCTGATCCGTATCCCATCCGAAGGCGTGAGCGCAGCGAATGTCACAGTGGAGTGAGCATGCCGGGCACGGCGGCGGTGAGGGGGGTACGGGTGGAGGCGGACGAGCTTCTGGTGCTGGTGGCCGGAGGTGACCAGAAGGCGTTCGAGGACCTGTACGGACTGGTGTCGGGGCCGGTGTTCGGCCTGGTGCGCCGGGTCGTACGGGACCCGGCGCAGTCGGAGGAGGTGGCCCAGGAGGTGCTGCTCGAACTGTGGCGCTCCGCCCCGCGGTTCGACCCCGGCCGGGGCAGCGCCCTGTCGTGGATACTCACCCTCGCGCACCGCCGCGCCGTCGACCGGGTGCGCAGCGCCCGCGCGGCCGGTGAACGCGAGCAGCGCGAGGCCCGGCGCGCCCACCATCCGGCCTTCGACCAGGTCGCCGAGGAGGTGGAGGCGGGCCTGGAGCGCGAGTGGGTGCGCCGCTGCCTGGACCGGCTCACCGCCCTGCAACGCCAGTCGGTGACGCTCGCCTACTACGACGGTTACACCTACCGTGAAGTGGCCGAGCGGCTCTCGCTGCCGCTCGGCACGGTCAAGACGCGGATGCGCGACGGACTCACCCGGCTGCGCGAGTGCCTGGGAGGAGTCGCATGAGCATCCTCGGCCGACTGTTCGCACGCGAGGACCTGCATTCCCTGGCGGCCCCCTACGCCCTGGACGCTCTCGAACCCGCGGAGCGCGTGAGGTTCGAGAAGCACCTCCAGGGCTGCGAGCGCTGCGCCGCCGAGGTGCGGTCCCTGTCCGAGGACGCCGTCCGCCTCGCCTGGTCGACGGCGGCCCTGGCCCCACCCGGACTGCGCGACCGTGTCCTCACCGCCGTGCGGAACACCCCCCAGGACCCCTCGCCGGTGGCGGACGTGCCCCGTGCCCGCGCGCCGCATCTGCCGCCGCACGTCTGGGGGACCGCGCCGCCGCCCGCACGCATCCGTGCGCCCCGGCTGCGCCCCCTGTTCGCCCCGCTCGCCACCGCGACGGCCGCGGCGGCCCTCGTCGTCGCCGCGCTCTTCGCCGTCCAGGCCACCCAGACGCAGCACAAACTCGACGCGGAGCGCGCCCAGGCGCGTGAGATCGCCCACGTTCTCGCCGCTCCTGACGCCCGTGCGACCAGCGACCGGGACGCCCAGGGCCGAGGGATCGGAGTGATTGCTTCCGCGTCCGAGGGGCGCGCCGTCGTCACCCTGCGCGGACTCGGTGCACCGCCCGGCGGGCGTGTGCATCAACTGTGGCTGATGCGCCCCCATGAGCAACCACGCTCCCTGGGGCTGTTCGACGGCGACACGCCCTTGGTCGCGAGCGGTCTGAACAGGTCGGCGACGTCACTCGCCGTCACCGTCGAGCCCGACGGAGGCTCACCGCAGCCCACCAGCCAGCCAATTGTCCAACTCGCCCTGCAATCCATCGGATTCGGACAGTAGTCGTCAACCCCCTTATGGGGAAGGTGAATCCTGTGACCGCGATACACGAGTGCCACCTGGGAGCGATAGGGTTACTCTGCCCGGGCCGGGTGGACTCGTACGGGTGGGGAGTGACATGGATCAGATAACAGTGCGCAGCAGGGCGAGGGTCCCTGCCATCACGTGCGGGAGCAGCGCGACCAGTTCGCGCCTCGACCGTCATCTCTCGGTGCTGGCCGGCCCCGCCGTCCCGCAGCGTGAGACGGCCGAGGCCACCTCGCTGATGCGCGAACTGACCTCGCGTGAGCCTGCGCAGGACCGTACCGGCAGGGGTGCGCGGGTGAGCAAGGTCTCGCTGTTCGCGCCGCTGCGCCGGCTGCGTCGTTCGCTCTTCGGCGGGCGCTGAGCACCGGCGTCCCGTACGGCGCCCGCGACGCGGGCGCCCGGCAAGGGCCCGCGCTCAGGCGGCCACACCGTCCCGGCACAGTGCTGCGATCTCGTCGTCCGTCATCCCCACGGCACGCAGCAGGGCCTCGGTGTGCTCCCCGAGCGCGGGCACATTCCCCATTCGTGCCTCGTTCCCGCCCGGCAGCGTGATCGGTGGCAGCAGTGCTTTCAGCGGCCCGACCGGCGTCCCCACCTCCCGCCACCGCTCCCGGGCCGCCAGCTGCGGATGGTCCGCGACGTCCCACAGGTCCCTGAGGCGTGCGCACGCGATGCCGGCGGACTCCAGCCGGGCCACGGCCTCGTCCGCCCCGAGCGGGGCCAGCGCCTTGCCGACCAGCGCGTCCGTGGCCTCCCTGTGGGCGACCCGCGCCGCGTTCGTCGCGTACGCGGGATCTGTCCCGAGCTCCGGCCGCTCGAGGACCTGCTCGGCCAGCCGCCGCCACTCCCGGTCGTTCTGCACGGACAGCAGCACCCGCCCGCCGTCCGCCGTGGGATAGGCGTCGTACGGGGCGATGACGGCGTGCGCCAGCCCCGTGCGCGCCGGGGGAGTGCCGCCGTGCATCGCATGGTGCAGTGGATGTCCCATCCACTCGGCGAGCGCCTCCAGCATGGAGATCTCCACCGGCCCGCCGCGCCCGGTCGTGCCCCGGCGGACGAGCGCCGCGAGGATCCCCGAGAACGCGTACATGGCGGCCGCGATGTCGGCCGCCGGGATGCCTGCCTTGACCGGCTGCTCCGGTGTGCCGGTGACCGACACCAGACCGGCCTCGCACTGGACGAGCATGTCGTACGCACGCTTGTCCGCGTACGGCCCCGACGCCCCGTAGCCCGAGATGTCCACGGCGACCAGCCGCGGGTGTGCCGCGCACAGGGTGGCCGCGTCCAGGCCGAGCCGGGCCGCGGCCCCGTGGGCGAGGTTCTGCACGAAGACGTCCGCGCCCGCGATCAGCCTCCGTACCGCGGCAAGGCCCCGCGGATCCTTCAGATCCAGGGCGATCGACTCCTTGCCGCGGTTGCACCACACGAAGTGCGAGGCGAGCCCCCGGGCGGCGGTGTCGTAGTCGCGTGCGAAGTCGCCTCCGTCGACCCGCTCGACCTTGATCACCCGGGCACCCAGATCGGCGAGCTGCCGGGTGGCGAAGGGCGCGGCCACGGCCTGTTCGACGGCGACGACGGTGATGCCCTCCAGGGGCAGCGGAAGTGGATCCATGCCGGGGATCATGTCCCGTGACCGCCGCCTTTGTCAGCAGGCGGTCAGCGCTCCTGACGTGTGTACCGGCGGACAGCCAGCGGCCAGAAGACCGCGGTCAGCACCGCGCACCAGGCAAGGGACCCGGCCACCGGGTGGGCCACCGGCCAGGCGCTTCCGTCCGGGACGGCCGCGACGTGGGCACCTGCCTGCCCACCGGAGAACAGCTCCCGCAGGGCGGTGGTCACCGCGCTGATCGGGTTCCACTCGGCGAGCGTGCGCAGCCAGCCGGGCAGGTTCCCGGTGGGGATGTAGGCGTTGGACAGCAGCGGCAGCACGAAGGTGACGCCGCCGAGCTGCCCGGCGGCCTCCTCGCTCCGGCTGAGCAGCCCCAGGTGGATCCCGATCCAGGTGCACGCGAACCGGAACAGCAGCAACAGGCCGACGGCACCCAGCGCCTGGGGCACGGATCCCTCGATCCGCCAGCCCACCGCGAGGCCGACCAGGAGCAACGGGACCGTCCCCGCGGCGGTGACCAAGAGGTCGGCCACCGCCTGGCCGAGCGGTACGGCCGCCCGGCTGATCGGCAGCGTTCGGAAGCGGTCCATCACGCCGCGGTGCGAGTCCTGGGCGGCCTGGAACATGCCGGTCATGATGCCGCCCGCCGCCGTGGCCGCCAGCAGCCCCGGCACCAGGAAGCTGCGGTACTCCCGGCCGGGCATCGCGACCGCGCTGCCGAACACGTACCCGAAGAACAGCAGCATGGTGATCGGCATGGTCTGAGTGAGGATCGCGAGCCCCGGATTGTTGCGGATCCGCCGGAGCTGACGGCCGAGCAGCGCCGTGCCGTCGTACGCCCATGTCGTCATGCCGCGAGCTCCTCACTGTTCGCAGAGGCGCTGGTCAGGCGCAGGAAGACCTCGTCGAGGGTCGGGGGGCGCAGGCTCGCGTCGAGCAAGGGCACGCCGGCCGCGTCCAGTTCGCGTACGAGGCGGGGAAGGGTGAGCGTGGGGTCGGTGGTGACCGCGCCGACGGCGTTTCGGTCGTGATCGAAGGTCGGTTCGGCGCCGGTGAGCCGGTCGAGCACGCCGGCCGCCTTCACCAACGCGTCCGCCTGGGCGACGACGACCTCCGCGTGCGAGCCGATGAGCGCCTTGAGGTGGGACGGCGATCCCGTGTGGGCGACCCGGCCCCGGTCGACGACGGCGATGTCGTCGGCGAGCCGGTCGGCTTCCTCCAGGTACTGCGTGGTCAGCAGCACCGTGGTGCCCTGCTGTTTGAGGGCGTGCACGGCCTCCCAGATCCGGTTGCGGCTCGCCGGGTCGAGCCCGGTGGTGGGCTCGTCCAGGAACAGCACCTCGGGTCGGCGGATCAGGCTCGCCGCGAGGTCCAGACGGCGCCGCATGCCGCCCGAGTAGATGGACACGGGCCGGTCCGCGGCCTCGGCCAGACCGAAGCGGTCCAGAAGCTCACCCGCGCGTCCCGCCGGGTCCCGGACCCTGTGCAGCCGTGCGAACAGCCGCAGGTTCTGGCGCCCGGTCAGGTCGCCGTCGACCGATGCGTACTGCCCGGTGACACCGATCCCGCGGCGCACGGCCTCGGGCTCGCGCACCAGATCGTGGCCCGCGATCCGCGCCGAGCCGGCGTCCGGCCGCAGCAGCGTGGTGAGCAGCCGTACGGCCGTGGTCTTGCCCGCGCCGTTCGGCCCGAGCAGCCCGCAGACCGTGCCCCGAGCCACCGCCAGATCCAGTCCCCGGACGGCATGGACGGTCCCGAACCGCTTCTCCAGACCCTCACTAAGTACAGCGTACGTAGTAGTCATGGCAGGACCATAGCGCACTACGTACGGTGTACGTAACTAGGATGGGAGCCGAGGTGATGAGCGATGGCGGGCCGAGCGGCCGAACCCGAAGTGATCTGGTCGCGTCCCGAGCGTGCGGGCCGGGGGCCGAGACCGGCCTACCGCCGAGCCGACATCGCGGCGGCCGCGGTGCGGATCGCCGACGCCGGGGGGCTGGACGCGGTCTCGATGCGGCATGTGGCGGCCGAGCTGGGCTGCGGCACCATGTCGCTGTACAACTACGTTCCCCGCAAGGAGGATCTGTACGAGCTGATGGTCGACGCCGTCAGCGGTGAACACGAACTGTGGGAGCCCTCCGGTGACTGGCGTGCCGACATGCTCCGGGTCGCCCACCAGACCCGCGACCTCATGCGCCGCCACCCCTGGCTGCCGCGCCTGATGTCGGGGATCTACGGTTTCAGTCCGAACGTCCTGCGCTACGTCGAGCACTGCCTGGCCTGCCTCGACCCGCTGGAGGCGCCCGCCGGCACGAAGATGGAGCTCATCGCGATGCTCAACAGCGTGGTGACCATGTACGTCGCCAACGAACTGGCCACTGCTGAGCGTGCCCGGTCCCTGCCCTGGTCGGAGGAGCAGGAGAACGCGGCGCGGACGGCCTACCTCGGGAGCCGGATCGCCACGGGCGCCTACCCGCGAATCGCCGCCGCCTTCTCCGAGGCGCCGGGCCCGGTCGATCTGGAGGCGGCCTTCGAGCGCTCACTCGGTCGGATGCTGGAGGGGTTCGCGCCCAAGGGCTAGATCAGCGCGAACTGACCCTCGGGGCCTTCCTCGTGGTGGTCGAGCACCGAGGCCGGGCGCCGTGCCGCCGCTGTCACCGGCAGTACCCCCGCCGTGCGGAGTTCGGCTGCCGTGAGGGCGGCGGTCACCTCCAACTCCGCCCACTGCGGACGCAGTTCCGCGAGGAGCGCCAGGACCGTGATCAGCTCCAGGAGCTCCGACGTCCAGGTCTGGGGCCACGTCGCCGGGCGGATCGCCTCCAGGGTGCCGGGTACGGCCCCCGCGGTCCTCGCGGTGAACCACTGCTCCAGGACGCGGACTCCGCTCACCTCGAAGTCCCAGGCCTCCGGGGGCAGCGGGGAGATGCGGCCCTCGTCGAGATGGAGGGTCTCCTCGTCACGGTCGTAGTGGAGCGCGAGGGGGCGTGCGGGCAGCGGTGCCCGGACGTAGGGGCGGCGCCCGCCGGGGAGTTTGGGGCGTTCGCCGTCGCGCCGCATCAGCCAGAGCATGCGGTGGCCCAGTTCGACGCCGTGGGTCCAGAGCGCGGGGTCCTCGGTGAGCGGGACGGTCAGGCCGTCGGGCCCCGGGCGTACCGCCGCCATGCTCCAGGCGAGGACGTCGACGGGCGCGGGGGACAGGCCCAGCCGGGCGGTCAGATGCCCCAGCAGGCCCGGCGCCAGATTGGGTTCGGCACCGCCGGGGCGGCGGTAGAGCGGGCGGATGCGTCCGGCGCGCAGTACGGGAAGCAGCGAGGAGGCCAGCAGCAGCGGGCCGGGGGAGTCGGGCGCCGGGGCCGTCTCCACCGTGAAGACCTGCTGCTCGTCCGCGACGCGCCACAACTCCGGCCGCGCCACGTCGATCAGCCGGTGGTCGGGGATCAGCCACTGCTCGTCGAACGGGGCGCACAGCACGCGTACCGGCTCCGGGCAGGGGCCCGAGGCGCGCACCAGCTTCTCCGTGCCGCCGGAGCGGCCCGGAAGCTGTCCGACAGCGGAGTACAGCGTGCGTGAGCGTGTCGGCTCGAACAGCGTCTCCCGGTCGGGCCCTTCGGCCTTCGTGAAGGCGTCCCAGCGTGCCTTGAGCGAGGCCGCGTCGGGTGCCGCAGGCCAGGCGCGGCCCGGCCGCAGGGGTGCGACGGACCACGGCATGAGGTCCGCGAGCAGCGGAGCGTCGTCGTGCGTCACGCTGGGCATCGTACGACGTGCTCAGGTGGCCTCGAGGGTGACCGTGAAGGAGAAGCGGTCGCCCCGGTAGTGGATCACCGCCACATCGAGCGGCCGTCCCCCGGCGTCGTACGTGACGCCCGTGTAGTGCAGGATCGGGCTGAGCAGCGGCACTTCGAGCAGCCGGGCCGTCTCCGGGTCGGCCAGCCGTGCCTCCACGGTGTCCGTGATGCGACTGATGTCCGCGCCGACCACGTCCCGCAGCACCTTGGTCATCGGCCACCGCACCAGGTCCGCGTGGTCGATGCGCTCGGCCAGTTCGGGGCGGACGTAGTTGCGGGCGTGGTTGGTCGGCTCACCGCTCTTCTCGTCGCTGCGCAGCCGGTGGTACGTCGCCACCTCGGCGAGATCCGGGAAGTGCTCGGCGAGTTCCGCGGGCACCGGCTTTCTGCCGTGGTCCAGCAGCTCGGTCGTCATACCGGACTGCTGGGCCACGATCGCGTCCACCGAGCCCAGCAGCCGCACCGGGGCACCCCGTTGCGCGCTCGGCTCGATGAACGTGCCGCGTCGGCGGTGGCGGGTGATCAGCCCCTCGACCTCCAGCTCCTTGAGCGCCTGGCGCATGGTCAGCACGCTCACCCCGTAGTGCCCCGCCAACTGCTCCTCGGTGGGCAGGCGCAGCGGATCCTGCGCCGAGCGGCCGAGTATCGAGGCGCGCAACGACTGCGACACCTGGTACCAGAGCGGCAGCTTGCGGTTCAGGACGATCGAATCCGGGGCGAAGGAGGTCACGGGCTATCCGTACCGGTCGTCGGCGCTCAGTGCAACGGGCGGAAGTGGCGCTGGAGGCCCTGCCACACCCCGTCGTAGCCGCGCTGCAGGTGTTCGGCGTGTGCTGCGTGCGGCGTCAGGGTCAGCGGCCAGCGGGTCTCGAACATGAACGCCAGCCCGTCGTCGATCTTCTGGGGCGCCAGCTCGGCCGCACTGGCCCGGTCGAACGTCTCCCGGTCGGGGCCGTGCGCCGACATCATGTTGTGCAGCGAGCCACCACCCGGCACGAAGCCCTCCGCCTTGGCGTCGTAGGCACCTTCGACGAGGCCCATGTACTCGCTCATCACGTTCCGGTGGAAGTACGGCGGCCGGAAGGTGTCCTCGCCCACCAGCCAGCGCGGCGCGAAGACCACGAAGTCGACACCCGCGAGTCCCGGGGTGTCGCTCGGCGAGGTGAGCACCGTGAAGATCGACGGATCCGGGTGGTCGTAGCTGATGGTGCCGATCACATTGAAACGCCGAAGGTCATAGACGTACGGCACATGATTCCCGTGCCAGGCGACGACGTCGAGCGGCGAGTGGTCGTACGTCGCCGTCCAGAGGTTGCCGCAGAACTTGTTCACGACCTCGACGGGACCCTCGACGTCCTCGTACGCGGCGACCGGCGCCCGGAAGTCCCGGGCGTTCGCCAGCCCGTTGGCGCCGATCGGGCCGAGATCGGGGAGGCGGAAGGGGGCGCCGTAGTTCTCGCAGACGTAACCGCGTACGGCCGGGCTCTGCCCGCCGTCGGGCGCGACGTCCAGCAGTTCCACGCGGAAGCGGACACCGCGCGGGACGAGTGCCACCTCCGCGGGTTCCACGCGGAGCATGCCGAACTCCGTGTGCAGCAGCAGGCCGCCACGCTCCGGGACGATCAGCAGCTCGCCGTCCGCATTGCTGAAGACACGGTCCATGGAGGCGTTGGCGTGGTACAGGTGCACGGCCATGCCGGTGCGCTGGGTGGCGTCGCCGTTGCCGCCCAGGGTCCACAGCCCCTGAAGGAAGTCGGTCCCGGCCGGGGGTTCGGGCAGCGGATTCCAGCGCAGCCGGTTGGGGTCGGGCACCGTCTCGGTGAAGGGGGCCGACCGGATCGCGCCGTTGTCGGTGCGGGTGAAGGTGGGGTGGGCGGCCGAAGGGCGGATGCGATACAGCCACGAGCGCCGGTTGTGGGCCCTCGGCTCGGTGAACGCGGTACCGCTCAGCTGCTCCGCGTACAGCCCCAGTGGCGCGCGCTGCGGCGAGTTGTGGCCCTCGGGCAGCGCACCCGGGAGCGCCTCCGAGCTGTGCTCGTTGCCGAAACCGGAGAGATAGGTCAGTCCCTCCGCGATCTTCCTCGCGTCCCCGTTCATCACGGCTCCCTTGTCGCTGATTCCTATGTATCACCGTAGGATTCGGGTCCGTGGTACGCAAGAGGGAGTTGAGGTCGGCCCCCCGGCCTTGCGGTCTCCAGAGCGGCCCTTCTCCAGCCCCGGACCGGCGGCGCGGAAAGCCGGGAGAACCAGCCTTGAGGGGGATCCGGCCGTCCTGCGCGTGCAATACGCTCCCGGCCATGTCGTGGACGCGCGGAGTGCTCGCCGCGCTCGCGGTGGGCGCCCTGCTCGGCGGTTCGGCCGGCTGCGGCTCCGGCGACGCGCACGAGCGGAAGGGCGAGGTGGCGGCCTCGCCGGTGGGCAAGGTGCTGGACGGCACGGACGAGGAAGGGCGGCACTACCGTGAAGTCGACATGAAGGACGCACCGCAGATCGCGCTCGAGGTGCAGCCGGACTCCGGTGACGACTGGGACGTGCGGCTGACCGTCCGCAACTTCCGCTTCTCGCCCGTCGATGCGCACCCGGTGGCGGTGGCCGGGCACGGCGTCGCGCGGCTCTACCTGGACGGCCACCCGCTCACCCGGCTGCGGTCTCCTGACTACCACCTCAGCGGCGCACTGGTCCCGCGCGGTACGCATCACGTCACGGCCCGCCTGTACGCGGACGACCAGACCGTGTGGGCGGTGCACGGAAAGCCCGTGGAGAGCACCGCGGACATCACGGCGTCGGAAGCCGTATCGGGTACGAGCCCGGACGGCAACGCGGGTACGAACCCGGACGGCAAGGCGGGTACGAGCCCGGACGGCAAGGCGGGAACGTGAGGAGCGGGGAGTCAGGTTGGAGTGGCGGGCCCGAAGGACCCGAGGTGAGCGCCGCGGGAAGTCGATGAGTGCTCCGGCCATCGTTTTCCGTACTGACGGGCGAGGTTCACCGGCCCTCGGCGGAAAGGCATTATGAAGCCCGTGCCCCAAGCGAGATCGCTGCGCCGCGCGCCCGTCCAGCGCCGTAGCGCCGAACGACTGACCAGGATCCTCGACGCCTGTGCCGACCTTCTCGACGAGGTCGGCTACGACGACCTGAGCACCCGTGCCGTGGCCCTGCGCGCCGGCGTGCCCATCGGCTCCGTGTACCGATTCTTCGGCAACAAGCGGGCGATGGCCGACGCCCTCGCGGAGCGCAACCTGGAGCGCTACACCGAGCGCGTCACCCGCCGCCTCGCGGCCTCGGGGGACGAGGGCGGCTGGCGCGGGGCGATGGACGCGGTGCTGGACGAGTACCTGGACATGAAGCGCACGGCGCCCGGCTTCTCCCTCGTCGACTTCGGCAACCAGATACCGGTCGGCGCCCGCTACGGCGAGCCCAATCACCGTGTCGCCGACCGTCTGACGGACCTGCTGTCGGCCTACCTCGACCGCGAACCGGACGAGGACCTGCGCCGCACGTTCCTGATAGCCGTGGAGACCGCCGACACCTTGGTCCACCTGGCGTTCCGGATGTCCCCCGAGGGCGACGACAGAATCATCGAGGAGACGCGGGGACTGCTGCGGGCCTATCTGGAGAAGGCGCTCGACTAGCCCGCCCCTGCGTGCCGCGCACGAGTGGGACGTGTGCCCGCCGGCCCCTCCCCTCCGTTCATACCGGTCGGTATGCTCGGCTCCGTTCGTGCGCCACCGCTGCCGCCGTCCCTCCGGGAGGACCCGTGTCCCGAACCGCCCTGCGTATCTGTCCCCTGTGCGAGGCCACCTGCGGGCTGACGCTGACCATCGAGGGCACCCGTGTCACCGGTGCCCGCGGAGACCGGGACGATGTGTTCAGCAAGGGGTTCGTCTGTCCGAAGGGCGCCTCCTTCGGTGCCGCCGACTCCGATCCCGACCGGCTGCGCACCCCCCTCGTGCGCCGGGACGGCGAACTGCGCGAGGCCACCTGGGACGAGGCGTTCGACGCCGTCGCCGCCGGACTGCGGCCCGTCGTGGAGCAGTACGGGCCGCACGCCGTCGGCGTCGTGCTCGGCAACCCCAACGTGCACACCATGGCCGGCGCGCTCTACCCGACGGTCCTGCTCGCCGGTCTGCGCACCCACAGCCTCTTCACGGCCTCCACGCTGGACCAGATGCCCAAGCACGTCTCCAGCGGGCTCCTCTACGGGGACGCGAACGCCATTCCCGTACCCGACCTCGACCGTACGGACCATCTGCTGCTGATCGGCGCCAACCCCCTGGAGTCGAACGGGAGTCTGTGCACCGCCGCGGACTTCCCCGGCAAGCTCAAGGCCCTCAAGAGCCGCGGCGGCACCCTGACCGTGATCGACCCGCGCCGCACCCGCACCGCCCGGCTCGCCGACCGGCACGTCGCCGTCCGCCCCGGCACCGACGCCCTGCTCCTTGCGGCGATGGCCAACGTCCTCTTCGAGGAGGACCTGGTGGACCTGGGCGACCTCGCGCCGTATGTCACCGGCCTCGACGAAGTGGCCGCCGCCGTCGCGGACTTCCCGCCCGAAGCCGCCGCCGGGGCGTGCGACGTCGAGGCGGACATCATCCGCGCCCTCGCCCGCGAGCTCGCGGCCGCGCCCACCGCCGCGGTCTACGGCCGCATCGGCAGCTGTACCGTCCCGCACGGCACCCTCGCCAGCTGGCTTGTCGACGTGCTCAACATCCTCACCGGCAACCTCGACCGGCCCGGCGGCGCGCTCTTCCCGCTGTCGGCGACCGACAGGACGCCCCGGCCCGCCGGGCCCGGCCGCGGCTTCGCGCTCGGGCGCTGGCACTCGAGGGTGAGCCGGTACCCCGAGGCCAAGGGCGAGTTGCCCATCTCCGCGCTCGCCGAGGAGATCGACACCGCCACCGACGAGGGCAGCCCCGTCCGCGCCGTCATCGCCGTCGCCGCCAACCCCGTGCTCTCCGCCCCGGACGGAGACCGGCTCGACAAGGCATTCGGCTCGCTCGACTTCATGGTCAGCGTCGACCCGTACCTCAACGAGACCTCACGCCACGCGCATGTCGTCCTGCCGCCGCCCCCGCCGTCCCAGGCGCCGCACTTCGACTTCGCCTTCAACACCCTCGCCGTGCGCAACCAGGTCCGCTACACCCCTGCCGCCGTGCCTCTGGAGGCGGGCCGTATGGCGGAGACCGAGATCCTCGCGCGGCTCGTCCTGGCCGCCACCGGCATGCACGGCGCCGACCCGGACGCCGTGGACACCCTGGTCATCGAGCAGACCCTCGGCAAGGCGGTGACCGAGCCCCACTCACCCGTCCACGGCCGCGACCCGCGCGAACTGGCCGGGCAGCTCACCGGGGAGAGCGGCCCCGAGCGGCGGCTGGACATGATGCTGCGCCTCGGCCCGTACGGCGACGGCTTCGGCGCCCGGCCCGACGGACTCAGCCTGCGCACACTGCTCGCCCGTCCGCACGGGATCGACCTCGGACCGCTCGAACCCCGGCTGCCGCAGCCGCTGAAGACCCCGAGCGGCACGGTGGAACTGCTGCCGGAGCCCATCGCGGCCGACCTGCCCCGCCTGCGGCAGGCCCTGAGCGAGCGCGCCGGCTCGCTCGTGCTGGTCGGCCGGCGCCATCTGCGGTCCAACAACAGCTGGCTGCACAACGTGCCCGCCCTCACCGGCGGTTCCAACCGCTGCACCCTGCACATCCACCCGGAGGACGCCGAGCGGCTCGGGCTCGCGGACGGCGCACAGGTACGGGTCAAGGGCGCGGGAGGAGCGGTGACCGCGCCCGTCGAGGTCACCGACGGCATCCGGCGCGGAGTCGTCAGCCTTCCGCACGGCTGGGGCCACGACCGGCCCGGAACCCGGATGAGCCACGCCACGCTGGACCCCGGTGTCAACGTCAACCAGCTTCTCGACGGCAGCCTGCTCGACCCGCTGTCGGGCAACGCGGTGCTCAACGGCGTCCCCGTCGAACTCGCGCCGCTCCCCGCACCACGCTGACCCGGAACGTGCGCCCATGCCCGCCGTGGGGCGCGGGCGCGCCGACCGTCGGACGCCGCCCGGGTGGGAGACCGACCGGCCGCGAGCGAGTTCCGCGCCGAGCGCCCCGGAGCCCCCTGGCGCAGCAAAACTAACAGCGCTAGTTTGGGGCCGCGGACGACGCACCCCGGCCAGGGAGGAAGACGATGAAGGCACATGACGGCATGTACATCGACGGCGACTGGCGCCCTGCCGTCGGAACCGACGCCATCGCGGTCGTCAACCCGGTCGACGAGCAGGTCATCGGGCACGTACCCGCAGGCACCGCCGAGGACGTCGACGCCGCCGTACGCGCCGCCCGGGCCGCCCTCCCCGCCTGGGCCGCCACCGCGCCCGCCGACCGCGCCGCCCGGCTCGCGGCCCTGCGGGACGTCCTCGTGGCCCGCAAGGACGAGATCGCCGGGACCGTCACGGCCGAGCTCGGCTCGCCGCTGCCGTTCTCGCAGAGCGTCCATGTGGGCCTGCCCATCGCGGTCGCCGGCTCCTTCGCCGAGATCGCCGCGACGCACTCCTTCGAGGAGAAGGTCGGCAACTCCACCGTCCATCACGAGCCGGTCGGGGTCGTGGGTGCGATCACGCCCTGGAACTACCCGCTCCACCAGATCGTCGCCAAGGTTGCCCCGGCCCTGGCGGCGGGCTGCACGGTCGTCCTCAAGCCGGCCGAGGACACCCCGCTGACCGCCCAGCTGTTCGCGGAGGCGGTGCACGAGGCGGACGTACCGGCCGGGGTGTTCAACCTTGTCACCGGCCTCGGCCCGGTGGCCGGCCAGGCGCTCGCCGCGCACGAGGGCGTCGACCTGGTCTCCTTCACCGGATCCACGGCCGTGGGCCGGCAGATCGGCGCGACGGCGGGAGCGGCCGTCAAGAAGGTCGCCCTCGAGCTGGGCGGCAAGTCCGCGAACGTCATCCTGCCGAGCGCGGACCTCGCCAGGGCCGTCAACGTCGGCGTCGCCAACGTCATGTCCAACTCCGGGCAGACGTGCAGCGCGTGGACGCGGATGCTGGTCCACCGGGAGCAGTACGAGGAGGCGGTGGAACTCGCCGCCGCGGCCGCGGCCAAGTACGGCGACCGCATCGGCCCGCTCGTGAACGCCAAGCAGCAGACGCGGGTGCGGGGTTACATCGACAAGGGCGTGGCCGAGGGCGCGCGTCTGGTCGCGGGCGGCACCGGGTCTCCGCACGAACGCGGCTACTTCGTACCGCCCACCGTCTTCGCCGATGTCAGCCCGGACATGGTGATCGCGCAGGAGGAGATCTTCGGCCCGGTGCTCTCGATCCTGCGCTACGAGGACGAGGAGGACGCCCTGCGCATCGCCAACGGCACGGTCTACGGACTGGCCGGAGCCGTCTGGGCGGGCGACGACGCGGAGGCCGCCGCCTTCGCCCGCGGGCTGGAGACCGGACAGGTCGACATCAACGGCGGACGCTTCAACCCCCTTGCCCCCTTCGGCGGTTACAAGCAGTCCGGGGTGGGCCGCGAGCTGGGCGCGCACGGGCTCGCCGAGTACCTCCAGACCAAGTCCCTCCAGTTCCAGGAGCGCTGAGCCAGATGGTCCGAGCCGCTGTCCTGCCCGCAGTCGGTGCCCCGCTGGAGGTCACCGAGATCGAGCTTCCGGAGCCCGGTCCCGGCCGGGTCCGCGTCCGGCTGGCCGCCGCCGGCGTCTGCCATTCCGATCTGTCCCTGTCCAACGGCACCATGCGGGTGCCGGTGCCCGCCGTGCTCGGCCACGAGGGCGCGGGAACGGTGGTCTCCGTGGGCGAGGGCGTCACCCATGTCGCGCCGGGCGACGACGTCGTCCTCAACTGGGCACCGTCCTGCGGTGCCTGCCCCGCCTGCGCCCTGGGGGAGGTGTGGCTGTGCGCGAACGCGCTGACCGGCTCGGGCGACGTCCACGCCCGCCGCCGGGACGACGCCACGGACCTGCATCCCGGTCTGAACGTGGCCGCGTTCGCCCAGGAGACGGTGGTGGCGGCGTCCTGTGTGCTGCCGCTGCCCGGCGGGGTGCCGCTGATCGACGCGGCCCTGCTGGGCTGCGCCGTGCTCACGGGCTATGGCGCCGTGCACCACGCGGCGAAGGTTCGTCCGGGGGAGACCGTGGCGGTGTTCGGCGCCGGAGGAGTGGGCCTCGCGACCCTCCAGTCGGCACGGATCGCGGGCGCGGCACGGATCATCGCGGTGGACGTCTCTCCCGAGAAGGAGCACCTGGCACGGCAGGCGGGCGCGACCGACTTCCTGCTCGCCTCCGACACCACGCCCCGCGAGATCCGCGGTCTGACGGACAAGCAGGGCGTCGACGTGGCCGTGGAATGCGTGGGCCGCGCGGTCAGCATTCGCGCGGCCTGGGACTCCACGCGCCGCGGCGGCCGTACGACGGTCGTCGGCATCGGGGGCAAGGACCAGCAGGTCACCTTCAACGCCCTGGAGATCTTCCACTGGGGCCGCACGCTGTCGGGTTGCGTCTACGGCAACTCGAACCCGGCCGAGGACCTGCCGGTCCTGGCGGAACACGTACGGGCCGGACGCCTGGACCTGGGCGCGCTGGTGACGGAACGGATCGGCCTGGAGGACATCCCGGGCGCCTTCGAGAACATGGTGGGCGGCCGGGGGGGACGGGCACTGGTGGTGTTCTGATCGGTGCGTGATTGGCGGGGCGCAGGGTGGTCTTTTGACTGGTGTGTGCCTGGCGGGGTCGGCCGGGTGGTGTTCTGACCCGGTGTGTCCTTGGCGGGGTCGGCCGGGTGGTGTTCTGACCCGGTGTGTCCTTGGCGGGGTCGGCCGGGTGGTGTTCTGCCCGGTGCGTCCTTGGCGGGGTGCCGGGTGATGTTCTGTCGGTGTGTCCTTGGCGGGGCCCACCGGCGTAGGAGACCGTCCGGGTGTCGAGGCGAGGCAGTCGGCGATCGGCGGTCCCGGGCGGCGGACCCCCGGGCGGTCAGTCCAGCGTGGGCTCACGCCGGGGCGCGGACGGCACGACGGGCCCGCCCGGGGGCGAGACGCGCGGACGCGACCGCGAGACCGCCACGCCGGCCAGGCACAGCACGCCACCCCCGAGCGTCAGCAGTCCCGGCACCTCGCCGAGGAACAGCCAGGACATCAGAACGACCAGCGCGGGAACGGCGTACGTCGTCGCGCCCATACGGCTCGCCGTCGTACGGGCCAGGGCGTACGCCCAGGTCGTGAAGGCGAGCGCGGTCGGAAAGACGCCCAGGTAGACCATGTTGAGGGTCGCGGAGAGCGGGGCGTCGGCCGCGTCGTGGACCAGTTGCCCGGCGAACGGCAGACAGGCCACCGCTCCGACCAGGCACCCGAACGTCGTCACCTGCAGCGGGCTCGCCGCGCCAGCGCCGGCTTCTGCGAGACGACCCCGGCGGCGTACGCGATCGCCGCGAGCACACACAGCACCACCCCGAGCACCGAGGAACCGCCTTCCCCCGACATGGAAAGGCCCACGGTCACCGCACCCGCGAAGGACACCGCCATCCCCGCCAGCAGCCGCGGCGGCATGACGTCGCCGAGCAGCCGCGCACTCAGCAGCGCGATCAGGATCGGTCCGATGTTGACGACCAGCGCCGCGGTGCCGGCGTCCACCTGCCGCTCGCCCCAGTTGAGGGCGACCATGTAGAACCCGAACCACAGCAGGCCGGATATCGCGATGCCACGCCAGGCGGCACGCGGCGGCAGCCCCTCCCGTCGTACGGCGCACATGATCCCGAGCGTGAGCGCCCCGGCGAGCAGCCGCCCGAGTGCCAGGGCACCCGGTGCGTAGACGGCACCCGCGCTGCGGATCGAGACGAAGGCGGAGGCCCAGAGCACGACGCTGACCGTCGCAGCTCCGGCGGCCAGACGGGCGGGGGAGATGTTCATCATGCTCCAGAGGCTAGGAGGGCAGGGACGGCATTACTCGCGGATTTTGGACGGCACGTCGGCGCTCAGCTCAGCGCCGCGGCCTCGATCCCCAGCAGTTCCGAAAGCGCCCGCTCACCCGTCTCCGTCACCTTCACGGCCCGCTCCGACCCGATGCGCACGCACCAGCCGGCGGCCAGGGCGTGCCGGCACAGGGCCGCGCCCGCGACACCCGCGAGATGGGGGCGGCGCTCGGTCCAGTCGAGACAGGCACGGGCCAGCGGCCGGCGGCCCCGGCGGTCGAGGACGATCCCGGCGGCATCGAACCACCGCAGCCCCGCGTCCGTGAGCACGAACCCCGCGTCCTGGCGGAGCAGCCCGCGCTCGGTCAGTGCGTCGGTGACGGCGATGCCCAGCCGCCCGGCCAGATGGTCGTAGCAGGTACGGCCCCTGGCCATCGCGGAACCGGCGCCCGCCTCACCCAGCGTGCGGGTACGCCGGGCCCCGGAGTCCGGCGAGACCTGGGCCGTCAGGTCCTCGACCAGCTGGGCGATCCGGGCATCGGCGAGCCGGACGTACCGGTGCCGGCCCTGCCGCTCCTCGGCGAGCAGTCCGCCCGCGACGAGCTTGCCCAGATGCTCACTGAGTGTGGACGGCGCGACACCTGTGTGCCGTGCCAGTGCACCGGCGGTCCACGCCCGTCCGTCGAGCAGCGCGAGCAGGCAGCCGGCCCGCGTCTCGTCGGCGATCAGCCCGGCGAGTCGGGCCAGGCCCGCCGCCCCCGCTTCCTTCCGGCTCGTCATGACTCCAGCATGGGGTACGGACACTTCGGCGCCCGCCGAAGGATGCCGGACCGTCCTACGCGGGGCGTCCCACCTGCTCGTACTGCCGCTCCAGCCCGTCCAGCAGCGCCGTGAGCCCGGTCTCGAAGGCCCGGTCGTCGATCTTCTCCTGCTTTTCGGCGAGGAGGTGGGCCTGGCCGAGGTGGGGGTAGTCGGCCGGGTCGTACGCCGACTCGTCGTCGACGAAGCCGCCCGCGAACGAGCCGAGCGCGGAGCCCATGACGAAGTAGCGCATGACCGCGCCGATGGACGTGGCCTGCGGGGGCGGCCAGCCCGCGTCGACCATCGCACCGTAGACGGCGTCGGCGAGACGCAGCGCGGCCGGGCGGCGGCCCGGCCCGCCGGCCAGCACCGGAACGATGTTGGGGTGGTCGTGCAGGGCCTCCCGGTAGGAGACGGCCCAGTCGTGCAGCGCGGTCCGCCAGTCCCGGCCGTCCTCGAACATCGACAGGTCGACCTGTGCGCTCACCGAGTCGGCCACCGCCTCGAGGATCTGGTCCTTGGTGCGGAAGTGGTTGTAGAGGGAGGGCCCGCTGACCCCGAGTTCGGCGGCGAGCCGGCGCGTGGAGACGGCGGGGAGGCCCTCCGCGTCCACCAGGGCCCGTGCCGCGTCGACGATGCGGTCGGTGCTGAGGAGGGGCTTGTGCGGTCGGGCCATGGCGCTCATAGTAGGGCTGCGGACGTAAACTAGCAGTGCTAATTTAAATGTGCGGATTTCAAAGACCTTCCCGACTTCCCTGGGGTGACGCGTCGTGAACCTGGAGCTCAGCGAGGAGCAGGTCGCCGTCCGGCGGCTGGCCGAGGACTTCGTGGACCGTGAGATCACCCCGCACGTCGTCGACTGGGACCGGGCCGAGGAGGTCGACCGGTCGATCGTCAAGAAGCTGGGCGAGGTCGGGTTCCTCGGGCTGACCATCGACGAGGAGTACGGCGGTTCGGGCGGCGACCACCTCGCCTACTGCCTGGTGACCGAGGAGCTGGGCCGCGGCGACTCCTCCGTGCGCGGGATCGTGTCCGTCTCGCTGGGGCTCGTCGCCAAGACCATTGCCGCCTGGGGGAGCGAGGAGCAGAAGCGGCGCTGGCTGCCGGGGCTCACCTCCGGCGAGTACGTCGGCTGCTTCGGGCTCACCGAGCCGGGCACCGGTTCCGACGCGGGCAACCTCACCACCCGGGCCGTCCGCGACGGCGACGACTACGTGATCAACGGCACCAAGATGTTCATCACGAACGGCACCTGGGCCGATGTCGTGCTCCTGTTCGCCCGCTCCACGGACGCCCCGGGCCACAAGGGCGTCTCCGCCTTCCTGGTGCCCACGGACGCTCCGGGCTTCAGCCGCCGCACCATCCACGGCAAGCTCGGCCTGCGCGGTCAGGCCACCGCCGAGCTGGTCCTCGAGGACGTCCGCGTGCCGGCCTCGGCGATGCTGGGTGCCGAGGGCAAGGGCTTCTCCGTCGCCATGTCGGCCCTCGCGAAGGGGCGCATGTCGGTCGCGGCGGGCTGCGTCGGCATAGCCAGGGCCGCCCTGGAGGTGGCGGTCCGGTACTCCACCGAGCGAGAGCAGTTCGGCAGGACCATCGCCCATCACCAACTCGTCCAGGAACTGATCAGCGACATCGCCGTCGATGTGGACGCCGCGCGGCTGCTGACCTGGCGGGTCGCCGATCTGATCGACCGCGGCCGGCCTTTCGCCGTCGAGTCCTCCAAGGCCAAGCTCTTCGCCTCCGAGGCGGCGGTACGCGCCGCGAACAACGCGCTCCAGGTCTTCGGGGGGTACGGATACATCGACGAGTACCCGGCGGGCAAACTCCTGCGCGACGCCCGTGTGATGACCCTCTACGAAGGCACGAGCCAGATCCAGAAGCTGGTCATCGGGCGGGCGCTGACGGGAGTTTCGGCGTTCTGAGTACCTGTCTGAGCATTCCGCCGGATGTGGCACCGGCCACATCCGGCCACCCTGGGGCGCATGAGTGACATACCGGTCAAGCCACTGAGCACAGCCGCCTTCTACGGCCAGGCGGTGGCGTCGTTCGCCGTCGCCATGGTCGCCACCGCCATCGGGATCTACCAGCTGCACGCCGACGCCTGGGTCCGGGCATTCCTCGGTGTAGCGGTGCTCTATCTCGTGACCTCCGCCTTCACCCTGGCCAAGGTGATCCGTGACCGGCAGGAGACGGCCCACAGGGTGTACAACCCCTTCGAGAAACTCTGAGGGATGTTTCCCACGCCGTGAGCGGGCACGCTAAGCGCCCGCTCACCTTCGGCGGTATGGTGTTCGTCCTGCCAGTGGAAGGGGCGAGCGATGACTACGGCGGAGGAGACGGCCGGCGGCGAGATGGAGCCGTGGGTCGAGGTGACCCCCGACGCGGCCCGGCGGCTGCTGGTCGCCGCGGTCGAGGCCTTCGCCGAGCGCGGCTATCACGCCACCACGACGCGCGACATCGCGGGCCGCGCCGGTATGAGCCCGGCCGCGCTCTACATCCACTACAAGACCAAGGAAGAGCTGCTGCACCGCATCAGCAGGATCGGTCACGAGAAGGCGCTCGAGATCCTGCGTACGGCGGCCCGGCGTGAAGGCAGCGCCGCGGAGCGGCTCGCCGACGCCGTGAGCTCCTTCGTGCGCTGGCACGCCGGGCGGCGCACCACCGCGCGGGTCGTGCAGTACGAACTGGACGCCCTCGGACCAGATGCCCGGGCCGAGATCGTCGCCCTGCGCCGGCAGTGCGACGCCGAGGTGCGGGGCATCATCGAGGACGGGGTGGCGGCCGGCGAGTTCGACGTGCTGGACGTATGGGCCACCACCCTCGCCGTGCTTTCCCTGTGCATCGACGTGGCCCGCTGGTTCAACATCGACGGCCCCCGCACCCCCGACGAGGTCGGCGCGCTCTACGCCGACCTCGTCCTGCGGATGGTGGGTGCGGGGAAACAGCCCCTAGGGGCTCAGAAGTAGTAGCGCACGACCGACTCGGCCACGCACACGGGCTTGTCGCCGCCCTCGCGCTCCACGGTGAAGGCGACGGCCGTCTGGACCCCGCCCTGCACGTCCTCCACTCCGCTGATCGTCGCGGTCGCGCGCAGGCGTGAGCCGACGGGGACCGGCGCGGGGAAACGGACCTTGTTGGTCCCGTAGTTGACGCCCATCTTCACGCCCTCGACCATGATCAGCTGCGGTCCGAAGAGCGGGAGCAGCGACAGCGTGAGGTAGCCGTGCGCAATGGTGGTCCCGAAGGGGCCGGCGGCCGCCTTCTCCGGGTCCACATGGATCCACTGGTGGTCGCCCGTGGCGTCCGCGAACAGGTCGATCCGCTTCTGGTCGATCTCCACCCAGTCGGTGTATCCCAGTTGCTCGCCCACCGCCGCCTTCAGGTCGTCGGCGGACGTGAAGGTCCTCGGCTCTGCCATGTTCCCGGCCTTTCGCGTCACTAAGTCACCCTTGCCTAAGCAACTGCTTAGCATGGTCCCGTCCGGGTTCCCTGTCAACGGACCGGTCAGATGACGCGGTGGGTAGGCTCTGCGGGGTGCCCCAGATCCCCGAGACCATCCACGAGCTCACCGTAGGCCAGTTGTCCGCGCGCAGCGGCGCCGCCGTCTCCGCCCTGCACTTCTACGAGTCCAAGGGTCTGATCAGCAGCCGCCGCACAGCGGGCAACCAGCGCCGCTACCAGCGCGACACACTGCGCCGGGTCGCCTTCGTACGTGCCGCCCAGCGCGTCGGCATCCCGCTGGCCGCCATCCGTGAGGCGCTCGCCGAACTGCCCGAGGAGCGGACTCCGACCCGTGCGGACTGGGCCCGGCTCTCCGAGGCCTGGCGTGCCGAACTGGACGAGCGCATCCGCCAGCTGAGCCGGCTCCGTGACCATCTCACGGACTGCATCGGCTGCGGCTGCCTGTCGCTGGAGACGTGTGTGCTGTCCAATCCGGACGACATCATCGGTGAACGGCAGTCGGGGTCGCGGCTGATGGTGGAACGGGGATCCAGGCGGGCGCCACGCACGCCGGAGCAGAGGGAAGCGGCCGACAACTGCTGCTGAACGACCCCGTCCTCCTACGGGCGGGGCAGCGCCGGGACGCCTGTACTGAACCAGGCCCTCCGGACGCGGACCAGGTCACCGACGGTGCCGGACTCCACTGACAACGGGGGGTGCGGCAGCACCGGCGCACCCCCGCGCCCCGAGGGCTGTGCTCACGCCGACACCAGCAGGCGCACGCGCCTGGTCGCCGTCAGCGTCTCGGGTGTCAGAACGGGAGCCGGAACGACGATGCCGCAGTCCGTGCAGACCGGGCCCGACGAGGGCTCGTGGGCCAGGCCGTACATCCAGACGAGGCGCTCGCCGGTGCACACCGGGCAGACCGAGTCCGGCTCGTGCTCCAGTGCGGAGATGATCCGGCGCAGCACCTCGGCCAGCGGCTCATGGGGGTGGACCTTCGGGTCGTCGCACCAGGCGACCCCGAAGCCGCCCCAGGTAAGCCGGTGCCAGTCGTCCACACTGCCCGGCCTGCGCAGTCCGTCGTGCTTCTCCCGCCTGCGGCGCTCGGTGAACCCGGCCTCGTAGGCGAGCCAGACGGAACGGGCCTCCTCCAGCTCCTCCAGTGCGGCCACGAGCCGCACTGGGTCGGGGGAGCGGTCCTCGGGACCGAACCCGGCCCGGGAGCACAGATGTTCCCAGGTCGCCCGATGCCCGTACGGGGCGAACTTCTCAAGGCACTTGCGCAGCGAGTAGCGGCGTAGCGCCAGATCGCACCGCTGGTCGCGCACCTGTCTCGCCAGACTCCGGAAACCGGCCATCGCCCTGCACCTCCGTCACACCTGCAGCTGTACTTCGGTCACTTCGGCGACGTCCGCACGGACGCCGCCGAATAGACGTATCGACAAGCGATTCGGCTCCATCCGTTTTCCGATGACCTCCATCGGCCACGGTTCTCGGTTGTCCCTCATGCCGTCGGTCGCCGTCGAGAGCTCCACTTGACCCTTGTCATTCCGAAAAGTTGACGCATGTTCATATTCACTCCCGGGGATACCGGCGGTAACGTCCCGCTCACCAACGTCGGGAGGAGCTGCCATGCCACGGCGCACCCCACGCACCACCCTCGACAGACTGAGAACTCCTCGCAGGCTCCCCAAGTTCCTCAAGACCGCGTCGATATGCGTGCTCATCGCCGGTCTGTTGTCGCCGGTCGCCGCGGGTACGGCCGAAGCGGCCGCCTCCAACGACTACTGCGGCGGTCAGTGTTCGGACATCCTTCCACCGGGCGAGAACGGCAATGCCACCCTCGCCCAGATCCTCCTCAACCAGGCCTTCGGCACCCAGCCGAGCCACGCCGAGGACCAGCTCGGCCCGTACGCCAACCTGGCCACGGGCTACTCCACGCTCACCGACGCGAAGATCAACAACTTTTTCAACGACGCGTCGTTCGGCGTCCCGTCCGATCAGGTCGCCTCCTCCGAGAAACCCGCGGGCCGCAGCGACGTGACGATCGTCCGCGACAAGAAGTCCGGTGTGCCGCACATCACCGGCACCACTCGCTACGGCACCGAGTTCGGCGCCGGATACGCGGCGGCCGAGGACCGGTTGTGGCTGATGGACGTCTTCCGTCACGTCGGACGCGGCCAGCTGACCTCCTTCGCCGGCGGCGCGGCCGCCAACCAGGGCCTTGAGCAGGAGTTCTGGCGCAATGCGCCGTACACCGAGGCCGATCTCCAGGCCCAGATCGACCGCGCGGTGGCCGGCGCCGGCGACCGCGGCAAGCAGGCTCTCGACGACGTCAACGCCTACCTCGCCGGAGTCAACGCCTACATCGACGCCTCCGACAGCGGCCGCTACTTCCCCGGCGAGTACGTCCTGACCGGCCACAAGGACGCCATCACCAACGCCGGCACCATCGAGCACTTCAAGGTCACCGACATGGTCGCGCTGGCCTCCGTCATCGGCGCGCTGTTCGGCTCCGGCGGCGGCGGCGAGGTCAACAACGCCATCTCGCTGCTCGCCGCCCAGTCCAAGTTCGGCGTGGAGCAGGGCACCGCGGTCTGGGAGTCCTTCCGCGAGCGCAACGACCCCGAGGCCGTCCTCACCGTCCACAACGGCGAGAGCTTCCCGTACGCCTCGAAGCCCGACAGCCCGCAGGGCGCGGCACTGCCCGACGCCGGTTCGGTCACCCAGGAGCCGCTCGTCTACGACCGCACCGGCAGCGCGGCCGGCGCGAGCGCCGCCCGTGCCTCCAAGACGGCCGCCACCACCGCTCTGACCTCCGCGAAGCGGGGGATGTCCAACGCCCTCGTGGTGAGCGGCAAGTACACGGCGAGTGGTCACCCGGTCGCCGTCTTCGGACCGCAGACCGGCTACTTCGCGCCCCAGCTGCTCATGCTCCAGGAGATCCAGGGCCCCGGCATCAGCGCTCGCGGTGCCTCGTTCGCGGGCCTGGGCATGTACGTCGAACTGGGCCGCGGGCAGGACTACTCGTGGAGTGCCACGACCTCGGGCCAGGACATCATCGACACCTACGCGGTCGAGCTGTGCCAGGACGACCACCACTACCTGTACCACGGCACCTGCACCGCCATGGACAAGATCGAGCAGAAGAACGCCTGGTCCCCGACCGTCGCCGACGGAACCGCGGCCGGGTCCTACACGATGCGGGTCTGGCGGACGAAGTACGGCCCGGTCGAGTACCGCGCCACCGTCGGCGGCAAGAAGGTCGCCTACACCACCCTGCGCTCGTCCTTCCAGCACGAGGCCGACTCGATCATCGGGTTCCAGATGCTGAACGACCCCGGCTATATCAAGGGCCCGCAGGACTTCCAGAGTGCCGTGCAGCACATCAACTACACGTTCAACTGGTTCTACGCCGACTCCCAGCACACCGCGTACTACAACAGCGGCGACAACCCGGTGCGCGCGAGCGGTGTCGACGCCGAGTTCCCGGTGTGGGCCCAGACCGCGTACGAGTGGCGGAACTGGGACCCGGCGACGAACACGGCGGACTACACACCGCCGTCCCAGCACCCCAACTCCATCGACCAGGACTACTACATCTCCTGGAACAACAAGCAGGCCAAGGACTACACGGCCGCTCCCTGGGGCGAGGGCCCGGTCCACCGCGGCAATCTGCTGGAGGACCGGGTGAAGAAGCTGGTGGCGGCCGGCGGGGTGACCCGCGCCTCGCTGACGAAGGCGATGGCGGACGCGGCGCTCGCCGATCTGCGGGCCGAGGATGTGCTGCCGAAGCTGCTGGCGGTCCTCAACAGCTCCACCGTCACGGACCCGGCGGCCGCGGCGGCGGTGAGCAAGCTGTCCGCGTGGGTGTCGGCGGGCGCACGGCGCACGGAGACCTCGGCGGGCTCGAAGACGTACGCCGACGCCGATGCCATCCGCATCCTGGACGCCTGGTGGCCGTTGCTGGTGAAGGCCGAGTTCGAGCCGGGGCTCGGCAGCGACCTGTACGCGGCCATCACCGCCAACCTGCCGGTCGACGAGTCCCCCTCGGCGGCGCACGGCCCGACCGGATCGCACGCCGGCAGCTCCTTCCAGTACGGCTGGTGGAGTTATGTCGACAAGGACATCCGGGCGGTGCTGGGCCGGCCGGTGCAGGGCCCGCTGGCGCAGAAGTACTGCGGCGGCGGCAGCCTCAGCGCCTGCCGTGACGCCCTGATCAGCACCCTCAAGCAGGCCGCCGGCATGACCGCGTCCCAGGTGTACCCGGGCGACGACCAGTGCTCGGCGGGCGACCAGTGGTGCGCCGACTCGATCGCTCAGCGCGCCCTCGGCGGTGTCAAGCACGGCAGGATCAGCTGGCAGAACCGGCCGACGTTCCAGCAGGTGGTGGAGTACACGTCGCACCGGTAGGCCATCCCGGGCGGCGGGCCGGGTCAGCTCACCCGGCCCGCCGCCAGCACCACCTGGGCCAGTTCCCGGTGGACGATGTCGCTGTGCGCGCCCGACGGCGGGCCGCCGCGGCAGACCACCGAGGACGCGTCGACGTTCACGCAGCCCGACGTCGGCAGGCTCCTCGTCAGCGCGTCGGCGAGCGTGAAGTTCCGTGTGCCGTCGACCGCTTGCACCCCGTCGTGGCCCATCGCCCCCCACTGGGGCCCGAGGAGGCGGCCGATGTCGAAGCCCTCCGCAGGGCCGGGGAACTCGCCGGCCGCCGACCGGTCGTCGCCCGCCATCCGCGACGCCATCGGATACAGCGTGCCGAGCGCCGAGTCGAAGCGGGAGTAGCAGCACACCAGCGGACCGTCGATGCGGTTGTGCCGCCCGTTCAGCGCGCCGCTCGCATGTGGGTCCTGGGGCAGCCGGGCGGCGAACGCGTAGTGCGAGAAGGCGCCTTGGAGCAGTGTCACCGACTTCACCGACCGCACGCCGTCGGGCAGCCCGCGCAGCGCGAACGACACCAGCCGCCCGCCGAAGCTGTGTCCGACCAGATGGACGCGCACGTCCGGCGCCGTCCGGGCCAGTTGCCCGATCAGCGGTCCGAGGCCGTGCTCCCCGACCGTGCCCGCGCGCCGTTTCATCGCGTAGTACGTCGCCTGGCGCAGCAGTTCGTGCGCCCCGTCCCACACACCCTTCGGCGTGAACGCGAACCCCGCGGCCCCCGAAGCCTCTCCGTCGCCCGACTCCACCCGCTCCAGCGCCCGCGCGAACTCATGGCACACCCGTGTCGTGTCGCCCAGCAGCATCAGCGGATCGCCCCCGGCCGCCTGCTCCGACAGCGTGTCCGCGGCGCACCCGGCCTGCGGCCCTCCGGCTCGTACCTCCACCAACAGCCGTACCAGACGCCCGAACTCCTCCAGCGAGGCGTCGTCGTCCGGGTGCTGTTCCAGCAGCCGGGCGATCTGCTCCACCACGGTGGCTCGGCCGGGGAACATCTCCAGGAGGGCATGGCGGCTGCCCTTGTCCAGCTGCGGACGCGGGGGAGTGGGGGCAGCGGCCACCGCCGTGGGCGGGAAGTCCGGGATCGGTTCGTCCGTGAACATCATCGACGGCCAGATCACCCCCACATACCCGAGGCGCGCCCCCGGTGCCAGGGAGGGCACCGGCGCGAAGAACCGGCCGTAGAGCCGTCTCGCGCCGGAGCGCTCGTTGTTCCAGCCGTGCGCGAAGACCAGCAGGTCACGCACCCCTTGCCGGCTCACCTCCGCGAGCAGCCGGTCCCTCTCCGGCCCGTCCACGTCGCCGTCCGCGTCGAAGGTCAGCTCCCAGTAGGGACTCACGCTCATTGCCGGTACCGCCATGACGGACTCCCTTGTCCCGAGGCCCAGTGCGCTGTGGGCGCATCGTCCTGCCGCCGGGGAGGGTTGGCCATACGTCACGACTCATCCGTACAGGAGATACTCCCTGCGGACACGCCGGAAAGCGGCCAGCTCGTCCTGCCAGGCGGCCACGACCTGGTCGGCCGTCGCTCCCGCGTCGATCATCGTGCGGACCCGCGTGGATCCCGTGAGCTTGTCGATCCAGTCGTCGGACCGCCAGGCGAATCCGCTCCAGACCTTCTTCGCGGTGACGAGCAGCGCGATCCCGGTGCGCACGGGGTCGTACGCGGCCCGGTCGTGCACATGGATCTGCACACCGCCCACGGTCTTGCCCTGGAACTTCGAGAAGGTGGGCGCGAAGTACGCCTCCCGGAAGTGCACGCCGGGCAGCCCCAGCCGCTCCGCTTCGGCGGCCCACCGCCCGTCGATCCCTTCGGCGCCGAGGAGTTCGAAGGGGCGGGTGGTGCCGCGCCCCTCCGACAGGTTCGTGCCCTCGAAGAGACAGGTCCCCGAGTAGACGAGCGCGGTGTCGGGGGTCGGCATGTTCGGGCTCGGCAGCACCCAGGGCAGGCCGGAGGCGTCGAAGAAGTCGGATCGCTTCCAGCCGGTCATCAGGACGGTCTCCAGCGCGACCGGCTTGGCGAGGAACTCCGCGTTGAACAGCCGCGCCAGCTCGGCCACCGTCATCCCGTGCGCCTGGGAGATCGGCTGCCGTCCCACGAAGGACGCGAACTCCTCGTGCAGCACCGGTCCTTGGGCGGACCGCCCGGTCACGGGGTTCGGCCGGTCCAGGACCATGAACCGCTTGCCCGCGAGCTGTGCCGCCTCCATGCAGTCGTACATCGTCCATATGTAGGTGTAGAAGCGCGCTCCGACGTCCTGGATGTCGAAGACGACCGTGTCGACGCCGGACACCGTGAAGACGTCCGCCAGCGGCTGACCGCTCTTGAGGTACGTGTCGTAGACGGGCAGGCCGGTCGCCGGGTCGTCGTAGCGGCCCTCCGAGCCGCCCGCCTGAGCGGTGCCCCGGAAGCCGTGCTCGGGGCCGAAGACGGCGACCAGGTTCACCCGGGGGTCGGCGTGCATCACGTCGACGATGTGCCGTACGTCCCTGGTGACCCCCGTCGGATTGGTCACGATGCCGACGCGTTGCCCGGCCAGCGGCGCGTAGCCGCCGGCCGCGAGCCGTTCGAAGCCGGTGCGCAGCCGCCGGCCGCCCGCAGCGGCGGACGCCACGGGTGCGGGGAGCGACACGGCCGCCGTGGCCGCGGCCAGCAGCCCTCGTCTGGACAGCCTCATGGGGTGACCTCCGTGATCGACGGAACTGTCATGACCACGCACGCTAGTGCGGCCCCCGGCGCTGTGGAAGGAACCATACGTTCCCGGCACACGACCCGGCACATGCGGCTTCCTCGTTCCGTGCACCATGGGCCGCCTCTTCCCTCGTCACATACCGACTGGTTAGTCTGACGTCCGCAGCAGAGCCGGCTCCAGGCAGAGCCGACTGCGACAGAGCCGATTCGCGTCGTGCCGAAGGAGGCCGATGGTGGAAGCCGTGCGGGATGCGGGAGTCGTCGTCACCGGAGCGGGAGGCGGCATCGGTGCGGCGCTGGCCCGCCGCTTCGCCGCCGAGGGGGCCCGGGTCGTCGTCAACGACCTGGACGCCGGCCGGGCGAAGGCCGTGGCCGACGAGATCGGCGGCATCGCGGTCCCGGGCGACGCCTCCGCGATCGTGGCCGAGGCGCGGGAAGCTCTCGGCGGCAGGGTCGACGTCTACTGCGCCAACGCGGGCCTCGGCTCCGGCGGCACCGAGGCCGCCGACGAGGAGGTGTGGGCCCAGGCCTGGGACGTCAACGTCATGGCGCATGTACGCGCCGCCCGCGCCCTCCTGCCCGACTGGCTGGAGCGCGGCGCGGGCCGCTTCGTTTCCACCGTCTCGGCCGCCGGACTGCTCACCATGATCGGCGCCGCCCCGTACAGCGTCACCAAGCACGGGGCCTACGCCTTCGCCGAGTGGCTGTCGCTGACGTACCGGCACCGCGGCCTCAAGGTCCACGCGATCTGTCCCCAGGGCGTGCGCACCGACATGCTGACCGCCTCCGGCAGCGCCGGCGAACTGGTGCTCGTACCGACCGCGATCGACCCCGAGGAGGTCGCCGACGCGCTCCTCGAGGGCATCGAGGAGGACCGGTTCCTGATCCTGCCGCACCCCGAGGTCGCCGCCTACTACCAGGCGCGCGCCACCGAGCCGGACCGCTGGCTGACCAGCATGAACCACCTCCAGCAGAAGTGGGAGGCCGCCCAGTGAGCGCTTCCCGGTATGCCGCCAAGCCCTGGCTCGCGCTTCTCGACGACGCCCAGCGCTCCCCGGTCAGCCCTGCCGACTCCCTGGTGCACGCCCTGCGCGGGGCCCCCGCCGACGGCACCGCCCTCGCCTACTTCGACGGCCGGATGAGCTACGCGGAACTGGACGCGCTGACCGACTCCGTCGCCGGGTACCTGGTCGGCCGCGGTCTGGAGCGCGGCGACCGCGTCGCGATCCTGCTCCAGAACTCCCCGCACTTCGTGCTCGCCCTGCTCGGCGCCTGGAAGGCGGGCGCGACCGTCGTGCCGGTCAACCCGATGTACAAGTCGGGCGAGGTCACCCATGTCCTGAAGGACGCGGAGGTGACCGCCCTGGTGTGCTCCGACCGCGCCTGGGAGTCGTATCTGCGCGAGACGGCCGCCGGATCGCCCGTGCGGATCGTGCTCACCGCCTGCGAGCTGGACCTCCAGACCCGCGGCGACGCACGGGTGCTGACCTTCGAGCGGCTCGAGCAGGCGGCCGACGCCGACGACCTGCTCGCCGCCGCCCGACAGGGCCACAAGGCGCCCGAGGGCCGCGACCCCGCCCCGTCCGACATCGCGCTGATCAGCTACACCTCGGGCACCAGCGGCACCCCGAAGGGCGCCACCAACACGCACGGCAACATCATGTACAACGCCGAGCGGCAGCGGACAGGTCTCGGCCTGCCCGAGCAGCCCGTCTACTTCGCGCTGGCACCCCTGTTCCACATCACCGGGATGGTGTGCGAACTGGTGGCGTGCCTCAACAGCCGGGGCACGCTGGTCCTCGCCTACCGCTTCGAGCCGGGCGTCGTCCTGGACGCGTTCGCCGAGCACCGGCCCCACTACACCGTGGGCCCCTCGACGGCCTTCATGGCCCTGGCGGCCCAGCCGTCCGTCACCCCCGGCCACTTCTCCTCCTTCCGGGTCATCTCCTCCGGCGGGGCCCCGCTGCCGCCCGCCCTGGTGGAGAAGTTCCGGGCCGGCTTCGGACCGTACGTCCGCAACGGCTACGGACTCACCGAGTGCACCGCCCCCTGCGCCGCCGTGCCGCCCGGCCGTGAGGCACCGGTGGACCCGGAGTCCGGGACGCTGGCCGTCGGCGTGCCGGGCCCCGACACGGTCGTGCGCATCGTCGACGACCAGGGCGAGGAGATGCCGTTCGGCCGGCAGGGTGAGATCGTCGTACGGGGTCCGCAGGTGGTGCCCGGCTACTGGCGGCGTCCCGAGGCCACCGCCGAGACCTTCCCGGACGGCGAGCTGCGCACCGGCGACATCGGCTTCATGGACGAGCAGGGCTGGCTGTACGTCGTCGACCGGAAGAAGGACATGATCAACGCGTCCGGCTTCAAGGTGTGGCCGCGCGAGGTCGAGGACGTCCTGTACACGCATCCCGCGGTCCGTGAGGCGGCCGTCGTCGGGGTGCCGGACGGGTACCGCGGGGAGACCGTGAAGGCGTACATCAGCCTGCGTCCGGGCGCCGTGGCGGACCCGGACGCGCTGGCGGCCTACTGCAAGGAGAGACTGGCGGCGTACAAATACCCGCGTCAGGTGGAGATCCTCCCCGACCTGCCGAAGACGGCGAGTGGGAAGATCCTCCGTCGGGAACTGCGTTCCCGTCCGCAGGCGACCCAGTAGACATGACGGAAAGGCCGGTGGCGTCAGTGCCCAGAACGACGGACGGGGACGGCGCACCCGTCCCGCAGCGGCTGCTGGCCGCCGCCACCCGGCTCTTCGCGGACCAGGGCTACGACCGTACGTCCGTGCAGGAGATCGTCGAGGCGGCCGGCGTCACCAAGGGGGCGCTGTACCACTACTTCGGGTCCAAGGACGATCTGCTGCACGAGGTGTACGCGCGCGTGCTGCGGGTCCAGCAGGAGCGTCTGGACGCCTTCGCTGACGCCGACGAGCCGGTGGAGAAGCGGCTGCGGGCCGCGGCAGCGGACGTCGTCGTCACCACGATCGAGAACCTCGACGACGCGATGATCTTCTTCCGGTCCATGCACCATCTGAGCCCGGAGAAGAACAAGCAGGTCCGCGCCGAGCGGCGCCGCTACCACGAGCGGTTCCGCGCCCTGATCGAGGAGGGCCAGAAGGAGGGCGTGTTCTCCACCGCCACGCCCGCCGACCTGGTCGTGGACTACCACTTCGGCTCGGTGCACCACCTGTCGACGTGGTACCGGCCCAACGGCCCGCTCAGCCCCCAGCAGGTCGCCGACCACCTGGCGGACCTGCTGCTGCGGGCGCTGCGCCCGTAACCGGCCCGTGCGCAGGGGTGAGGGGCGGACGCGTGTGCGTCCGCCCCTCACCCCTGTGTCACACGTACTTCTTCAGCTCGCGTCGTGCCAGCGACCGCTGGTGCACCTCGTCCGGGCCGTCCGCGAGCCGCAGGGTCCGCGCGGCCGCCCACAGCTCGGCCAGCGGGAAGTCCTGGCTCACGCCGCCCGCGCCGTGCAGCTGGACCGCCTTGTCGATGATGTCGACGACCGTGCGCGGGGTGGCGATCTTGATCGCCTGGATCTCGGTGTGGGCGCCCTTGTTGCCGACCGTGTCCATCATCCACGCGGTCTTCAGGACCAGCAGCCGCAGCTGTTCGACCGCCACGCGCGCATCGGCGATCCAGTTGTGCACGACGCCCTGCTGGGCCAGCGCCTTGCCGAACGCCGTCCGTTCCACAGCCCGCCTGCACATCAGCTCGATCGCCCGCTCCGCCATGCCGATCAGCCGCATGCAGTGGTGGATACGGCCGGGACCGAGCCGGGCCTGGGCGATGGCGAAGCCGCCGCCCTCCTCACCGATCAGGTTCGCCACTGGTACGCGCGCGTGGTCGAAGACCACCTCGGCGTGGCCGCCGTGGTAGTGGTCCTCGTAGCCGTAGACCTGCATGGCGCGCTTGACGTGGACGCCGGGCGTGTCACGCGGGACCAGCACCATGGACTGCTGACGGCGGATGTCGGACCCGTCCGGATCCGTCTTGCCCATCACGATGAAGATCTTGCAGTCCGGGTTCATCGCCCCGGAGATGTACCACTTGCGGCCCGTGATGACGTAGTCACCGCCGTCGCGCTCGATGCGCGTGGTGATGTTCGTCGCGTCCGAGGAGGCCACCTCGGGCTCGGTCATCGCGAACGCCGAGCGGATCTCCCCGGCGAGCAGCGGCTCCAGCCACTGCTTCTTCTGCTGGTCGTCACCGAACTGCGCCAGCACCTCCATGTTGCCCGTGTCCGGTGCCGCGCAGTTCAGCGCGGTGGGCGCCAGCTGCGGGGAGCGGCCGGTGATCTCGGCGAGCGGCGCGTACTGCAGGTTGGTGAGCCCGGCGCCGTACTCGGAGTCCGGCAGGAAGAGGTTCCACAGGCCCTGCCTGCGGGCCTCGGCCTTCAGCTCCTCGACGATCGCGGGGGTGTCCCAGGGCGAGGCGAGCCGCTCGCGCTGCTCGTCCGCGACGGCTTCCGCCGGGTAGACGTACTCGTCCATGAAGGCGAGCAGCTTGGCGCGCAGCTCTTCGGTGCGCGCGTCGAATGCGAAGTCCATTGGCGGATCAGCCCTCCTGAAGAGTGGTCAGGCCGTGCTCGATGAAGACGGGCACCAGCCCGCCGATGCGGTCGAAGCCCGGTCCGACCGTCTGGCCGAGCGTGTAGCGGTAGTGGATGCCCTCGAGGATCACCGCGAGCTTGAACCAGGCGAACGCCGTGTACCAGGAGACGGCGGTGAGGTCACGGCCCGAGCGGGCGGCGTACCGCTCGATCAGCTCCGCCGGATCCGGGTGTCCGGGTGCCTGGGCGGTGGTGGAGACGGGGGAGTCGGGCGTGCCGAGGGGCACGCTGTACATCACCAGCAGGCCCACGTCGGTGAGCGGGTCGCCGAGGGTGGACATCTCCCAGTCGAGGACGGCGGTTATGCGGTCGTCGTCGCCCAGCAGCACGTTGTCCAGGCGGTAGTCGCCGTGGATCACGGTCGGAGCGGGCGAGACGGGCAGTGCCCGGCCCAGTGCGGCGTGCAGCTCGTCTATGCCGGGCAGGTCGCGGTTGCGGGAGGCGTCCAGTTGCTTGCCCCAGCGGCGCAGCTGGCGGTCCAGGAATCCCTCGGGGCGGCCGAAGTCGTCGAGGCCCACCGCGGCCGGGTCCACCGCGTGCAGCTCGACCAGGGTGTCCACCAGGCCGAGGACCGCGTCCCGCGTACGCTGCGGGCCGAGCGGGGCCAGCTGTTCGGCGGTGCGGTACGGCGTGCCCTGGACGAAGTCCATCACGTAGAAGGGCGCCCCGAGGACGGAGTCGTCCTCGCACAGCAGTACCGGGCGCGGGACCGGGACGGATGTCGGATGCAGCGCGCTGATCACCCGGTGCTCGCGCTTCATGTCATGTGCGGTGGCGAGCACATGCCCGAGCGGGGGGCGCCGTACGACCCAGTCGGATGCCCCGTCCGAGACCGCGTAGGTGAGGTTCGACCGCCCGCCCTCGATCAGCCGTCCGGTCAGGGGTCCGGTGACCAGGCCGGGCCGCTCGGTGTCGAGCAGGCCGCGCAGCCGGTCGAGATCGAGACCTGGCGGGTGGTCTGGGCTCATCGTTGCTCCTCCAGCGCGGTGACAGGACCTGCATCATGATGCCGACCGGTCGGTATGTAGTCCAGAGCGCGGAGCGAACGTGATCGGCGCCACGGTGTCATGGTGGCGCCGATGGCCGGGGCTGTCACGGCGGCATGGCACCGCCGTGCGCTCGTACGGGGCCGGCTGTCGCGCGCGGTGCGCGTCCGGCGTCAGGAGTTTCGGGTGTGGTCGGCGCCGCGTCCGTCAGCGGTCGTCGCCCGGCCCGTCCGCGGCCGATGCCGCGTGCGTCAGTGGTCGTCCCAGTGGTCTTCGTGCGCGGCGTGGCGATGGCCGTCGTGCAGATAGTCGATATGGTCGCCGTGCTGGACCTGGCGGTGGCCGCAGCCCTCGCCGTGCCGGTGCTCGTGGCCTCCCTCATGGCTGACATGGCCGCCGGCCTCGCACTCGTCCCAGTGGTCTTCGTGCTCGCGGTGCAGATGACCGTCGTGCGCGTAGTCGACGTGGTCCCCGTGGGGTACCGCGTCGTGGCCGCAGGCCGGGCCGTGGCTGTGGTCGTGCGCGGTGTGTTCCCGGTGGACGGTGCTCATGGCGCTCACCTTCGAAGGCGCGTGCAGTGACGGTTCAGGCTAACGAGATAAAACGCCTCTTTCGCCGTCATCCGGGATGCGCGCCGTCCGGATGCCCCGACCGTGTTCAGAACACCAGCGCCACGGCGCACACGGCAAGGGCGATCGTGCACAGGGCCGCGGCGGCGGCGTAGCGGGGGGTGAGGCGAGGCGGCCGGCCGGGTTCCGCCATGGCGAGGGCCCGGATACGCCCATGGGCGAGGGCCAGGAAGGCGAGCCAGAGCAGGCAGCACACGGAGGCGATACCCAAGCCGGCCGCCGTGCCGCTGTGCAGCGCCGACTTCGCGGCGAGCACCGCGGCGACGGTGCCGGACAAAGTCGTACGCCGCCAGGCGAGCCGGGTGCGCTCCGGCTGGAGCCCCGGGTCGCGCCCGGAGGCCGGGGCGCTCATCCTTCCCAGCCGGTGATCACGACCACGACCATGGCGATCGCCACCACGGCGACGACGATGCTCAGCAGGGCCGGGAACCGGGAAGCGGGCAGGTCGTCGCCCCGCCGCATCGCCCGTTCGCAGCGCACCCAGTGGTTGATGGCGCGCAGCGAGCACAGGACCCCGGCGGCGAGCAGCCCGAGGGCGAGCCCGACGCGCCAGGCCCAGCGCAGGTCCGGCAGGAACTGGTCCACGGCGAAGCCGCCGCCGATCAGCGCCAGCGCGGTACGCAGCCAGGCCAGAAAGGTCCGCTCGTTGGCCAGCGAGAAGCGATAGTCGGGCGTACGGCCTTCCTCCCGGATGTCCTGGGGCGCGAACCACAGCCGGACGTTCCGTACGAATTCGATCACGTGCAGGACCCTACCGGCCCCGGGGCAGAGACCGGGGCCGGGCTCCTGGAGAGGGTGGAGACAGGCGGTCAGCCGGTGGAGCGGAGGTGGGCCTCGAGCCGTTCGTAGGCGGCGAGGCCGTCCGGGACCCAGGCCCAGTCGGACAGCCGGCGTTCCACCTCCTCCTCCGGCAGGAAGTCGTGCCAGGCGACCTCCTCGGCCTGGGGGCTGACGGGCAGGTCGCAGCGGACCCGGTAGACGGACGACCACCAGCTCTGCCCGGCGCCGTCGTCGTACAGGAACTTGAACAGCGGCTCGGGCCGGGGCAGCCCGCTGACACCGAGTTCCTCCTCGGCCTCGCGCAGGGCGGCGTCGTCGTACGTCTCGCCCGCACCGACCACGCCGCCGACGAACATGTCGTACAGGGAGGGGAAGACCAGCTTGGTGGGGGTGCGGCGGTGGACGAAGACCCGGCCCTCGGCGTCCCGCGCCTGGATGAAGACGCACCGGTGGCGCAGCCCCCGCGCGTACGCCTCACCGCGAGGCGACTGCCCGATGACCCTGTCGTTCTCGTCCACGATGTCGAGGAGTTCGTCAGCGGCACTCATGGAACCATCCAAGCAGTGCGGGCCCCTTGGGCCATCGGTGGCCCCGGAGGCGCGGCAGCGTCCCGCGGTCCGTCACCGCGGCTGCAGATCCCTCTCCCGCTCCGGCTCGCCCAGCCCCCGTGGCATGGCCGGGTGCAGCCCGAGGAGCACGATGCCGAAGACGATCGCCGCCAGCCCGGCGGCCTGCCAGGCCAGCGCGCCGGTGTCGGTGCGCAGCTGGTCGCCGAGGAATCCGACCCCGCAGAGGATCCCGGCCAGCGGCTGGGCCGCGGTCAGCGCGGGCAGGGACATCCGCAGCGGTGCCGTCTCGAAGGCGCTCTGCACCAGGATCAGCCCCGTCACCCCGAGGACCAGCACGCCGTACGGCTGCCAGCCCGTGACGAACTCCGTCCAGCCGCCCGCCGTCAGCCGCTGCCCGCTGACCCGGGTGAGTGCGTCCTGCACCCCGTACAGCAGCCCCGCGGCGAGCCCCAGCAGTACCGGGCCGATGATCAGCCGGGACTTCTTGGCATACGTCGTCAGCAGCAGCGCGAGGCCGACCACCACGCCGATGATCAGCCAGTGCCGTACGGGATCGGTGACCGCGTTGCCCCCTTTGGGCTGACCCGCCACGATGAACGCGCTGACGCCTCCGGCGAGCAGGAGGAGGCCGCCCCACCCCTGACGGCCCAGGGGCTGTTTGGTCTGCCGGCGGGACTCGGCCAGCGCGAACAGCAGGTTCGTGGCGACCAGCGGCTCGACCAGGGAGATCTCCCCGTGGGCCAGCGCGATGGCACTGAGGATCATGCCGGCGACCATCAGGCCGAGGCCGCCGAGCCAGCGCGGCATCTTGACCAGGTCCAGCAGCAGCCGCGGGGAGAGGAAGTCGCTCAGCGGCGCCTGCTGGGCGGCGTTCTGCTGCAGCACGAACCCGGTGCCCAGGCAGAAGGCCGCGCTCACGGCGAGAGCCAGAACCAGTACTGACACGCTGTACCTCGATGATTCAGCGGAGTCACGGGATGCGTATCACGCCGACTGTAGTGCCAGCCGCTGTGGCCCGCCCGCCCTTGAGCGCTTCCCGGCAGGGCCTCGCCCCGCCGAACGGAAGTCTCCCGGCGGTATCGGGTACCCGCTGACAGGCGGTTGACTCGGTCACTCTTCTGCCCAAGGATCTGACCGGTCGGTAACAAGGCGGGCCGACCCGTAGTCACCGTGAGAGGACGGGCGCATGGCCTACGACGCTGATGTCATCGTGATCGGGGCAGGCCTCGCCGGGCTCACGGCGACCGCGGAACTGGTCGACGCCGGCCGGAAGGTGATCCTCCTCGACCAGGAGCCGGAGCAGTCGATGGGCGGCCAGGCGTTCTGGTCCTTCGGCGGTCTCTTCTTCGTCGACTCTCCGGAGCAGCGCCGGCTGCGGATCAAGGACAGCCATGGCCTCGCCCTCCAGGACTGGATGGGTACGGCGGCCTTCGACCGCCCCGAGGACCACTGGCCGCGCCAGTGGGCCGAGGCCTACGTCGACTTCGCGGCCGGTGAGAAGCGTGCCTGGCTGCACGGGCAGGGCATGCGCTTCTTCCCGGTCGTCGGCTGGGCCGAGCGCGGCGGCTACGACGCCACCGGGCACGGAAACTCCGTGCCCCGCTTCCACATCACCTGGGGCACCGGCCCGGGAGTGATCGCCCCGTTCGTGCGGCGGGTGCAGGCCGGGGTGGCGGGTGGTCTCGTCCAACTGAAGTTCCGTCATCGCGTCACGGGTCTCTCGCGCAGCGCGGGCGACGTCGACACCGTCACCGGTGAGGTCCTGGAGCCGTCGGACGTACAGCGGGGCAAGGCCAGCAGCCGTGTGGTCGCCGGCGCCTTCGAGTTCAGGGCGCAGACGGTGATCGTCACCAGCGGCGGTATCGGCGGCAACCACGAACTGGTGCGGGCCAACTGGCCGGAACGCCTCGGCACCCCGCCCGAGCGGATGGTCTCCGGTGTGCCGGCGCACGTCGACGGCAGGATGCTGGGCATCGCCGAGGGCGCGGGCGCCCGGCTGATCAACGGCGACCGCATGTGGCACTACACCGAGGGCCTGCACAACTGGGACCCCATCTGGGACAACCACGGCATCCGCATCCTGCCGGGCCCCTCCTCCCTGTGGCTGGACGCCCGTGGCCGGCGGCTGCCCGTGCCGCTCTTCCCCGGCTTCGACACCCTCGGCACGCTCGAGCACATCATGAGGACCGGGTACGACTACACGTGGTTCGTGCTCGACCAGAGGATCATCGGCAAGGAGTTCGCGCTCTCCGGCTCCGAGCAGAACCCGGACCTCACCGGCAAGTCGGTCAAGGACGTGATCGGGCGGGCCCGCGCGGACGTGCCGGGACCGGTCAAGGCGTTCATGGACCACGGCGTCGACTTCGTCGTCGAGAAGGACCTGGGCGCGCTGGTGCGCGGCATGAACGCGCTCACCGAGGAGCCGCTGATCGACGAGGCCGACCTGCGCCGCGAGATCGTCGCACGCGACCGGGAGATCCCGAACCCCTTCACCAAGGACCTCCAGGTGACGGCGATACGGGGTGCCCGTCGCTACCTCGGGGACCGGCTGATCCGGACCGCCGCCCCGCACCGCATCCTCGACCCCAAGGCGGGCCCGCTGATCGCGGTGCGCCTGAACATCCTGACCCGCAAGTCGCTCGGCGGTCTGGAGACCGACCTGTCCTCGCGGGTGCTGACCGAGGGCGGCGACCCGCTCGCGGGGGTGTACGCGGCCGGGGAGGCGGCGGGCTTCGGCGGCGGCGGTGTGCACGGCTACCGCTCGCTGGAGGGCACCTTCCTCGGCGGCTGCCTGTTCTCGGGCCGTGCCGCGGGGCGGGCGGCGGCGAAGGCGGTCGGATAGCCGGCCGCGCGGGCAGGTCCGCCCGGGTGCTGACCGAGGGCGGCGACCCGCTCGCGGGGGTGTACGCGGCCGGGGAGGCGGCGGGCTTCGGCGGCGGCGGCGGTGTGCACGGCTACCGCTCGCTGGAGGGCACCTTCCTCGGCGGCTGCCTGTTCTCGGGCCGCGCCGCGGGACGGGCGGCGGCGAACGCGGTCGGATAGCCGGCCGCGCGGGCAGGTCCGGTCCGGCGAGCTCCGAAGGGCGGCGGCACGCGCGGCGCCGCCTGCCGGCCGGTTCGGCGGGCGACCGAGGAGGGCCGGCCGTGCAAGACTGTCCCAGGCCCAACCAGCATGGAGCCAAAGGCAGTTGACACGTGTCGTGGTGCTCGTCCGCTCTTGACTCGAACCGTTGGTGCGGGGTTTGCTGTGCGTGACCAAAACTTGACGAGCCGCGTTCTGTAAGGAAGCCCCGCGGTGCCACCCCCACCCCCACCCCCGCCGTCCTTCGGCCGCGGCCGCAAACGTGCTGCCCAGGGATTCGACGCCGCGCTGGACGACGCCGAACTCGTCGCCGCACGGGCCTCACTCTCCCGGGGGCGATGGACCGCCGTCCGGTCCCTGCTCGCGTCCGACGCCGACGACTGGGACCGCCGAGGGCACCGGGTCACCGTTCTCGCGCAGGAGACCGCCGCCCTCGTCTGGGCGCAGGACTGGCTGCTCGCCGAACCGGACTCCCCCTGCGCCTCCGTCCTCGTCGCCCATGCCATCGTCCACCGCGCTCTGCAGGGCAAGGAGCGCCCGGAGGCGGCCCGCGAGGCCTGCCGGGCGGCGGCCGCGCAGGCCCCCGAGGACCCGACGCCCTGGCTCGGCCTGCTGATCCTGGAGCGTTCGCTCGGCACCGAGGAGGACGTGGTCCGGCTGTTCGACGAGGTCCGCGCCCGCTACCCGGACCATCACCATGCGCACCACCTGGTGATCGCCAGGCTCGCCGAGCGCCGCGCCGACGCCGGCCAGGACCCGCTGCACGAGGTCTACGACTTCGCCAACTGGGCCGCCGAGCAGGCGCCCGCCGACTCACCGCTCGCCATCCTCCCCGTCGTCGCGCACGCCGAGCGCTACCGCGTGCTGGCCACCGCCGGAACCGAGTCCCCTGACCCCGTCGCCTCCGGGCACTGGGTCGGCCGACGGGCCCGCCAGGTGATGAAGGCCGCGTTCGACTGGTGGCTGGAATGGGAGCGCGACGATCATCCGCGCCGTCATGTCGACCTCAACTTCCTGGCCCACGCCAAGCACTGCGAGGGCCGGGACGCCGAGGCCGCCGCCCTGTTCCTGCGCATCGGACCGCATGTGACCCCGGCGCCGTGGTCGTACCCGGACCGCGACCCGTACGAGGCCTTCCACGCCGCGCGCGAAAGGGCCCTAGGTACGACGTGACGGCTCGCCGCAAAGATCCGGAGGACCTCGTCCAGAAAGTCCTCGTCCAGAAAGCCCCGTCCGCACAGTCCCCGTTCACCCGTCCCGAAAGGACAACCGCGCGATGACGACCGGCAGTTCGAGCACGAGCAGACCCGCCGCCGACGGCGGCGCCATCAGCACCTTCAAAGGACAGGAGCGCGCGCTCCGCGCCAACCGCCTGGGCACGGCCGGACTGCTGCTGTCCGTGCTCGCCGCGACCGCCCCGCTCATGGTGGTCGCGGGTGTCATGCCCACTGCATTCGCGGTGATGGGCATCGTCGGCCAGCCGCTGCTCTTCGTCATCCTCGGGTGCGTACTGGCCCTGTTCTCCGTCGGGTACGCGGAGATGAGCCGTCACGTCCACAACGCGGGCGCGTTCTACGCCTACATCTCCCGCGGCCTCGGCGGAACGGCGGGAGCGGGCGCGGCCGTGGTCGCCCTCGTCGCGTACAGCGCGCTGCAGTTCGGGATCTACGGCATCTTCGGCTTCGAGGTCTCCAGCCTGTGCGCCACCCACCTGGACCTCCAGGTCGCCTGGTGGATACCGGCGCTGGTGGCCGTGGCCGTCGTCGGGGCGCTCGGCTGGCTGAAGATCGACGTCAACGCGCGCGTGCTCGGCGTGCTGCTGCTGATCGAGGTCGCGCTCGTCGTCATCTTCGATGTCGCGGCGGTGGGCAACCCCGCCAAGGAAGGCCTGTCGCTGCACGCCTTCAACCCGGACACGCTCACCGGGGCGGGCGTCGGCACCGCGCTGTGCTTCTGCATCGCCGCCTTCACCGGCTTCGAACAGGCGCCCGTCTACGCCGAGGAGACCAGCCGCCCGCACGTCCTGGTGCCGCGCGTGATGTTCCTGGCGATCGGTTTCGTCTCCGTCTTCTTCGCCATCAGCTCCTGGACGCTGACGATCGCCGCGGGGCCCTCCGCCATCGTCCCGGCCGCGCAGAAGCAGAGCGCGGGTCTGCTGTTCTGGCTGACCGAGTCCATCCTCGGCCACGCCTTCAGTAACGTGATGCAGGTGCTGTTCGTGACCGGCATGTTCGCCGCGCTGCTGAGCTTCCACAACGTCGTCGCCCGTTACGCCTTCGCCATGGGCCGCGAGGGACTGCTGCCCGCCGCCTTCGGCCGTACGACGGGTACCAACGGCGCCCCCGGCACGGGCTCGCTGCTGCAGAGCGCGGTGTCCGCGGTGATCGTGATCGTCTTCGCCGTGGCCGACGACAAGCCGACCGGCGACCCGGCCGCGCCCGTACTGCACCTGTTCACCTGGTTCGGCAGCGTCGGCGCGCTCGGTGTCACCCTGCTGATGGTGGGAGCCTCCGCCTCGGTGATCGTCTTCTTCGCCCGCCGTGGCTCCGCCCGTGCGCAGGCCTGGCGGCTCGTCACCTCCGCGGTGGCCGGTCTCGCGCTGCTGGTGATCGTCGGCTACACGGTCAAGGACTTCGACGTCCTCGTCGGCACCGGCCCGGACTCCGCGCTCGCCTGGCTGCTTCCGGCGATCATCGGTGTGGCCCTGCTGCTCGGCCTGGTCCAGGGGCTGCTGATGCGCTCCCGCAATCCCCAGGCGCATGCCCGCATCGGCCTCGGCAACGAGGCGTTCCAACTGGAGAAGGTGGCCGAATCGGCGTCGTGACCCCGTGATCCACTTCCTGAGAACCCGGTGAGAAGTGGTTACGGAATTCTGACGAGCATCCGGCACCCCTGGCCTCGAAGGGGTGTCGGGTGCTCGAATCGTGGTGTGAACCCTGAACGACGCGAGGAGCGGGACGCACCGCAGCCCGCCGACCGCGAGACGCCGGAGGCCACCGGCACCCCGATCGGCCGCCGGGTCCTGCTGGGCACCCTCGGACTCGGCGCTCTCGGCGTCGTCGCCGCGCCCACGCTCCAGCGCGGCCTGGAGGGCTTCCTGGGCAGTGTCTCCGGCAAGGACCCGACGGGCCTGACCGGTCTGCTGCCCAACGGCGGCGGCTTCCGCTACTACTCGGTGACGGCGTCCGTTCCGCACCTGGGCGAGAAGGACTACCGCCTCACCGTGAACGGCCTGGTGGACCACCCGAAGTCGTACTCGCTGGCCGACCTGCGCGCGCTGCCGCAGACCCGGCTCGTGCACGACGTCCAGTGCGTCACCGGATGGCGGGTGCCGAAGACGCCGTTCGAGGGGGTACGGCTCGCCACGCTGCTGGACGCCGCGGGTGTGCGCTCCTCGGCCGGCGCGGTCCGCTTCACCTGTTTCGACGGGGCCTACACCGAGAGCCTCACCCTCGACCAGGCGCGCCGCAGCGACGTGCTCGTCGCCCTGAAGATGCAGGACAAACCGGTGAGCTACGACCACGGCGGCCCGGTCCGCCTCTATGTCGCGCCCATGTACTTCTACAAGTCGGCGAAGTGGCTCTCCGGCATCACCGTCACCCAAGGCGTACGCCCCGGGTACTGGGAGGAGCGTGGGTACGACGTGGACGCATGGGTCGGCAAGTCGAACGGGCGGGACGATGCACCCACCAATTGAGGCCCCGACCCGGTCCACGCACGTGCGTCGCTTCAGCCGGGGCGAGAAGTGGGTGCACCGCGGCACGGCCGTGCTGATGGGCCTGTGCGTGGCGACGGCCGCCTGCCTGTACATCCCGACGTTCGCGGAGCTGGTGGGCCGCCGTGAACTCGTGGTGAGGATCCACGAGTGGGCGGGACTTCTGCTCCCGGTCCCGGTGCTGGCGGGCCTCGCCTCCCGGGCCTTCCGCGCGGACCTCGGCCACCTCAACCGCTGGGGGCCGCACGACCGGGTCTGGCTGCGCGCGGCCCTGCGCCGTGACCACCGCCGAGCCTTCCGGCCCGCGGGCAAGTTCAACGCCGGGCAGAAGACGTACGCCGCCTGGATCGCGGGCGCCACTTTGGTGATGCTCGGCACGGGACTGCTGATGTGGTTCACCCACCTCGCCCCGCTGGTGTGGCGCACCTCGGCGACCTTCGTCCACGACTGGCTCGCGCTGACCATCGGCGTGGTCCTGGCCGGCCACATCGGGATGGCCCTCGGCGACTCGGAGGCACGCCGGGGCCTGCGGACGGGACGGGTCAGCCGGCGGTGGGCGGAAGAGGAACATCCGCTGTGGCGGCCATAGCCGCCACGAGACGGGCGGCCGTCCGTCCTGACCGTGCCCGCCGACCGGGCCTCGACGTCGGGCCGTGCGCCGTCCGCGTCACGGGTATGGACCCGCCGACCTGGCTCTTGGTCGGCACGTCTGCGTGTTCATCGAGCTCACCAGTGTCTGAGTGGAAGACGCCCAGGCAGACTTGCGTCCGGATCTGGGACAACCGAGGACGTCGATGGTGGGGGGATCTCTACGAGTTGTGCCCTGACGGTCTGGTGGCCGAGCTGAACGGTCAGGCGGACCACGTACGGATCACTGCATTGATGAAGCGCTACAGGGCGCAGAAGCGGTAGGTGCCGCCAGAGCGGGGATGACGAGGGTGCGCACCACTGCCGCACCAGGCGGCCGGCGGGCCCACCCGCTCCTCGACGTCCGCGACCCCGGCGGCGACCGAGGGGCAGTCGGTCACATCGAACGCGGCGGTGTGCACGTCCCCGGAGAGCTCCGCCGCCACCGATCTGAGGCGGTCGGCGTCGCGTCCGTTGAGGACCACCGTGCAGCCGGCCTCCGGCAGACCGCGGGCGAGTGCCGGTCCGATGCCCCGGCCGGAGCCGGTGACCAGGGCCGTGCGGCCGCTGATGTCGAAGAGGGGGTGAGCCGTCGTCGCCGTACTCCTAGATCACCAGGGACAACAGCAGGACCAGGGCGCCCGCGACCACCGAGATGATCGTCTCCATGACGGACCAGGTCTTGATGGTCTGTCCGACGCTCAGTCCGAAGTACTCCTTCACCAGCCAGAAACCGGCGTCGTTGACATGGCTGAAGAAGAGGGAGCCGGCGCCGATCGCCAGTACCAGCAGGGCGGCGTGGGTGGTCGACATATCGGCCGCGAGCGGCGCGACCAGACCGGCGGCGGACACGGTCGCCACCGTCGCCGAACCCGTCGCCAGACGGATCGCCACCGCGATCAGCCAGGCCAGCAGCAGCGCGGGGATCGACCAGTCCTTCGATATGTCCAGGATCATCTGGCCCACGCCGCAGTCGATCAGCGTCTGCTTGAAGCCGCCGCCGGCACCGACGATGAGCAGGATGCCCGCGATGGGCATGAGCCCCTTCTCGACGGTGTGCGAGATCCGCTCCTTGCTGAACCCGGCCGGGCGGCCCAGCGTGAAGATGCCCACGACGACCGCCGCGAGCAGGGCGATCAGCGGAGAGCCGATCACGTCGAAGACACGCTGGACCATCTTCGCCGGGTCGTCGACGACGATGTCGACCAGTGCCTTGGACAGCATCAGGACGACCGGCAGCAGCACCGTGGCCAGCGTGGCGCCGAAGCCGGGGCGCGTCTCCAGTTCCTCGGAGGGCCGCGGCTGGATCATGCGCTCCGGGACCGGGACGTCCACCCAGCGGGCGGCGACCTTCGAGAACAGCGGGCCCGCGATGATCACCGTGGGGATGGCCACCAGCACACCGAGCGCCAGCGTCACGCCGAGGTTGGCCTTGACGGCGTCGATGGCGACCAGCGGGCCGGGGTGCGGCGGGATCAGGCCGTGCATCACGGACAGACCGGCGAGCGCCGGGATACCGATGCGCATCAGTGAGTAGTTGCCGCGCTTGGCGACCATCAGCACGACCGGGATCAGCAGCACGATGCCGACCTCGAAGAACAGCGGCAGACCGATCACCGAGGCGATCAGCACCATCGCCCACGGCATGGCACGCCCCTTCGCCTTGGCGAGGATCGTGTCGACGATCTGGTCCGCGCCGCCCGAGTCGGCGAGCAGCTTGCCGAGGATCGCGCCCAGGGCGATGAGGACGCCCACGCCTGCGACGGTGGAGCCGAGGCCGGTGGTGAAGCTGGTGATCGCCTTGTCGAGCGGCGCCCCGGCGAACGCGCCGAGCGCGAGCGAGCCGATGGTCAGGGCGAGGAAGGCGTGGAGTTTGAACTGGGTGATGAGCAGGACGATGACGGCGATGCCCGCCGCCGCCGCGATGCCCAGTTGAGCGTGGCCCGCCGACGTGATCGGCTCGACGGTGTCCGCTGCCAGCATCTCGACGCTGAGTCTGGTCACGGGTGTCCCTTGGGTAAGGAGAGGAACTCTCGGTTTCGGGTGAGGGGGGCCTCGGCACCGCGGGCCGTCCTGGGAGGGCCGGCCGGCTGCGGGGCCGGGGGTACTGCGGGGGCGGAACTATTGAGCGGTGGAGGACCGCTCGAGTTCCTGCAGGGCGTTCACGGCGCGGTCGGTGATCTCCTCGGGGCTTCCCGAGACGCTCACCGCGACCCCTGCCTCGTCCGGCTCCAACGGCTGGAGCGTGGCGAACTGGGAGTCCAGCAGTGCGGTGGGCATGAAGTGCCCCTGCCGGTGCGCCATCCGGTCCTCGATGAGCGAGCGGTCGCCCGTGAGGTGCACGAAGACGACGCCGGGAGCCGCGGCCCGCAGCCGGTCGCGGTACGCCCGCTTCAGCGCCGAGCTGCTGACCACCCCGCCGAACCCCGCCCGCTCGTGCGCCCAGGCACCGATGGCGTCCAGCCAGGGCCAGCGGTCGGCGTCATCGAGCGGGATTCCGGCCGACATCTTGGCGATGTTGGCCGGGGGGTGGAAGTCGTCGCCCTCGGCGTACGGAACGCCGAGCCGGGCCGCGAGCAGGGGGCCGATCGTGGTCTTGCCCGTGCCCGCGACGCCCATGATCACGACGACGTGGGGGGTACTCATCGCTTCCTCGCTGTCTTCGTCGACTGGTGTCGACGCCACTGAAACCGATTAGGTACGACGAATTCAAGAGTCTGTGACATATAAGTCTGACTTTTTCTTCATCGAGCCCGCCTCGTACTCTGACTTCATGACCACACCGGGCCGGGGGCTCCACGGCCGCGTACTCGACACCCTCGGCCCCGCGATCACCGCGGGTGAGTACCCTGCGGGCAGTGTCCTGCGCACCGACGAACTCGCCCAGCATTTCGAGGTGTCACGCTCGGTGATGCGCGAAGCGGTGCGCGTCCTGGAGTCGATGCACCTGGTGGAGTCCCGCCGCCGGGTGGGCGTCACGGTCCGTCCCGAGTCCGAGTGGAACGTCTACGATCCCCAGGTCATCCGGTGGCGGCTGGCCGGCGCCGACCGTCCGCGGCAGCTGCGCTCACTGACCGTGCTGCGTTCGGCGATCGAGCCGGTCGCCGCGGGTCTTGCCGCGCGCAACGCCACCGCCGAGCAGTGCGCCGAACTCACCGAGTGCGCCCTGGGCATGGTCGCCAACTCACGCGGCCACCGGCTGAAGGCCTACCTGTTCCACGACGTGGCCTTCCACCGCGTGATCCTGCGCGCGTCGGGCAACGAGATGTTCGCCCGCCTCGGCGATGTCGTCGCCGAGGTCCTGTCCGGGCGCACCCACCACGACGTCATGTTCGAAGACCCGGACCCGGCCGCGGTCACCCTGCACGTCCAGCTCGCCGAGGCGGTGCGGGAGGGCGACGCCGACCGCGCGGAGCAGCTGACCCGCGAGATCACGGTCGGCGCCCTGCACGAACTGGACATCCTGGCGCCCTAGCGGCAGGTCCTCGTCCGCGTCAGTCGAGGAAGTCCCCGTCGACGTAGGCCCAGGCGCCGTCGACCCGCTCGAACCTGCTGCGCTCGTGCAGAGTGCCGCCCCGGTAGGAGGCGCGGAAGGTCACGGTCCCCGCGGAGTGGAACGCGGTGCCGTCCGTCGTCTCCAGGACCTCGAGCCCGGTCCAGCGCATCCCGGGATCGAGGTCGAGCCGCGCCGGACGGGTGCGCGGATGCCAGGTCCGCAGCAGATAGCCCGCGTCCCGCTGCACGAAGGCGCTGTACCGCGACCGCATCAGCGCCTCCGCGGTCGGCGCGGCGGCACCCGCGTGGAACCGGCCGCAGCACTTCTCGTACGCCTCGGGCAGCCCGCACGGGCAGGAACGCGTGGTCATGCCCGCCATTGTGCCCGCCGCCGAAAGATGCCCCCGCGGGCACCATGCGGCAGGCGTCCATCGGAGTCACAGTGGAGGGGAAGAGAGCCGCGCACCCCTGCCGCGTCGCCTCGCACCGCGTGAGGAGGACGGAAGATGACACGAGCCGCCGGCATCCGGCCACCGTCCGCCAAGGAGTGGAGGCTGCACCTCTACCTGTCCGAACACGACCCCGCCACCAAGGCCAGGATCGTCCTGGACACCGGTGACAGCGTGCTGGAAAGCCATGCCGAAGCCCACCGGAACCCGTTCGACTCGGCAGTGCCCGAGATCGGCGACGAACTCGCCGCCGGGCGGGCCCTGATCTCGCTGGGCCGGCAACTGCTCCGTGCCGCCGCGGGTGACATCACCGCGGCCGGGGCGCCGGACGAGGCCCCGCCCGCTCCGCTTTGGAGCCCGCGGGAGTGAGGAGGCTGCATCGTGGTCTTCATGGATCGTCTCGAAGCCGGCCGGCGGCTGGGCGAACGCCTACGGCACCTCAGAGGCGAGGACACGGTGGTCCTGGGACTGCCCAGGGGCGGAGTTCCCGTTGCCGCCGTGGTCGCCGAGGCACTGGGCGCACCGCTCGACGTCTGCCTGGTCCGGAAGCTGGGCGTGCCCTTCCAGCCCGAACTGGGGATGGGCGCGATCGGCGAGGACGGAGTGCGGGTGATCAACGACGCGGTGGTACGGGAGGCGCGCGTGACGCGCGCGGAACTGGCGGAGGTCGAGGAGGACGAACGCGAGGTGCTGGAACGGCGGGGGAGCCGCTACCGGGGTGGGCGTGCACCCGTCGGCATCGAGGGCCGGACGGTCGTCGTGATCGACGACGGCGTGGCCACCGGCTCGACCGCGCGGGCCGCCTGCCGGATCGCCCGCGCCCGCGGAGCCGGCCGGATCGTACTGGCGGTGCCCGTCGCGCCGCAGGACTGGATCGAGCGGCTGGGCGGTGAGGCCGACGAACTGGTCGCCCTGGAGACACCACGGGACTTCTTCGCGGTCGGCCAGTTCTACGTCGACTTCGCCCAGGTCGAGGACGAGGAGGTCGCCGCCTGCCTCGAGCGGACGCAGAGCCGGCCCCAGACGCACGGTGCCCGGCCCTTTGACCAGGAGGTCGAGGCCGAGGCCGGAGCCGTCCGGCTGCGGGGCCGGCTGACCGTCCCCGAGGACGCGACCGGAATCGTGGTCTTCGCGCACGGCAGCGGCAGCAGCCGGCACAGCCCCCGCAACCGGTTCGTCGCCGCCGGACTGAACCGGGCCGGGCTCGGCACGCTGCTGTTCGACCTGCTCACCGAGGAGGAGGAGCAGGACCGGGCCAATGTGTTCGACACCGGCCTGCTCGCCGGCCGGCTGGCCGACACCACCACCTGGCTGCGCGGACGGCCCCCGGCCGAGGGGCTCGCCATCGGCTACTTCGGCGCCAGCACCGGTGCGGCCGCCGCGCTGTGGGCCGCCGCCGAGCCCGGTGCGCGCATCGCGGCGGTCGTCTCCCGAGGCGGCCGGCCCGATCTCGCCGGGCCGCGGCTGCCCGAGGTGACGGCCGCCACCCTGCTGGTCGTCGGGGGTGCCGACCCGACGGTGCTGGACCTCAACCGGCAGGCGCAGGCCCGGTTGCACTGCGAGAACCGGCTCGCGGTGGTTCCCGGTGCCACGCACCTGTTCGAGGAGCCCGGCGCGCTGGAGGCGGTGACCGACCTGGCCCGCGACTGGTTCACCGACCACATGGCACCCGCGCACGTGTAGCGGGGAGCGCTGTCTCTCGCACGGCGACCGTGAGCGCCATGGCGGGGAGGCACGTCGGCCTGATCACCCTCACACGTGTACCGGGGACCAGGGAGGCCGGTCCCTCGCACGGTGACCGCGAGCGCCATAGCGTGGGAGCGTGCACGAGGGCCCGGTCACCCTGTTCCTCGCCGGTGACGTGATGCTCGGCCGGGGCGTCGACCAGATCCTCCCGCACCCCGGGGACCCGGCGCTGCGGGAGTCGTACATCCATGACGCCCGGGCCTACGTCGAGCTGGCCGAGGCGGCCAACGGGCCGATCCCGCGGCCGGTCGGGTTCCCCTGGCCCTGGGGCGAGGCGCTGCCGGTCCTGGAGGCCGCCGCGCCCGACGTGCGGGTGCTGAACCTGGAGACCTCGGTGACCCAGGACGGGGAGTTCGCGCCCGGCAAGGGCGTCCACTACCGCATGAACCCGGCCAACCTGCCGTGTCTGGCGGCGGCCCGCCCGGACGTCTGCGTGCTGGCCAACAACCATGTGCTCGACTTCGGCAGGCGCGGCCTGGACGAGACGCTCGACTCCCTGGCGGGGGCGGGCCTGCGCACGGCGGGAGCCGGCCGGGACGCGGCCGCGGCCGGGCGGCCGGCGGTCGTCCCCCTGGGCACCGGCGGGCGCGTGCTCGTGATCTCCCTCGGGATGGCGTCCAGCGGCGTCCCTTACGACTGGGCCGCCACCGGTGACCGGTCCGGTGTGGAGTTCGCCGAGGGCCCCTCTGCCGCGGTCGCCGCCGCGCTCGCCGACCGTCTGCGGCAGCTGAAGCGCCCGGGCGACATCGCGGTCGCCTCCATCCACTGGGGCTCCAACTGGGGATACGGCGTCTCCCGCACCGAGGTGCGCTTCGCCCACACGCTCGTCGACGCGGGCGTGGACATCGTGCACGGGCACTCCTCCCACCATCCGCGGCCGCTCGAGGCGTACCGGGGCCGACTCGTCCTGTACGGCTGCGGCGACCTCGTGGACGACTACGAGGGCATCGGCGGCTACGAGCGGTACCGCGACGACCTCCGGCTGCTGTACCTGGTGTCGGTGGATCCGGACACCGGCCGGCTGGACGGTGTCCGGATGGTGCCGCTCCAGGCCCGCAGAATGCGGCTGGAACACGCCTCGGCCGAGGACACCGAGTGGCTGCGCGCCGTCCTCGACCGGTGCGGCCGGGAGTTCGGCACCCACGTCGACCGTGACCACGACGGCACGCTGACCCTCCGTCTCCCACCCGCGGAGCGGCCCGGGTGACGGTGATCGCCCGTCACAGCTGTGTCGCGTCGCCGCCCGGCACGTCGTCCTCGTCGACGATGTGCACGGCGGCCTCCTCCGCCGTCCGGGCACCGCCGTCGATCCCGGCGTCCTGTCCGACAAGGCCCGCACCGGAACCGGAACGGGCACCCTCGTCCGGCGCGACGAGCCGCCCGGCATCCCGGCCGCCGGCCCCCTCGCCCCACGCTTCCCCCGCACCGTCGGCCATGTCCTCGACCCCGTCGCCCTGTTGGCCCGGCGCATCGGGCACTTCCCGGGCCAGCCGCTCGTCCAGCGTCTCGCTCCGCCGCTGCTCGGCGGCCGTGGTACCCCGCTGGTTCACCGCCAGAGGCTTCTCGGGCGGCGAGAAGCCCTCCTCCATGGGCTCCACACCGCGGTCGTCCAGGGTGTCCGCGGAGTCGAGCAGGCCGCTGTCCGCCACCACGTCCTCGTCGTCCTGCGGCTGGTAGACCTCGTCACCCATGCTGTACTCCGTCACTTCCACACCGCCTCACACATTGCGTCCCACGAGTACCGCGACCCCTGTCGGGTCTCCGGTCTGCCGTACAGCAAACGCGCACCCGCTGCCTCCGGCCTCGGCGGTCGCCGCCCGGTCCCGCCGTCAACTCGCCCTGCCCTTGCGCAGGAACCGGCGAAGGCTGCGCAACGGCCAGGTGTTGATCACATCGTCGGGCGTGAGCCAGCCGCGCTGCGCGGTGCCGACGCCGTAGCGCAGGAGGCCGAGGTGCAGAACGGAGTGGGCGTCGGAGTTCACGGCGAACTTCGCGCCCAGTTCCCGCGCGCGCAGGATGTCCTCGTCGCACAGGTCCAGGCGGTCCGGCTGCGCGTTGATCTCCAGCGCGGTTCCGGTGCGGGCGCAGACGGCGAACACCTCGTCCCAGTCGGCGTCCACCCCGGACCGTTTGCCGATCAGCCGGGTGGTCGGGTGGCCGAGGACGTTGACATACGGGTTCTCGCAGGCTCGTATCAGCCTGCGGGTCATCTCCTTGCGGCCCAGGTCGAAGTGGGAGTGCAGGGAGGCGACGCAGACGTCGAAGCCGGCGAGGAACTCGTCGGGCCAGTCCAGATCTCCCTCGGGGCCGATGTTGAGCTCGGTACCGTGCAGCAGCCGCATCCGGCGGCGGGTGCCGTCCAGTGCCCGCACCTGCTCCCGCTGGGCGAGCATCTTCTCGTCCGTCATCCGCTGCATGTACAGATTGGGCGCGTGGTCGGTGATCGCGTAGTACGCGTAACCGCGTTCGGCGGCGGCCGCCACCATCTCCTCCAGCGGCGCGAGACCGTCGGTGAGATCGGTGTGGGTGTGCAGATCGCCGCGGATGGTCCGCTCGGTCACTAGGTCCGGCAACTCGCCGCGCAGGGCCGCCTCGATCTCACCCCGGTCCTCACGAAGCGTGGGCGGTATCCAGGGCAGGCCCAGCCGGGCGTACACCTCCTCCTCGGAGCGGGAGGCGACCGACCGCCCGCTGTCCACCTCGAACAGGCCGTATTCGGAGAGCTTCAGACCCTGGCGCACGGCGATGGTCCGGGTGCGGATGTTGTGCGCCTTGGACCCGGTGAAGTACTGCTGCCCGGCGCCCCACGAGTCCGGCGGCAGCACCCGCAGGTCCACCTGGACGCCCTTGGTGGTGCGGACCGATGTCTTCTTCGAGCCGTGCGCGATGACCTCGGCGGTGGACGGCAGCCCGGCGAGCGCGTCCATGAACGGCGCGGACCGCCCGGCCGCGACGAGGACGTCGATGTCGCCGATGGTCTCCTTCATACGGCGCAGGGACCCCGCGTACGCGCAGCGCTTGCAGCCGGTCACCGCGGAGAGCTCCGCGACGATCTCCTCGGCCGTCTCCAGGGCCAGATGCAGCGGGATACGGCCGCCCGCCTGCTGCATCAGGGAGATGCCGTGCAGGATGTTCTCCTGCGTCTTCTCGCCGAAGCCCTTGAGGTCGCGCAGTGCGTCCGCGTCGATCGCGGCGGCCAGCTCGTTCACCGAGGAGATGTGCAGGTCCTCGTAGAGTCTCAGCGCCTTCTTCGGGCCCAGCGTGGGGATGGTGATCAGCTCCCGCACCCCGGCGGGGATCCGCGCCCGGCGCTCCTCGACCACCGCCATGGTGCCCGTGCGCAGGTATTCGGCCACCTTCTCGGCGATCGACCGGCCCACGTTCGGAATGTCCCGAAGTGCGTCGGGGTCCAGCCGGGAGATGTCCGCGGGGTGGCCGCCGATCGCCCGCGCGGCCTTCTCGTAGGCGCGCACCTTGAAGGCGTCGCCTCCCGTGATCGAGATGAGGTCCGCGTACTCCTGAAGGAGCGCCTCGACCTCTTCGTTGGGCCGGGCCACACTTCAGAGTCTAGGAACCGGCCGGGCGCCGGCCAAACGCGAAGGGCGTCGACCTGAGACAGGTCGGCGCCCTTCGCCATGTGTGTCCGAGGGGGGACTTGAACCCCCACGCCCGATAAAGGGCACTAGCACCTCAAGCTAGCGCGTCTGCCATTCCGCCACCCGGACAAGGTGTCTGTCGTGCGGGCCCCGCCCGCGGCGACGAAGGAAACATTACCAGGCTTTCGGGGGCGTTCGATCACACCCCGTTCCGTCGTGAACGGGGTGTGACGGACCTCCCGCCGCCTTGGGGTGCGGCGGGGGTCGGAGAGAGGATGTGGGGGACCACCAGCAGCTGTGAAGTGGGAGGAAGCAGCGTGACCGACACGGACACGGCCAGGAGCGTCACAGGCGAGGACGAGGTCGTGGACCTCTGCCGTGAGCTGATCCGGATCGACACCAGCAACTACGGCGACCACGACGGCCCCGGCGAGCGCGGGGCGGCGGAATACGTGGCCGAGAAGCTCGCCGAGGTGGGCCTCGAACCGCAGATCTTCGAGTCACACCCGGGCCGTGCCTCCACGGTGGCCCGCATCGAGGGAGAGGACCGCTCGCGGCCCGCACTGCTGATCCACGGCCACACCGACGTGGTACCGGCCAACGCGGTGGACTGGACGCACGATCCGTTCTCCGGCGAGATCGCCGACGGGTGCGTATGGGGACGCGGCGCGGTCGACATGAAGGACATGGACGCCATGACGCTGGCGGTCGTGCGCGACCGGCTGCGCAGCGGGCGCAAGCCGCCGCGGGACATCGTCCTCGCCTTCCTCGCCGACGAGGAGGCCGGCGGGACCTACGGCGCCCGGTACCTCGTGGACAAGCACCCCGGTCTCTTCGAGGGCGTCACCGAGGCGATCGGCGAGGTCGGCGGGTTCTCCTTCACGGTCAACGAGAAGCTGCGGCTCTACCTCGTGGAGACCGCGCAGAAGGGCATGCACTGGATGAAGCTCACCGTGGACGGCACCGCCGGCCACGGTTCGATGATCCACAAGGACAACGCCATCACGGAGCTGTCCGAGGCCGTCGGGCGCCTCGGCCGCTACTCGTTCCCGGTGCGCGTGACCAAGACGCTGCGGCACTTCCTCGACGAACTCGGCGACGCGCTCGGCACCGAACTCGACCCCGAGAACATGGACGACACGCTCGCCAAGCTCGGTGGGATCGCCAAGCTGATCGGCGCCTCGTTGCAGAACACCGCCAACCCGACCCAGCTGGGCGCCGGCTACAAGGTCAACGTGATCCCGGGCCAGGCCACCGCGCATGTCGACGGGCGTTATCTGCCGGGCTACGAGAGGGAGTTCCTCGCCGACCTCGACCGCATCCTCGGCCCGCGGGTCAGGCGCGAGGACGTGCACACGGACAAGGCCCTGGAGACCACGTTCGACGGCGCGCTGGTCGACGCCATGCAGACCGCGCTGTCGGCCGAGGACCCCATCGCCCGCGCCGTGCCGTACATGCTCTCGGCCGGCACCGACGCCAAGTCCTTCGCCGATCTCGGCATTCGCTGTTTCGGCTTCGCGCCGCTGAAGCTGCCGCCCGAGCTGGACTTCGCGGGCATGTTCCACGGCGTCGACGAGCGCGTCCCGGTGGACGCGCTGAAGTTCGGTGTGCGGGTCCTCGACCGATTCATCGACGCGTCCTGAAGCAGACTGCCCAACTGCCTTGGTTCCGTCCCGGTTTGCGTGCTGAAACGAGACTGCACTATTCGCCCGTGCGTACGGACGCCGACCGGGACGGGTGAATGCGACCATAAGCTCGTAGCTCCATTACTCCCTCCTCGTTACTCGTGGTGTGGTCCGAGGCTTGGATCGCATTTGCCAACAAGGAGGAATAATGATCAAGAAGGTCGTCGCTGCTGCGGCTGCCACCGGTGGTCTGGTTCTCGCGGGTGCGGGTCTGGCCGTCGCCGACTCGGGTGCCCAGGGTGCCGCCGTGCACTCCCCGGGCGTTCTGTCGGGCAATGTCGTCCAGGTCCCGGTGCACGTCCCGGTGAACGTCTGCGGCAACACGATCTCGGTGATCGGGCTGCTGAACTCCGCCTTCGGCAACACCTGCGTCAACAAGTGACGTTGTGCCCCCACCCCATGAGGGGTCTCACCCCGTGAGGGGCTGAGCCCGTCGGCCCCGGAGTGCCTGCCATGCGCTCCGGGGCCGGCCGGTTCCTCCGCGTCCGCGCCCTGCAGCCGCGCGGCCGCGTTCCACAAGGTCCATGACTAGGTCGAAGACAGGGAATCAGCAATGCGACAGGTCACCCGCAAGGGCCTGATGACCGTGGCCGCGGCGACCGGCCTCCTCGCCGTCACCGGCGGTTACGCGCACGCCGACTCGGGAGCGCACGGATCGGCCAGCGACTCGCCCGGCCTGCTGTCGGGCAACACCGTGCAGGCGCCGGTGCACATTCCGGTCAACGTCTGCGGCAACACCGTGAACGTGATCGGGCTCCTCAACCCGGCGGCCGGCAACGCCTGCGCCAACACGGGCGGCAGCGGCCACACCGGTGGCTCCCACGCGAGCGGGCGCACCAGCGGCTCGCCCGGTGTCGGCTCCGGCAACACGGTGCAGGCCCCGGTGGACGTCCCGGTGAACGTCTGCGGCAACACCGTGAACGTGGGCGGGCTCGGCAACCCGGCCGCCGGGAACGGCTGTGCCCACACGGGCGGCGGTCACAGGGCCACCCCGCCCGGCCACAGCACGCTGCCGCCCTGCGGCTGTGAGGGGACGACTCCTCCCGGCGGCGGTACGACGCCTCCGGGCGGCACCACCACCCCTCCCGTCACGCCCACCCAGCCGACCCAGCCCGGCACACCGCAGCAGCCGGGCGGCGGGCATGTCAGCCACCCCGGTACGCAGACCGGCGGTACCGCGCAGCTCGCCCACACCGGTAGCGACCTCCCGCTCGGCGTGCTCGCTCCCCTCGGCGCGGGCGCGCTGCTCGGCGGCGCGCTGCTCTACCGCCGGGCGCGCGCCGGCATGTAAGACCGGCGCCACGTGCATCGCGGGCGTGCCGAGCGTGCTGGGCACGCCCGCGATGCCGTCTCACGGCGCGGTCCGGGTGATCGACACCGGGCGCGCCGCCTGGGCGGGCCACGGCCCGCCGAAGCCGCACACCACGGATCGCACCTATCCTCCCCGGCGGTCCGTGCAACGAAGCGGGCCCTGCATCCGCGGGGCCCGCTGCGTTTCAGCTGCCTCCGCTCACCACGTGGCCCGCGCCTGGCGGATGATCCGCCGACGCAGCCTTACCCTGCGGCTGCCGTCGCGCAGCAGGCTCAGGCGGTCCAATTCCCAGTGCCCGTACTCGGCATGGTCCGTCAGCAGACGCGTGGCATCCTTGCGTGAGACCCCGCGCGGTACGTACACGTCGACAAATTCGTATTCCGGCATCGCATCTATTGTGCGGGCTGGGGCCCGGTACGGATAGCGTCTGCACTATGTCTGATGCTGCGCAGCCCACCGCTGCCGAGGTACGCGCCGCCGCCGAGGCGGTCAAGACCGCGCTCGATCGCCACCTGGCCGCGGTCGAACGCAGGACGGGTGAGGACGACCCGGCCGTCTACGAGGCGTTCAACGAGCTGGCCGCGGCGGCCGAGGAGTACGACGAACTGCTGTATGACCGTTATGACGAGGTCACGCCATTCGAGATCCCCGGTGCGGAGGATGCGCTGCCCCCGTACACGGGCCCCGAGGAGCCGAACGCGCTGAGCGTGCTGATCCGCCGGGACTACTCGGTGGCGGAACCGCAGCGGCTGCTGGCCCAGGCACAGCGCGTGGAGGACGCGGACGCGGCGAGCGGGCTCGAATCCTCCGCCCGCACCGTCCATGGCGCCCTCGGAGTCCTGTTCGGCGAGTACGAACCGGACGAGATCGCCTCACGGCACAAGGAGTTCGGCCTGGAGGAGGGCGACTCCACGCTGTGGGTGCTGGCCGCGGACGATCCCGCGGAGGCGGGGGAGTGGCTGGAGACTCCCTTCGAGCAGGTCGATCCGCAGCGGGTCGTCTGCCGCTTCGACGTCAGCTCGGTCTTCGACGAGGAGTCGGACGACGACCTCGAGGAGGAGCTCGAACTCGACCGCGAGCTGGACGACGACGAGGACCTGGAACCGCTGGACGCGGAGCGCTAGCGCGGACCCGACCGGGCCGCGGGACTTCGCGGCCCGGTGGGGGCGCTTGCGGGCCGGAGGGGCGGCGCCGGTCGGAGGACCTTGTCGGCCGGGGGCGCGGAACCGGGCGGCGGTGCCACCGCGGTCGGCGGTAGCCCGGAGGCGCGGCGTCGGCCAGCCGTATCAAGCAGACCGGAGGCGCGGCGTCGGCCGGCCGTGCCACGTAGAACCGGAGGCTGACACGACACACGTCGGCCTCCTACCGCCGTGATCCCTCCCCGTCGCGCGCCAAGCCACGGAGCACAGCCGCCGGTCGCGCGAGGCAACGCCGCGACGGCCGCCGTGGGTCCACTGCGGGAGCAGCCGCGGTCAGTCCGTCGCCGCAGCGCCCGGGCTCAGGTCGTCGCGGCAGCAGCCGCGCTCAGCTCGTCGCCGCAGCGCCCGTGCTCAGCCCGCCGTAGGGATCTGGGCCCGCAGCAGCGGGGTCAGGCGGGTTGTGCGCGGCTTGGCCGGGACCTCGGCCACGGCGCGGGGAAGCGCTTGCTCCGCCCCGTGGACGACGGACAGATGGCGGACAGCCCGGCCGAACGCCGTGTACACCCAGGGCCGGCTGAGTGCCTGTACGGCGTCCTTGGGCAGCACCACGACCACCGCGGGCCACCGCAGCCCCACCGCCTGGTGCGCGGTCAGCGCCCAGCCGTGCCGTACCGCCTGCTCCACCCGCTCCTTCGGTACGACGACGGGGACGCCCTCGCAGTCCAGGTGCAGTCCCTCGGCGTCGGCCGTCACGACGCGACCCGGCAGCGTACGGCCCGGTGCGGGGGAGTAGGCGATCCGGTCGCCGGGGTCGAAGCCCCCGAAGCGGCCGGGGCCCGGATTGAACCGCTCCTTGAGTGCCGCGTTGAGCGCGCGGGTCCCCACCGCCCCGCCGTGGCCCGGTGTGATCACCTGGGTCTCCTCCGACGGCACGCCGATCGCCCGCGGCACGGAGTCCGCGACCAGCTGGACGGTACGGTGCACCGCCTCCCCGGCGTCCCGCACCGGCACGATCACGACCTCCTTGCCGGGTGCGTCGATCTGCGGGAGCTCGCCGATGCCGATCGCGGACACCAGCTCGCCGAGCGGGCCGGGGTCGGGGGTCCGCGAGGCGATCTGCGGGCACACCCGGGCGGCCAGGAGATCGGCGAACACCCGGCCCGGACCGGCCGACCACAACACTCCCGGGTCACCGCTCAGCACCAGGCGGGCCCCGTCGGGCAGTGACTCGGTGAGCAGCGCGGCCGTCTCGACGTCCAGCTGGGGTGCGTCCAGCACGATGAGCAGATCGAGGTCCAGCGCGCCGTCCGCGTCCCGGCCCGGTCCCTCGGCTCCGGACAGCAGACCCGCCACCGTGGCGAGCGCCGGATCCGGCTCCGGCGCGCCGACGTCCGGCTGGTCGAGCCGCGCGAGCACAGCGGCGAACTGATCGCGACCGGCCGGGCTGTGGGTGGCGGCCCAGGCCCGCACCCCGAGCCTGCGCGCCTCGGACAACAGTGTGGCCGACTCGATGTGCGAGGCCGTGCCGCCGGTGTGCACCACCAGGCCATGACCGGCCACCGCGCGGATCAGCTCACCCGTGGAGCCGCGAGCGGACCCGGCCGCCTGCTCCCACTCCTCGGCCGAACCGTCCTCCTTCGGCGCGGAGTTGATCAGCCGGGCGAGTCCGTCGGCCAGGCTCTCCTCCGCGAGCGCGTACCGCTCCAGGCCGATCAGCACACGGACCGGGCGTTCGGCGTCCTCTTCCTCTTCCCCGTCCTGCGCGCCGCCGGCCGCGGACGTCTCCAGGGCGTCCTGGAACACAAGGGCCTCGCCCTCGGCGATCGTGCTCTGCACGGCCGCGTCGGGGTCCGGCACCGAGCTCTGGGCGAGCGCGGTCTCGAGGGCCGCGACCTCCAGTGCGGTGTGCCCGGCCAGGGCTGCCTGCTCCAGCAGCCAGACCGTGACCGCGCGGGTCCGTCGCTCGTCGTCCGGGCGGCACTCGGCACCGAGCAGCGCGCGGGCGAAGCCGTCGGCCTGCTCGGGGCGCACCCCGGCGACCCGCAGCAACTGCCAGGGGTCCGCACGCAGGTGTGCGTCCGCGCCCTCGCCGAGGGTCTCCGCGACCTGGGGCGCCAGTGTCCCGGGGGCGCCTCCCTCGCTCAGGACGGCGCCGACCGCCGCGACGGTCTCCGTCGCGGGGGCCGCCGGGGAGGCCGGCGGTGCGACAGGCCGGCTGGGGCGCGCGGGTTCGGGGGCGGGCCGGCGTGGGGAGGGGGCCGGCTCGGCGAAGGCGCTCGGCAACGGCTGCTCTCCGCGCTCCACCGCCCGCACGGCCGCGAGCAGGTCGGCGGCCTGCCCGCTGAGCTTTGCACCGGCCTCGACAGGGCCCTGCTTCTCCGCCTTGCGCCGCTCGATCCGCTCCCGCTCGATCCGCTGGGCGGCCAGTTCCGCCTCGGCCTCCGACGGCCCGGTCGCAGCGGCGTCGTCCTCGGCGCCGGAGGACGATCCCTCGGCCCGGTCCTCGCCCTGCCCGGCGGCCGCCGCCGGCTCCTCGGCACCGTCCGCCCCGGTCACGGCCCCGTCCTCCTGCTTCTGCGGCCGGGGGGCCGACTCCGTGGTCTCCGGGTCCGTGCTCACAGCGTGCTCCAGTCGTGATCGGGATAGCGGTGCACCGGGGCCGACACATCGTCCAGCGCCCGGCAGATCTCGTCCGGAAGACTAAGCGCCTCCACTGACAACGCGGCCGTGAGCTGCTGTGCGTTGCGCGCGCCCACGATCGGCGCGACGACACCCGACCGGTCGCGGACCCAGGCCAGCGCCACCTGGAGCGGCGTCGCGGACAGCCCGTCGGCGGCCGTCTGCAGCGCGTCGACGATGCTGCTCGCCGTGTCGTCGAGGTAGGGCGCGACGAAGGGCGCCATGTGCTCGGAGGCCCCGCGTGAGTCGGCCGGCGTCGACTGCCGGTACTTGCCGGTGAGTACACCCCGGCCCAGAGGAGAGGACGGCAGCAGCCCGACCCCGAGGTCCAGTGCGGCCGGCAGCACCTCGCGTTCCACGCCGCGCTGCAGCAGGGAGTACTCCATCTGGGTGCTGGCGATGCGGGTCCGTATGCCCGGCACCGCGAGCTGCCATGTCGCCGCCTTCGCCAGCTGCCAGCCGCAGAAGTTGGACACGCCCGCGTACCGTGCGCGCCCGCTGCTGACCGCCAGGTCGAGCGCCTGCAGCGTCTCCTCCAGCGGGGTGTCGGGATCGAAGGCGTGGATGTGCCACAGGTCGACGTAGTCCGTGCCGAGACGGGCGAGCGAGGCGTCCAGCGCGGCGAGCAGATGGCCGCGCGAGCCGTCGAACCGGCGGTCGGGGTCCGGCACGCTGCCCGCCTTGGTGGAGATGACAAGGTCGCGGCGTGGCACGAGCCCGTCCATGAGTTGCCCGAGCAGATACTCGGCCTCCCCGTCGCCGTACACGTCCGCCGTGTCGACGAGGGTGCCGCCGGCCTCCCAGAACACCTTCAACTGCTCCGCGGCGTCGTGCTCGTCCGTGTCGCGTCCCCAGGTCAGGGTGCCGAGTCCGATCCGGGACACACGAAGGCCGGTACGGCCGAGATGCCTCTGCTCCATGAACGCCGAGATTACGGCCTGAACTCGGCCCGTGGGGGGCCTGTGGACAACCGATTTCCCCTGCCTCCCGGCGAGTGATGAGTCGGTCTGCCTTGCGGGGCGGACACCGCGCTAAGGTCTGCCTCCAAGGGACGTTACTGATCGGTAAGGGGAATCGGGCATGCAGCTCGGGATCAACCTCGGCTACTGGGGCGCCGGAATGGACGCCGACAATCTCGCCGTGGCCCAGGAGGCCGACCGGCTCGGCTACGCGGTGTGCTGGGCCGCGGAGGCCTACGGCTCCGACGCGGCCACCGTGCTCACCTGGGTAGCCGCCCAGACCGAGCGCATCGACGTCGGTTCGGCGATCTTCCAGATCCCGGCCCGCCAGCCGGCGATGACAGCGATGACCGCCGCCACCCTCGACTCGCTCTCCGGCGGCCGCTTCCGCCTCGGCCTCGGCGTCTCGGGACCGCAGGTCTCCGAGGGCTGGTACGGAGTCAAGTTCGACAAGCCGCTCTCCCGCACCCGGGAGTACGTGGAGATCGTACGGAAGGCGATGACGCGCGAGCGGCTGTCGTACGAGGGCGAGCACTGGACCCTCCCGCTGCCCGGCGGCCCCGGCAAGCCGATCAAGCTGACCGTGCACCCCCAGCGCGAGCACATCCCGCTCTACATCGCCGCCATCGGCCCGAAGAACCTGGAGCAGACCGGCGAGATCGCCGACGGGGCCCTGCTCATCTTCCCCTCGGCCGACCACCTCGAGGAGACCGCGGTCAAGCACCTGCGCGCCGGGCGCGAGAAGGCCGGCAAGACCCTCGAGGGCTTCGACATCTGCCCCACGCTCCCGCTCGCGGTCGGCGACGACAAGGACGTGGACGCGCTCGCCGACACCTTCCGTCCCTACACCGCCCTGTACGTCGGGGGCATGGGCAGCCGCAAGCAGAACTTCTACAACCAGCTCGCCCAGCGCATGGGCTACGAGCAGGCGGCCGCCGAGATCCAGGACAAGTACCTGTCCGGCGACAAGCAGGGTGCCGCGGCCGCGGTCCCGCACGAGCTGATCGACCGGACCACCCTGCTGGGCTCCGTGGACCGCATCGCCGACCGGATGAAGGCCTACGCCGAAGCCGGCGTCACCACCCTCACCCTGGCGCCCGCGGGGTTCGCCCTCGAGGAGCGGATCGCCTCGCTGCGGGCCGGGTCCGAGGCCCTGGAGCGGGCCGGGCTCGCGTAGCGGGGCGGACGTCTCAGCGGCCGTGGTGGGGGCTCGGGGGTCTTCCCCGCCACGGCCGTCACCCGGAACAACGCGCTGGGCCCCGTACGGTTACGGCACCGGCCCGAGCCGGGCCGTGCTCCGTTCGGCCGAGTCGCCCCGTACAGCTGTTGCAGCACCCTCACGACCGCATTTGACTCGTTCTTTGCGGAGTCCTGCAGAGAGGTGCGCGCGATGCTTTCGGCCAAGAGTCTGTTCCAGGAGATTCTCGACGACGACGAGTCCTTCCGGCTGTTCTGCTCCATCGCGGCCAGCGGGGAGGCACAAGGCGGCTGGGAGAACGGGCGCATCGCCGCACTCGTACCGGCGAGCGAGCGGGGACTCGCCCCCAAGATCGCCCGCCACGGCAGGGACGAGGACAAGCACGGGCGGATCTTCGGCGCGCTGCTGCGCAAGCGCGGTCTGACACTCATGCCGGTGCCCGCGGAGACCGACTACACGATGCTGCTGGAACGGCGGGGCATCGGCCTCGCGCACGAGAAGCTCAAGGCCGACGAGCCGCTCGGCGTCCCGGACGTCATCACCTATCTGGCGCACAGCAGGGTCACCGAGCAGCGTGCCGCGGAACAGATGGCGTTGCTGCGCAGGCACTTCTCGGACGACCCCGACATCGGCAGAGCCGTCCGCGTGATCGCGCGCGACGAGGACAACCATCTCGCGTACTCCCACGAGGAACTGCTGCGCTTCGAGGCCGCCGGACACGGCCCCTTCATCCGGCGGACGCTGCGCGAGTGCGCGCTCGCCGAGATCCGCGTCCACCGGGACGTCACCCTCGCCGTCATGGCCCACATGGGGCGCGTCCTCGGCTGGTCCCCGGCCAGGTCGGCGCTGCTCACGGCCGCCGTCCACGCGATGTACGCCTACGAGCGGCTCGGCGGCTGGAGGCGCATGGTGAGCCTTCGGATGCCCGAGCGACGGGACCCGCTCGGCGAGCCCGCCGCCCCCGCGCCCGAGTTCGCCTGAGCGGTCCGCCACGCGCGCGTGGGGCGGGCCCGCGTCACATCCAGCCCCGCCGTTTGAACAGCCGGTAGAGCAGGACCTCGAATCCTCCCATCACCAGGATCACCGTCGGGTACGACCAGATCCAGTGCAGTTCCGGCATGTGTTCGAAGTTCATTCCGTAGATCCCCGCGATCATGGTGGGGACCGCGGCCATCGCCGCCCACGCCGAGATCTTCCGCATGTCGTCGTTCTGCCGGACGCTCATCTGCGCCAGATGCGCGGCGAGGACGTCGGAGACGAGCCGGTCAAGGGCCTCCACCGACTCGTTCACCCGCGTCAAGTGGTCCAGGACGTCACGGAAGAAGGGCCGCGACTTCTCCTGCACGAACGGCACCGTCGCACCATGGGTGCTCTGCCCCGCCAGCCGGGCCAGCGGCGGCGCCAGCGGGACCGTCGCCCGCCGGAACTCCACGATCTGCCGTTTGAAGGTGTAGATCCGCGACGCCGTGTGCCGCGACCCGCCGACGACCGGTGAGAACACCCCCGTCTCCAGCTCCTCCAGGTCGGTCTGCAGTTCGGTCGCGACGTCCAGGTAGTGGTCGACGACCGAGTCCGCGATCGAGTAGAGGACGCCCGTCGGTCCGTGCCGCAGCATGTCGGGCTGCTCCTCGAGGTGCCGCCGCACCGAGCCGAGCGGCACGGGATCGCCGTGGCGCACGGTCACCACGAAGGCGTCGCCCAGGAAGACCATCAGCTCACCCGTGGAGACGGTGTCGCTGCGGGGCTCGTACGCCACCGGCTTGAGCACCACGAACAGCGAGTCGTCGTACACCTCGAGCTTCGGCCGCTGGTGCGCCGTCAACGCGTCCTCGACCGCCAGCGGATGCAGTCCGAACTCCTCGGCGACCAGGTCGAACTCTTTCTCCGTCGGTTCGTACAGACCGATCCACAAGAAGGCGTCCGTACAGGCGCGCGCCTCGGCCAGGGCGTCGGAGAGGTCTTCGGGGCCCCCGATCCGCCGTCCGTCACGGTAGATGGCGCAGTCGATGATCACAGAGCGTATTCTCCCGTCCGGTCGTTGCCGCCGCATGCCGATGTCTCTTGGCCCACCCGCCTCGGGAAACCCGGCGGTGCCGTGCCCCCTGCGCGCCCCTGCCTCACACCCCGGGGCCGGCACCGCGGCCGGTCCGGTTCGTGAGGCCTCCCTTTAGGCTGGGCGTCATGCCCACGTTGATCCTCGTCCGGCACGGACGCTCCACCGCCAACACCTCTGGACTCCTCGCCGGCTGGACACCCGGCGTCGCCCTGGACGAGCGGGGCGCCGCGCAGGCCGCGGCCCTGCCCGGGCGGCTCGCCGAACTTCCGGTCGCGGAGGTCGTCACGAGCCCCCTGCAGCGCTGCCAGGAGACCGTCCGGCCACTGCTCGACGCCCGCCCCGGACTGCGCGCGCACACCGAGGACCGGATCGGGGAGTGCCACTACGGCGACTGGTCCGGCCGCAAGCTCGCCGAGTTGAAGGACGAGCCGCTGATGGAGGTCGTGCAGGCGCATCCCTCGGCGGCCGCGTTCCCCGGCGGCGAGTCGATGCGGGCCATGCAGGCCCGGGCCGCGGAGGCGGTACGGGAGTGGAACGCGCGCGTGGAGCGCGATCACGGCCCCGACGCCGTGTACCTCATGTGCTCGCACGGGGACATCATCAAATCGCTTGTCGCGGACGCACTCGGGCTTCATCTCGACCTCTTCCAGCGGATCTCCGTGGAACCGTGTTCCATCACCGCGATCCGTTACACCCGTCTGAGGCCATTTCTCGTTCGCCTCGGGGACACCGGCGATTTCACCTCCCTCGTGCCCCGTGAGGAGGCCTCCGGGTCGGACGCCACGGTCGGAGGCGGTGCGGGCGCACCGTGATCGTCCGCCGCAGTAGGGTGAAGCGATCGCACCAGCGCAGTAGTTGTCAGTAAACGAAGCGGGCCGGCGCGGTCAGCCGGTCCCGATCCCGATCCAATGGAGACAGGACGTGTCCCGTCAGGTGTTCCTCTACGACCCCCCGGACCGTTTCGTGGCCGGTACGGTCGGGCTGCCCGGGCGCCGTACCTTCTTCCTGCAGGCCTCGGCCGGACCCCGGGTGACCAGCGTGGCCCTGGAGAAGACCCAGGTCGCGGCGCTCGCCGAGCGCATGGACGAGCTTCTCGACGAGGTCGTGCGCCGCAGTGGCGGCAGCGCGGCCGTACCCGCCATGGCTCCCACGGAGGTCTCGGACACGGCACCGCTGGAGACCCCCATCGAGGAGGAGTTCCGCGTCGGCACCATGGCCCTGGCCTGGGACGGCGAGGAACAGCGCATGATCGTCGAGGCCCAGGCCCTGGTCGAGCTGGACGCCGAATCCGAGGAGGACCTCGCCGAGGCCGAGGAGCGACTGCTCCAGGACGAGGAGAACGGCCCGCCGATGCTCCGGGTCCGGCTCACCGGCGCGCAGGCCAGGGCCTTCGCCAAGCGCGCCCTCGATGTCGTCAACGCGGGGCGGCCACCCTGCCCGCTGTGCAGCCTCCCGCTCGACCCGGAAGGACACGTATGTCCGCGCCAGAACGGATACCGCCGCGGAGCGTGACCACGCCCGAACTCCTCGCCGAGGGCGAGCTGACCGTGGTCGGGCAGATCCGCGACGCGTCCAACGCGGCCCTGTACTGCACGGTCTCCTACGACGGCCGCGAAGCCGCCTGCATCTACAAGCCGATCGCCGGCGAGCAGCCCCTGTGGGACTTCCCGGACGGCACGCTGGCAGAGCGCGAGGTCGCCGCGTACGTGGTGTCCGAGGCGACCGGCTGGGGGCTCGTGCCGCCCACCGTGCTCCGTGACGGGCCGTACGGCCAGGGCATGTGCCAGCTGTGGATCGACGGGCAGCCGGGTGCCGAGTTGCTCGCCCTGATGGACGGCGAGGAGCCGGAGGACGGCTGGAAGGCCATCGGCCTGGCGGACGCCGGTGACGGCAGGACGGCCCTGCTGGTGCACGCGGACGACGAGCGGCTGCGGCGCCTTGCCGTGCTCGACGCGGTCATCAACAACGCCGACCGCAAGGGCGGCCATCTGCTGCCGGCCGCCGAGGGGCGTCTGTACGGCATCGACCACGGGGTGACATTCAACACCGAGAACAAGCTGCGCACCCTGTTGTGGGGCTGGGCAGGGGAGCCGCTGACGGGGGAAGCCGTCGAGGTGCTCAAGGGCCTGAAGGACGCGCTCGACGAGGGCGCGGCACTGGCCGTGAGGCTCTCCGAACTGCTCACCGGGGCAGAGGTGCAGGCGACGCGCGCACGGGTGACGGCGCTGCTGGAGTCGGGCAGGCATCCCGAGCCGAGCGGGGAGTGGCCGGCGATCCCGTGGCCGCCGGTGTGAGCCGAGGGCGGTGCGGACCACCGCCCTGCACATTCTCGGGTGTTGCGCAAGGACGCCTTCCCGGCCATCCGGCCCGGTCCGGTTCGTATACGCAACTTCGGGCCGGTTAGGCTCATGACATGCATGCCTGGCCCGCTCCCGAGGTCCCCGCCCTGCCTGGTCAGGGCCGCGACCTGAGGATCCACGACACCGCGACCGGCGGCCTCGTCACCCTCGACCCCGGTCCCGTCGCCCGTATCTACGTCTGCGGCATCACCCCGTACGACGCGACCCATATGGGTCACGCGGCGACCTACAACGCGTTCGACCTCGTGCAGCGCGTGTGGCTGGACACCAAGCGCCAGGTCCATTACGTCCAGAACGTGACCGATGTCGACGATCCCCTCCTCGAGCGGGCGCAGCGCGACGGCGTCGACTGGGTCGGCCTCGCCGAGCAGGAGACGGCGCTCTTCCGCGAGGACATGACCGCCCTGCGCATGCTCTCCCCGAAGCACTACATAGGCGCCGTGGAGGCGATACCGGGGATCGTGCCGCTCGTCGAGCGTCTGAGGGACGCCGGAGCGGCCTACGAACTCGAAGGCGACGTCTACTTCTCCGTGGAGTCCGACCCCAACTTCGGCAAGGTGTCCAACCTGGACGCCGCCGCGATGCGCCTGCTGTCCGCGGAACGCGGCGGCGACCCGGACCGCCCGGGCAAGAAGAACCCGCTCGACCCGATGCTCTGGATGGCCGCGCGCGAGGGCGAGCCCAGCTGGGACGGCGCCTCGCTGGGCCCCGGCAGGCCCGGCTGGCACATCGAGTGCGTGGCCATCTCCCTCGACCACCTGGGCATGGGCTTCGATGTGCAGGGCGGCGGCTCCGACCTCGCCTTCCCGCACCACGAGATGGGTGCCTCGCACGCGCAGGTGCTGACCGGCGAATACCCGATGGCCAAGGCGTACGTCCACGCCGGCATGGTGGCGCTGGACGGCGAGAAGATGTCGAAGTCCAAGGGCAACCTGGTCTTCGTGTCCCGGCTGCGGCGCGACGGCGTCGACCCGGCCGCGATCCGGCTCGCGCTGCTCGCGCACCACTACCGGTCCGACTGGGAGTGGACCGACCAGGTGCTGGGGGACGCCGAGGCGCGGCTGGAGCGCTGGCGCGCCGCCGTCTCCCGGCCAGACGGCCCGCCCGCCGACGCGCTCGTGGACGAGATCCGCGAGGCCCTCGCGAACGACCTGGACGCACCGGCCGCGCTCGCCGCGGTCGACCGCTGGGCGGGGCTCCAGGAGCAGAGCGGCGGTACGGACACGGGTGCGCCCGGTGTCGTCTCACGTGCCGTGGACGCGCTGCTGGGCGTGGCCCTCTGAGCCCTTGAGGCAACGGCAGACCGGCGCCGGGACGGGACGTACCCGCCCGGCGCCGCTCGGCTTCCGTCCGGCCGGTTCACCGGCGGACCGGGCGTCGCCCGTGACAAGGAGAGGGACCGGCGGCGGCGAGCCGCCCGTCATGCGGAACGGACCAGGGCGGTGCGCCGGTGCGCACCGCCCTGTCAGTCCTCCTGGGTGTCCTCGTCGTCGCCACCCGGCCGCGGCGGCTTCGGCGGCCGCGTCCGGCCGCCCGGGTTGTCCAGCCGGAACGGACCGGTTTCGCCGCTGTCCGTGGCGTGCCCGCCCGGCGGGCTGACGTCCCGTCGGCGCAGATACCGCTCGAACTCGCGGGCGATCGCCTCACCCGACGCCTCCGGCAGCTCGGCCGTGTCCCGGGCCTCCTCGAGCGTCTGCACATACTCGGCGACCTCGCTGTCCTCGGCGGCCAGCTGATCCACGCCGAGTTGCCAGGCGCGTGCGTCCTCCGGCAGTTCGCCGAGCGGAATACGCAGGTCGAGCAGGTCTTCCAGACGGTTGAGCAGGGCCAGCGTGGCCTTCGGGTTCGGCGGCTGCGACACATAGTGCGGGACCGCCGCCCACAGCGAGACGGCCGGGACGCCCGCGTGCGTGCACGCTTCCTGCAGCACGCCCACGATCCCCGTCGGCCCCTCGTACTTGGTCTCCTCCAGATCCATCCGGCGGGCCAGGTCCGAATCGGAGGTGGTCCCGCTGATCGGGACCGGACGCGTGTGCGGGGTGTCGCCCAGCAGCGCGCCCAGGATCACCACCAGCTCCACGCCCAGCTCATGGGCGAAGCCCAGCAGCTCGTTGCAGAACGAGCGCCAGCGCATCGACGGTTCGATGCCACGGACCAGTACCAGGTCCCGCGGCTTCTCGCCGCCCACACGGACCACCGAGAGCCGGGTCGTGGGCCAGGTGATCTTGCGAACACCGGCCTCCATGAACACTGTGGGGCGGTTCACCTGGAAGTCGTAGTAGTCCTCGGCGTCCAGCGCCGCGAACACATCGCCCTTCCATTCCCTGTCCAGATGCGCGACCGCGGTGGAGGCGGCGTCGCCGGCATCGTTCCAGCCCTCGAACGCGGCCACCATGACCGGGTCGATCAGCTCGGGAACCCCCTCGAGCTCGATCACCCAGTGCCTCCTTCCGACGTCTCCTCACGTACGTCCCAACCTTACGGCGTTCGGCGGGGGCGCCCGCAGCCCCCTTGCACGGGGGAGTGAACGGATGACTGCCCCGTCGGGGGCCGTCGAACACCATGATCGCCGATCCCGGGCCAGGTGAAGGGAGGTGTTCACACCTCCGATGGATCAGAGCGTCGAACGCAGCCATTGCTCCACGGACGCGATGTGCACGGTCGCCCAGGAGCGGGCCGCCTCCGCGTCGCGGTCGCGCAGGGCGCCGAGGATCGCGCGGTGCTCGTGCAAGGTGCGGCTGACCGCGTCCTCCTGGGTCAGACCACGCCAGATCCGGGCCCGGGTGGTGGGCCCGGACAGCCCGTCGAGCAGCGAGCACAGCACCGAGTTGCCGGAGCTCTGCACGATGCCCCGGTGGAACTCCAGGTCGCAGGCGACCAGTTCCTCCACCGAAGGGTCCGAGCCCAGCTTGTCCAACTGAGCCGTCAGAGTGTCCAGTTGCTGCTCGCTGATGCGTACGGACGCCATCGCCGTCGCCGCCGGCTCCAGTATGCGGCGCACCGCGAGGAACTCCAGCACGGTGTCGTCGCGGTGGAAGTCGACGACGAAGCTCAGCGCCTCCAGCAGCAACTGGGGGTCCAGGCTCGTCACATAGGTGCCGTCGCCCTGCCGTACATCCAGGATCCGGATCAGCGACAGGGCGCGCACCGCCTCGCGCAGGGAGTTGCGGGACAGCCCGAGATCGGCGGCGAGTTCGCTCTCCTTGGGGAGGCGGTCGCCTGGGCGCAGCGCGCCGGAGACGATCATTCCCTTGATCTTCTCGATCGCCTCGTCGGTGACCGCCATGGCGGGCCTCCCTGTTCGCTCAGACATCCGATGTCTCAGCTCATTATGGGGTCCAGTCGGCTGAACGGTGACGATAATCCCCATGTCACCTCGGGAAACCGCCGCCGGACCCCGGCCCGCTCACTGCGCCGGACCACCCGGGGGCCGGCTCGCCGCGGCACCGGGCGCCGGCGCTTCCAGCTCCGCCAGCGCCGCCGCCTCGTCTAGCGTCGTCAGCACCCGGTCCCGCATCAGGACCCGGCCGTCGACGACGGTGTCCCGTACGTCCGCGGACTGCGCCGCGTAGGCGAGCGTCGCCCACGCGTCGTGCCGGGGGTGCAGATGCGGCCGGTCCAGGTCGAGCACGATCAAGTCGGCCCGCTTGCCCGCCTCCAGTGAGCCGAGCCGGTCACCGAGGCCGAGCGCACGGGCACCTTCGATGGTCGCCATCCGCACCACCTGCTCGGCGCCGACCGCGGTGGGGTCGCCGGCCGCCTTGTGCACCAGCGCCGCCTGCCGCACCGCGCCCAGCACATCGAGCGTGTTCGAACTGACCGCCCCGTCCGTGCCGAGCCCGACCGTCACCCCCGCGTCCAGCAGCTGCGGCACCGGCGCGATCCCGCAGCCCAGCTTGAGGTTGGACACCGGACAGTGCGCCACCGAGGTGCCGGTACGGGCCAGTGCGGCCACCTCCGGGCCGGTCAGCTCGACGGCGTGGGCCAGCAGCAGATCGGGGCCGAGCAGCCCGAGCGAGTCGAGCAGCTCCACCGGGCGCTTGCCGTAGCGCTCCTCGACGGTGGCGACCTCCGCCGCGTTCTCCGCGGCGTGGATGTGCAGCAGCGCCCCGAACTCCTGTGCCAGCGCGGCGATCTCGACGAGCTGCTCGGGGGCCAGTGTGTAGGCCGAGTGCGCGAACACCACGGGCCGCGTCCCGGGCAGGTGCGCGGTCCGGGCCGCGAGGTCCCGGCGCGCCCACTCCATCCGGTCCTCGTACACCCGGCCGTCGGGGGAGTCCGGGACGTCCATGAAGGTGGGCCCCGCGAACAGCCGCCAGCCCGCCTCCCGCGCGACCCGCTCCGCCTCCTCGTGGTACCAGTACATGTCCAGCGCCGAGGTCACCCCGGCCCGTACGCTCTCGGCGATCGCGACCCGGACCGCCGACGCCACGTTCCGCGGCGACAGCAACTCCGCCTCCCAGCGCAGGACGCGCTCCAGGAATCCCTGGAGGGTGACGTCGTCGGCGCGGCCGCGCAGCAGCGTCATCGCCAGGTGCGTATGGGTGTTGACGAAACCCGGCAGTACGAGACAGCCCGTGGCGTCGATGGAGGTGTCCGCCGTGAACCGGTTCCGCAAGGGCTCGGCCGCGCCCACCGCGACGATCGCACCGTCGCGCACGGCGACGGCCCCACCGGGTACGACGGTCCCGGCGTCATCGACGGTCAGCACCTCGCCGCCGTGCACCAGTAGATCGATGCGCTCATTCATTCCGCGTTCTCCTCGGCCAGCATGCGCAGTGCCTCCAGTGCGACCAGCGCGCCGCGTTCGACTCCCCGGGCGACGACCTCTCGGTGCGGGTCGTAGGCGCCCGTCGAGAAAGCCGCGTCCTTGTCGACCAGTTCGTCCGCGTTGGCGCCGTCCACCACGAGCACACCGCCCGCGACCAGTCCGCGCAGTGAGGCGGTCACCAGCAGAGCGGACAGCTCCATCTCGATCGCCGCGAGCCCCGCACCGTCGTACGCGTTCAAAGGGATCAGCCCCGGCTGGAACGCGGCCCGGGTCCACACGATCCCCCGATGGTGCGGCGCATCCGCCTCCCTGGCCGCCCGTTGCAGCGCGAACACCGCCTCGGGCGCGCAGACAGCGGGGTACTCGGGCGGCAGCAGTTGCTGGGTCACCCCGTCGTCGCGCACAGCGGCCTCGGCGATCACCAGATCGCCGTCGCCGATCCCCGGCTTCATCGCGCCCGCCGTACCGAACCGCAGGAATGTGCGGACCCCCGCGTCCGCGAGCTCCTGGAACAGCAGGATCGCGCCCGGCGCGCCCACCCCGTGCGAGGCGACCGTCACCGGCAGGCCCTTCCAGCTCCCCCGGAACACCCGGTACTCGCGGTGGTACGAGATCTCTTCGGCCCCGTCGAGCAGCGCGGCGACGGTCGCGGCGCGGGCCGGGTCGCCGACCACGACGGCGTGGGGAGGCAGCCCGCTGCGGGGGATGCGGGTGACGGGCGACAGGTTCTGCGTCATGAGGCGACTCCAGTGGGCCGGCGAATCCGGAGTGCGGCGCGCGGCGGACGCGCAGGGCACACCGGCTACCGTACGCAGCCGCTGCCCGCTCCGGATCACCGCCCGTGGTCGAGCGCCGGGCGGCCCGCGGCGTGCCCGGCGTTTCCCGGCGCGCGATCGACATCGCGCACGTAGGCAGGCGGTGCGGCAGCACAGACGGAAAGAGCGGCTCCCTGCCGGAAGCCGCCCCCGCGTCATCGGGCCCCGCAGGGTGCACAGGACCGGTTCGACGTCCTACTCCTTGTCGAGCAGGTCCTGCACCTTGCTGCGCACCTCGTCGGTGGCAAGACCGCGGATCGTCAGCGTCGTACGGCGGCGCAGCACGTCGTCCGCCGTCCGGGCCCACTCGTGGTCCCGGGCGTAGACGACCTGCGCCCAGATCTCCGGGGCGTCCGGGTGGACGCGCTCGGCCAGTTCCGGGTTCTCGTTCGCCAGCCGCGCGATGTCGAAGGCCAGCGAGCCGTAGTGGGTCGCCAGGTGCTTGGCGGTGTCGGGCGCCATGCGCGGCCCGGGCGCCGGGCCGTCCACCACCAGCCGGTGGGCCACCGCGCGCGGGTTGGCGATGCCGGGCAGCGGCAGCCGCTTCGGCAGTGTGGAGATCGGCTCGAAGTCGTCGCCGAGCGGGCGGCCCGGAAGCGACTCCAGCTTCTTCATGACCGTACGGCCGATGTGCCGGAACGTGGTCCACTTGCCGCCCGCCACGGACAGCATGCCGCCCCTGCCCTCGGTGACGACGGTCTCGCGCTTGGCCTTGGCGGTGTCGCCGGGGCCGCCCGGCAGCACCCGCAGACCGGCGAAGGAGTAGGTGATCAGCTCACGTCGCAGCTGCTGGTCGCGGACGGAGAACGCCGCCTCGTCGAGGATCTGCGCGATGTCCTTCTCGGCGACCCCGACCTCGGCCGGGTCGCCCTCGAACTCCTCGTCCGTGGTGCCGAGCAGCAGCATGTCCTCCCAGGGGAGGGCGAAGGTGATGCGGTACTTGTCGATCGGCGTCGCCAGCGCCGCCCGCCAGGGTGAGGTGCGCTTGAGCACCAGGTGCACGCCCTTGGACAGACGTATGGAGGGCGCCGCCTTCGGGTCCTCCAGCCGGCGCAGGTGGTCGACCCACGGCCCGGTGGCGTTCAGCACCAGCCGCGCGTCCACCCCGAACGCGTCGCCGGACAGCCGGTCCTTCAGTTCGGCACCGGTGACCCGGCCCCGGGTGAAGCGCAGTCCGGTGACCTCGGCGTGGTTGAGGACGACCGCGCCCGCGTCGACGGCGCCGCGGACCGTCATCAGCGCCATGCGGGCGTCGTTCATCTGGTCGTCGCCATAGACGGCCACGGCCTTGAGGTTCTCGGTGCGCAGCTCCGGCACGTCCTGCTGCGCCCTGGCCGGCGAGAGCAGGTGACCGACGCCGTCACCGAACGCCGACAGCGCGGAGTAGGCGAAGACGCCCGCCCCGAGCTTCGCCGCGCCGTGCGGCCCGCCCTTGTACACGGGGAGGTAGAACGTGAGCGGGTTCGCCAGGTGGGGGGCCACCTGACGGGAGACCGCACGGCGCTCGAAGTGGTTCTCCGCCACCAGCTTCACCGCGCCGGTCTGCAGATAGCGCAGACCGCCGTGGAGCAGCTTGGAGGAGGCGGAGGAGGTGGCGCCGGCGAAGTCGCCGGCGTCCACCAGCGCCACCCGCAGGCCCGACTGCGCGGCATGCCAGGCCGTGGAGATGCCCAGGATCCCGCCGCCGATCACCAGGAGGTCGAATGTCGCCCTGGACAACTGCTCCCGAGTTTCGGCGCGGCTCGGCCCCGAGCCGTAGGCCGGGTGAGTCCCCAGAGCCGGGACCCTCTGCAGGGTGGTCATCGCTTCTTACTCCTCGTGTTCGATCCAGCCCATGGTCCGCTCGACGGCCTTGAGCCAGTTCTTGTACTCACGGTCGCGGGTCTCCGCGTCCATGTGGGGCGTCCACTCGGCGGCCCGGCGCCAGTTGGCGCGCAGGTCGTCGGTGTTGGTCCAGAAGCCGACGGCGAGACCGGCGGCGTAGGCGGCGCCGAGGCAGGTGGTCTCGGCGACCATCGGGCGCACCACCGGCGCGTCCAGGACGTCCGAGAGCGTCTGCATCAGCAGGTTGTTGGAGGTCATGCCGCCGTCGACCTTCAGCGTCGCCAGCTCCACGCCCGAGTCCTTGGTCATGGCGTCCGCGATCTCACGGGTCTGCCAGGCGGTGGCCTCGAGGACGGCGCGGGCGAGGTGCGCCTTGGTGACGTACCGGGTCAGGCCGGCGATCACACCGCGGGCGTCGGAGCGCCAGTACGGCGCGAACAGGCCGGAGAAGGCCGGCACGAAGTAGGCGCCGCCGTTGTCCTCGACCGTGAGCGCGAGGGTCTCGATCTCGGCGGCGGTCTTGATCAGGCCCATCTGGTCGCGCATCCACTGCACCAGGGAGCCGGTGACGGCGATGGAGCCCTCCAGGGCGTAGACCGGCTTCTGGTCACCGATCTGGTAGCCGACCGTGGTCAGCAGGCCCGAGTAGGAGTTGATGATCTTGTCACCGGTGTTCATCACCATGAAGGTGCCGGTGCCGTAGGTGGACTTGGTCTCGCCCTCGGAGAAGCAGGTCTGGCCGAACAGGGCCGCCTGCTGGTCGCCGAGCGCGGAGGCGACGGGGATGCCGCCGAGCAGGTCGCCGAGGCGTCCGCCGGTGATCTCGCCGTACACTTCGGCGGAGGAGCGGATCTCGGGCAGCATCGCCAGCGGGACGCCGATGGACTCCGCGATCTTCTCGTCCCACTGCATGGTGTGCAGGTTCATCAGCAGGGTGCGGGAGGCGTTGGTCACGTCGGTGACGTGGTGGCCGCCGTCGACACCGCCGGTCAGGTTCCAGACGACCCAGGTGTCCATGGTGCCGAAGAGGATGTCGCCCGCCTCGGCGCGCTCGCGCAGGCCCTCGACGTTGTCGAGCAGCCAGCGGGCCTTCGGGCCGGCGAAGTAGGAGGCCAGCGGCAGACCGGTCTCGCGGCGGAAGCGGTCCTGGCCGACGTTGCGGCCGAGCTCCTTGCAGAGCGCGTCGGTGCGGGTGTCCTGCCAGACGATGGCGTTGTGGACGGGCTCACCGGTGTTCTTGTCCCACAGCACGGTGGTCTCGCGCTGGTTGGTGATGCCGATGGCCTTGATGTCGTCGCGGGTGATCCCGGCCTTCTCGATGGCTCCGGCGACGACGTCCTGGACGTTGGTCCAGATCTCGGTCGCGTTGTGCTCCACCCAGCCCGGCTTCGGGAAGATCTGGTCGTGCTCCTTCTGGTCGACGGAGACGATGCGGCCGTCCCGGTCGAAGACGATGCAGCGCGAGGACGTGGTGCCCTGGTCGATGGCGGCGATGAAGGGGCCGGCGGTGTGTGCGTCGGTCACGGTGTGCTCCTGGAATTCCGTGGATAAGTGGGGCGGTCTTTACGGCGCGGTGCTGAGAGCGGTACTGAGGGGCAAGTTTCGGAGAAGCTCAGTTTTCTCAAGCAAAGGCGACGTTGTATATGCCTGCGGCGATCGCGCCGCCGACCAGCGGGCCGACGACCGGGATCCAGGCGTAGCCCCAGTCGGAGCCGCCCTTGTTGGGCAGGGGGAGGAGAGCGTGCACGATGCGGGGACCGAGGTCGCGGGCCGGGTTGATGGCGTAGCCGGTCGGGCCGCCGAGCGAGAGACCGATGGAGACGACCACCAGCGCGGTGATCAGGGCGCCCAGGGGGCCGAGGCCGTTGCCCTTGTCGTTGAGGCCCTGCGTGAGGACGGCGAGGACCAGCACGACCGTGCCGATGATCTCCGTGGCGAGGTTCATCACTGCGTTACGGATTTCGGGACCGGTGGAGAAGACGCCGAGGACCGGACCCGCCTGGGCCTCCTGGGCCTCGACCGCCTTGGTGTCCTGCGCCCCCGGGCCGCCGACGACCTCTCTGTCGGTCAGGTGGACCTGGAACTGGCCGTAGTAGGCGACCCAGACCAGGGTCGCGCCGATCATGGCGCCGAGCAGCTGGCCGGCCCAGTAGACCGGGACGTTGCTCCAGTCGCCGTCCTTGATGGCGAGCGCGAGCGTCACCGCCGGGTTGAGGTGGGCACCCGAGAGCGGTGCCGAGGTGTAGACCGCCGTCAGAACGGCGAAGCCCCACCCGAATGCGATGGCGAGCCAGCCGGCGTTACGGGCCTTGGAGGCCTTCAGCGTCACTGCGGCGCAGACGCCACCGCCGAGCAGGATGAGTATGGCGGTACCGATGGTCTCGCCGATGAAGATGTCGGAGCTGGACACCCGCGACTCCTTTGTCCTTCGTCCAGGGGAAGGCGAACCCCGGGTCCCTCCGGTGGTCCGCGCCCTCGGGGGTGAGAGCGATGCCGGCCCTTGGCGTTGTCACACTCTAGCGCGTATTGCCGTTTGGTGTTCGACAATGCCGACCGGTGGACGGGAGTCTTGTCTCCGGTTCGCCGAGCGTCAAGAGTTCGGTAATCGAAAACAGGATCGTTATTGATCGCCTGCAGCGATCAGTCCCGGCGTGGCTGCGCACCGCTGACGCACGGGCACGTGGAGTGGTCGCGCACGACCCCCGCGGAGCCTCGCCAGGGAGGTCCCCCACGGTGCGCGGGCACGCCGAAGGGCCGTCACGGCGTCGCCGTGACGGCCCGGGAACACGAGGTTCAGAACCTCCCGGCACCCAGATCCCGCGACACCGCGCGGCTGCAGTCACGGACCGCCGCGATCAGCTCGGGGCGCACCTCCCCGTCCGGGCACACACGCTCGACCGCGCCCGTGATGCCGACCGCGCCGACGGGCATGCGCCTGCGGTCGTGGATGGGTGCGGCGATCGAGGCGACACCGGTCCAGGTCTCCTCCACGTCGGCCGCGTAGCCGCGCGCCCGTGCGAGGTCGAGGACGTGCTCGAATGCGTCGAGCTCGCACACGGTGCGGTCGGTGAACGCCTTCCGGTCCGCCTCCACCGCCTCGGTGTGCGCGACCGGGTCGTACGCCGACAGCACCTTGCCGAGGGCCGTGGAGTGCAGCGGCTGCATGGCCCCGATCTCCAGGACCTGCCGGCTGTCGTCGGGCCGGAACACGTGGTGCACGATCAGCACGCCCTGCTGGTGCAGCACCCCCAGATAGACGCTCTCCCCGCTGGAGCGGGCCAGGTCGTCGGTCCACACCAGGGCGCGCGCCCGCAGTTCATGGACGTCGAGGTAGGTGGTGCCGAGGCGCAGCAGCTCGGCCCCCAGCTGGTAGCGGCCCGAGGCCGCTTCCTGTTCGACGAAACCCTCCTGCTGGAGCGTGCGGAGTATGCCGTGGGCCGTGCCCTTGGCCAGGCCGAGCGAGGAGGCGATGTCGGACAGGCCGAGCCGCCGTTCACCGCCCGCGAGCAGCCGCAGCATCGCGGCCGCCCGTTCGAGCGACTGGATGTTCCGTGCCATCGCCGTTCTGCCCTCCGTCACCTTCAACCGCCGACCGTCATTCGTTTACTAACGTTCGGCAATGCCGAACATTACCGGTCGGGGACTTCCTCTCGCTAATAGGCGGTCGTCATCCGTTCGGGCGTAATCCCCCCACGGGTCACGTCCAGCACGCCCGTCCGCCCGCTGGACGCCCCTGACCGTATGGCGTGCCGCGGGCTACCCTGACGGCGTGCGCGTCCCGTGTGAAGCGCAAAGCCGACAGCCGTCGCATTCCAGGGAGCATCTTCCATGGCCTCGTTGCCGAACCCGTCCCTTTCGTCCGCCTCCACCGACAGCCGGACCCGAACCGAAGCCCTCCGGGAAGCCCTCGCCACCCGTGTGGTGGTGGCCGACGGAGCGATGGGCACGATGCTCCAGGCCCAGGACCCCACCCTGGAGGACTTCCAGGGTCTCGAGGGCTGCAACGAGATCCTCAACCTGACCCGCCCCGACATCGTCCGCTCCGTCCACGAGGCGTACTTCGCGGTGGGCGTCGACTGCGTCGAGACGAACACCTTCGGGGCCAACCACGCCGCCATGGCCGAGTACGAGATCGCCGACCGCGTGTACGAGCTGTCCGAGGCCGGCGCCCGGATCGCCCGGGAGGTCGCGGACGGCTTCGCCGCCGACGACGGCCGCCCCCGGTGGGTCCTCGGCTCGATCGGTCCCGGCACCAAGCTGCCCACCCTCGGTCACGTCGCCTACACCACCCTCCGCGACGGCTTCCAGGCCAACGCGGAGGGCCTGCTCGCCGGCGGCGCGGACGCCCTCATCGTCGAGACCACCCAGGACCTGCTGCAGACCAAGGCATCGGTCCTGGGCGCCCGGCGCGCGATGGAGGCGACCGGCATCGAGGTGCCCCTGCTGTGCTCCATGGCGTTCGAGACCACCGGCACCATGCTGCTGGGCTCGGAGATCGGCGCCGCGCTGACCGCGCTCGAGCCGCTCGGCATCGACATGATCGGCCTGAACTGCTCGACCGGCCCCGCCGAGATGAGCGAGCACCTGCGCTATCTGACGCGCCACTCCCGTATCCCGCTGCTGTGCATGCCGAACGCCGGCCTGCCGGTGCTCACCAAGGACGGCGCGCACTTCCCGCTCGGTCCCGAGGGTCTGGCCGACGCCCAGGAGAACTTCGTCCGCGACTACGGCCTCTCCCTGATCGGCGGCTGCTGCGGCACCACCCCCGAGCACCTGCGCCAGGTCGTCGAACGCGTCCGCGACCTCGCCCCGGTCGAGCGCGCCCCGCAGCCCGAGCCGGGTGCCGCCTCCCTCTACCAGAGCGTGCCGTTCCGTCAGGACACCTCGTACCTGGCCATCGGCGAGCGGACGAACGCCAACGGCTCCAAGAAGTTCCGCGAGGCCATGCTGGACGGCCGCTGGGACGACTGCGTCGAGATGGCCCGCGAGCAGATCCGCGAGGGCGCCCACATGCTCGACCTCTGCGTCGACTACGTGGGCCGCGACGGCGTCGCCGACATGGAGGAGCTGGCCGGCCGCTTCGCCACCGCCTCCACCCTGCCGATCGTCCTCGACTCCACCGAAGTGGACGTCCTCGAGGCGGGTCTGGAGAAGCTCGGCGGCCGCGCCGTCATCAACTCGGTCAACTACGAGGACGGCGACGGGCCTGAGTCGCGCTTCGCGAAGGTCACCCGGCTCGCCCGGGAACACGGCGCCGCGCTCATCGCCCTGACCATCGACGAGGAGGGCCAGGCCCGGACCCCCGAGAAGAAGGTCGAGATCGCCCAACGGCTGATCGCCGACCTCACCGGGAACTGGGGCATCCGTGAGGAGGACATCCTCGTCGACACCCTGACCTTCACCATCTGCACCGGCCAGGAGGAGTCCCGCAAGGACGGCATCGCCACCATCGAGGCGATCCGCGAGCTGAAGAAGCGCCACCCGGACGTGCAGACCACGCTCGGTCTGTCGAACATCTCCTTCGGCCTCAACCCGGCCGCGCGCATCCTGCTCAACTCCGTCTTCCTCGACGAATGCGTCAAGGCGGGGCTCGACTCGGCCATCGTGCACGCCTCGAAGATCCTGCCCATCGCGCGCTTCGACGAGGAGCAGGTCACCACCGCCCTCGACCTGATCTACGACCGCCGCGCCGACGGCTACGACCCCTTGCAGAAGCTGATGGCGCTGTTCGAGGGTGCCACCGCCAAGTCGCTCAGGGCCGGCAAGGCCGAGGAACTGGCCGCGCTGCCGCTGGAGGAGCGCCTCAAGCGGCGGATCATCGACGGCGACAAGAACGGTCTGGAGGCCGACCTGGACGAGGCCCTGACCGGCCGGTCCGCCCTCGACATCGTCAACGAGACACTCCTGGACGGCATGAAGGTCGTCGGCGAGCTGTTCGGCTCCGGCCAGATGCAGCTGCCGTTCGTGCTCCAGTCCGCTGAGGTCATGAAGTCCGCGGTCGCCTACCTCGAACCCCACATGGAGAAGACCGACGAGGCCGGCAAGGGCACCATCGTGCTGGCCACCGTGCGCGGCGACGTCCACGACATCGGCAAGAACCTCGTCGACATCATCCTGTCCAACAACGGCTACAACGTCGTCAACCTCGGCATCAAGCAGCCGGTCTCCGCGATCCTGGAGGCCGCAGAAGAACACCGGGCCGACGTCATCGGCATGTCCGGGCTCCTGGTCAAGTCCACGGTGATCATGAAGGAGAACCTGGAGGAGCTCAACCAGCGCGGGCTCGCCGCCGCCTACCCGGTCATCCTCGGCGGCGCGGCGCTCACCCGCGCGTACGTCGAGCAGGACCTGTACGAGCTGTACGAGGGCGAGGTCCGCTACGCCCGCGACGCGTTCGAGGGCCTTCGCCTGATGGACGCGCTGATCGGGGTCAAGCGGGGCGTGCCGGGGGCGAAGCTGCCCGAGCTGAGGCAGCGCCGGGTGCGGGCCGCCACGGTGGAGATCGAGGAGCGGCCCGAGGAAGGCCACGTGCGCTCCGACGTCGCGACCGACAACCGCGTCCCCGCGCCGCCCTTCTGGGGGACCCGCGTCATCAAGGGCATCCCGCTCAAGGAGTACTCCTCCTGGCTGGACGAGGGCGCGCTGTTCAAGGGCCAGTGGGGCCTGAAGCAGGCCCGCACCGGCGAGGGACCGACCTACGAGGAGCTCGTCGATACCGAGGGACGGCCCCGGCTGCGCGGCCTGCTCGACCGGCTGCAGACGGACAACCTCCTCGAAGCGGCCGTCGTCTACGGCTACTTCCCCTGCGTGTCCAAGGACGACGACCTGATCATCCTCGACGAACAGGGCAATGAGCGCACCCGGTTCACCTTCCCGCGCCAGCGTCGCGGCCGGCGGCTGTGCCTGGCCGACTTCTTCCGTCCCGAGGAGTCGGGCGAGACGGACGTCGTCGGGCTCCAGGTCGTCACCGTCGGTTCCCGGATCGGCGAGGAGACCGCGCGGCTCTTCGAGGCGAACTCCTACCGTGACTATCTCGAACTGCACGGTTTGTCCGTGCAGTTGGCGGAGGCGCTCGCGGAGTACTGGCACGCGCGGGTGCGCTCCGAGCTGGGCTTCGCGGGTGAGGACCCGGACGAGATGGAGGACATGTTCGCCCTCAAGTACCGCGGTGCCCGTTTCTCGCTGGGCTACGGAGCCTGTCCCGACCTGGAGGACCGCGCCAAGATCGCCGAGCTGCTCGAGCCGGAGCGGATCGGCGTCCAGCTCTCCGAGGAGTTCCAGCTCCACCCGGAGCAGTCCACGGACGCGATCGTGATCCACCACCCGGAGGCGAAGTACTTCAACGCGCGGTGACGACCCGCGCGGAACCGCACCCGAAGGGCGTGCCCTCGTACCCCGCGGTGTCCCGGCCGACGCAGGCGCGGCCTGCGCCCTCGCCCCGGGACTACCGCGGGGCCCCCGCGGTACCGCACACCCGTGTACGGGACCGCGGTCCCCGGGCTTCCGCGGCACACGCGGGCCGCTCCTCTCGCCCGTGTGTGTGACCACACACGGGGCCGCTCCCGCGTCGATCGGCACTTTTCTCACGGCCGTCGTAGACTGGCAGGTCCATCGCAGGCCGGTTCCCTCCGTGGGAACCGGCCTGGTCGTCCCTTGAAGGAGGTACGCCGGATGACCACCACGGTCCCCGCCCTCGGAACCCGTACGGCCGAAGGCTCCGCACTGCAGGCCGTGCTCCTCGACATGGACGGAACCCTGGTGGACACCGAGGGTTTCTGGTGGGAGGTCGAGGTCGACGTCTTCGCCACCCTCGGACACCGGCTCGACGAGGCATGGCGCCACGTCGTCGTGGGCGGCCCCATGACGCGCAGCGCGGGCTTCCTGATCGAGGCTACGGGCGCGAACATCACCCTCGACGAGCTCACCGTGCTGCTCAACGACGGGTTCGAGAACCGCATCGACCACAGGCTGCCGCTGATGCCCGGGGCCGCACGGCTGCTGGCCGAACTGGCGGCCCACGAGATCCCCACCGCCCTGGTCTCCGCGTCCCATCGGCGCATCATCGACCGCATCCTGGCCTCCCTCGGCCCCCAGTACTTCGCGCTGACCGTGGCGGGCGACGAGGTGGAGCGGACCAAGCCGTTCCCGGACCCGTATCTGCTGGCCGCCAAGGGCCTCGGGGCGGAGCCCGCGCGCTGCGCGGTCATCGAGGACACGGCGACCGGGGTGGCGGCCGCCGAGGCCGCCGGCTGCCGGGTCGTCGCCGTCCCGTCGGTCGCCCCCATCGCCCCTGCCGCCGGCCGCACCGTCGTGACCTCGCTCGAAGAGGTCGACCTGACATTCCTGCGCGGTTTGATGACGGAAATGCGCTGACCGTTCACGCAGCGTGCACTACGAATGGACGGAATACCGGGGACCGTCCAGCAGAATGAATTAATACCCGGTCGCGCGCCCGAATTCGGCCGCGTACCGCCCGAGTCGGTAGGTGTGACGTTCACCACGTGCGCGGGGGTCGACAGGGGGACCGGCGTATGCTGTTCCATCCCATTCGTGCCCCCGCGACGCGCCTTTGTGTCCCGATTGATGAGACGCTGCACCAATCCTTCCATGACCGGTTTTCCGGTGCGTCCACAGGCGGTTTCGCAGCGTGATGAGGCCTCAACTCCGGTAGCTGTCAGCGCTCGTGCGTGTGCGGACTAATCTCATCGCGAGAACATGCCACAACCCCCGTGATCCGTAGCGCCACCCTTGCTTGCCGGGTACACGGACTCGACAGCTCTGGAGAAACACGAGCATGAACCGTAAGACTTTGGTGCTGCCGGCGGTCGCTGGTCTGCTCACCCCTGTCCTCGCCGCCTGCGGCGGGTCCAGCAGCGGGGGCAAAAGCGGTGACGCCATCGTCGTCGGTACCACCGACCGGTTCACCGCCTCCAGCGACGCCCCTGCGCCCATCGACCCGGCGTACGCGTACGACGTGGGCACCTGGAACGTTCTCCGGCAGACTGTGCAGACGCTGATGGTGCAGCCCCGCGGCGACGGTGAGCCCGAGCCCGAGGCCGCCGAGAGCTGCGGCTTCACCGACACCGGGAACGAGCGCTACGCCTGCAAGCTGCGCAAGGACCTGAAGTTCTCCAACGGCGACCCGGTGACCGCGGCCGATGTGAAGTTCTCCATCGACCGTGCCCGCGCCATCAAGGCCGAGAGTGGCGTCTTCGCGCTGTTGTCCACCATCGACACCGTCGAGACGCAGGGCGACAGGGACGTCATCTTCCACCTCAAGGTCGCGGACGCCACCTTCCCGTTCAAGCTGTCGACGCCGGTCGCGGGCATCGTCAACCCCAAGGACTACGAGAAGAACAAGCTGCGCAACGGGTTCTCCGTCGACGGCTCCGGCCCGTACACGCTGCAGTCCGAGGTCCAGAACAACGAGATGGTGAAGGCCACCTTCACCAAGAACCCCAACTACAAGGGCCTGCTCACCCCGAAGAACGACAAGGTCGTGCTGCAGCCCTTCAAGGACGCCGACAGCATGGGCAACGCCCTTGCCAAGGGCGACATCGACGTCATGACCCGCACCATGGCGCCGGACCAGATCCGCAAGCTGCAGAACGACACGGCGGGCAATGTCAACCTGGTCGAGATGCCAGGCCTGGAAATCCGCTACCTGGCCTTCAACACCAACGCCCCCTCGGTCAAGAGCACGGCCGTCCGCCAGGCCATGGCGCAGGTCATCGACCGCGGCGCGCTGGTGTCCAAGGTGTACGGCACAGAGGCGCAGCCCCTGTACTCGCTCGTCCCGGCCACCATCACCGGCCACTCCAACGCCTTCTTCAACAAGTACGGCGACCCGAGCGTGGCCAAGGCCCGTGCCCTGCTGACCAAGGCGAACATCACCACCCCGGTGAAGTTGACGCTGCATTACACGACCGACCACTACGGCCCGGCCACCGTCAAGGAGTTCGAGGTGCTCAAGGAGCAGCTCAACGCCAGTGGGCTGTTCGACGTCAGCGTCCAGGGCACGGACTGGGAGCACTTCGTGCCGGCCCAGCGCAAGCTCGCCTACGACGTCTGGGGCATGGGCTGGTTCCCCGACTTCGCGGACGCCGACAACTACCTCGCGCCGTTCCTCGACAAGGACAACTTCCTCAACCTGCCCTACGACAACGGCTTGATCCGCAACAACCTGATCCCGGCGTCCCGCCGCCAGGCCGACCGGCTGAGCGCGTCGAAGAGCTTCACCGAGATCCAGGACATCGTCGCCAACGACGTGCCGATCCTCCCGCTGTGGCAGGGCAAGCAGTACGTCGCCACCCGTGACGACATCTCGGGCAGCGAGTACGCGATGAACTCCTCCTCCACCCTGCAGCTGTGGGAGCTCTCCCGCGGCTCCGGCAGCTGACCTGCTCATGTGAAAGGCCCCCGGGCATCTGCCCGGGGGCCTTCGCTGTGTCCGGAGGCCCTCGCAGTGTCCGGAGGCCGCCACCGGAGGACGGGAAGCACTGAGGGCGCCCCTTGTCGCGCAAGGGGCGCCCTCAGTGTGCAGCTGAAGTCCCGGCATCCGACCCACGACGTCCGGCAGTTGTCGCCGGACGTCCGCGGCCGCTCCGGGAAGTCCGGGCGGCTACTGCGCGCCGGGGCGCACCAGTCCGCTCTCGTACGCGTACACCGCCGCCTGCACCCGGTCCCGCAGACCCAGCTTGGTCAGCACATGACCCACGTGCGTCTTGACCGTGGTCTCGCTGACGAACAGATCGGCCGCGATCTCGGCATTGGACAGCCCGCGCGCCACCAGCTTCAGCACCTCCACCTCGCGTTCGGTGAGGGTGTGCAGCGTGTCCGGGACCGGCTCGTCCCCGGACGGAAGATGCCCCGCGTACTTGTCGAGCAGCCGGCGCGTGATACTCGGAGCCAGCATCGCCTCGCCGGCCGCCACCACCCGGATCGCCTGCACCAGCTCATGGGCCGGAGCGTCCTTGAGGAGGAATCCACTGGCACCGGCGCGCAGCGCCTCCACCACGTACTCGTCCAGATCGAAAGTGGTCAGCACCAGCACCTTCGCCGGGCCGTCCCGCCCCGGCCCGGTGATCTGCCGGGTCGCCTCCACCCCGTCCATCCGGGGCATCCGGATGTCCATCAGAACCACATCGGGCTGCAGGGCACGCACCTGGTCGAGCGCCTGGAGGCCGTCTCCGGCCTCGCCGACGACCGCGATGTCCTGCTCCGCCTCCAGGATCATCCGGAAGCCCGTACGCAGCAGCGGCTGGTCGTCGACCAGTAGGACGCGGATGGCCACGTGAGTCTCCTTCGCTAGTCCGGCCCCATTCTGCCCTGCTCGGTCTCGCCCGATTCGGCCACCCTGACCGGCGGCTGCGACCCGTCGGGGGCAGGCTCCCCGGCCGGCTGCTCGCCGGCCCGTGAAACCGGCAGCGGATAGGGCGGGGGAGTACCACCGAACTCCGGGCAGAAGGCCTGGTGGTCGCACCAGCCGCACAACTTGGTCGGCCGCGGGCGCCAGTCGCCCGTCTCCGTCGCGAGCCGGATCGCCTCCCACAGCGCGAGCAGCTTGCGCTCCACACGTTCGAGGTCGGCGAGCACCGGGTCGTACGTCAGCACGTCACCGCTGCCCAGATACACGAGCTGAAGCCGCCGAGGGACGACCCGCTTAAGGCGCCACACCACCAGGGCGTAGAACTTCATCTGGAACAGCGCACCCTCGGCATACTCGGGCCGGGGCGCCTTGCCCGTCTTGTAGTCGACGATCCGCACCTCACCGGTGGGCGCCACATCGACGCGGTCGATGATCCCGCGCAGCTTCAGCCCCGAATCCAGCTCCGCCTCCACGAACAGCTCGCGCTCGGCGGGCTCGAGCCGCGTCGGGTCCTCCAGCGCGAACCAGCGGTCCACGAGCTGCTCCGCCTCCGTCAGCCAGCGCGCCAGCCGCTCGCCGTCCGGATCGTCCACGAACAGCTCCTCGAGCTGCGGCCTGCTCTCCCGCAACCGGTCCCACTGACCGGGGACCAGCGCCTTGGCGCGCGGGGCGGTCCGCTCGGCGGCCGGCACATCGAACAGCCGCTCAAGCACCGCGTGCACCAACGTTCCCCGGGTGGCCGCCTCACTCGGCTTCTCGGGCAGCTTGTCGATCACCCGGAACCGGTAGAGCAGGGGGCACTGCATGAAATCACTGGCACGGGACGGCGACAGCGACTCCGGGGGCACGGCGGCCACGGCGGACGGCCCGGCGGCGCCGTCGGTGCTGGTTTCCATGACCACAGACCATACGGCCCGCCACTGACAGTGACCCAGCCCGTGCCGGCCGACGCGGGGCGGTCCGGCCGCCCCGGCCGGCAACCGGCCCCATCGCCCCAGGCACCTTTTGGCGAGGGCGGTTCGACCATGCGGCCAGGGGGACAACAGAGAGGGTGCCGGGGCGGAACACGAAGCGACGGCCGCATACCATCGACCACAGACCCTCTCACCCGGCACGACCGGGGCCGGGGAGACGATTCGATCGAGGGGACATCGTGGACGAGACCGGCGGGAGCGGACAGCCGCGCCCCGGCAACGACAGGGCGACCGAACCCGAGTCGAGCCCCACGGCGCACACCGCCGGTCCCGCACGCCCCGAGCAGGACCGGGACCCCGGAGCGAGCCCGGCCCCGGCGGCGGACCACTCCGACGGCCGAACCGCCCCCGAGTCACCCGACGCCCACGCCGACACACCGCCGGCGGACGACCAGCCCTCCGCGACACCGCAGCCCCTCGACTCCGCCGAGACCCCGCCCACCGGAAACCCCGCCGCGCCTTTCCCGGCCCGCAGCGAGGCGCACACCGGCGGCCCCGGCAAGGCCCGCCCGCCACAGCGGCCCAGGGAACCCGGCGGCGGCATCCTCATGGGCCGGCCCTTCGGCGTCCCCGTCTACGTCGCCCCCAGCTGGTTCCTGGTCGCGGCCCTGATCACCTGGGTGTTCGGCGGCCAGCTGGACCGCGTGCTGCCCGAACTCGGCGCCGCCCGCTACCTCGTCTCCCTCTTCTTCGCCGTCGCCTTCTACGCCTCCGTCCTCGTCCACGAACTGGCCCACACCGTCGCGGCCCTCCGCTTCCGGCTGCCGGTGCGCCGTATCCAGCTCCAGTTCTTCGGCGGCGTCTCCGAGATCGAGAAGGAGGCCGACAGCCCCGGCCGCGAATTCGTCCTCGCCTTCGTCGGCCCCCTGCTCTCCCTCGTCCTCGCGGGGATCTTCTACCTCGCCATGCAGCCCGTCCGGCCCGGCACCGTCCCCGGAGTCCTGCTGGCCGGCCTGATGATCTCCAACCTCATCGTGGCCGTCTTCAACCTGCTTCCCGGCCTGCCCCTCGACGGTGGCCGCATGCTGCGTGCCGTCGTCTGGAAGATCACCGGCAGGCCGATGAGCGGCACCGTCGCGGCCGCCTGGGTCGGCCGTGCCCTCGCGATCTCCGTCCTCATCGGACTGCCCCTGCTCACCCAGTCCGGCGCCCTCGGCTCCACCGCCGAGGACAACGTCGGCATGGACACCGTCACCGACGCCCTGCTCGCCGCCATCCTGGCCGCCATCATCTGGACCGGTGCCGGCAACAGCCTCCGCATGGCCCGCCTGCGCGAACACCTCCCCGAACTGCGCGCCCGCACCCTCACCCGCCGCGCGGTCCCCGTCCAGAGCGACACCCCTCTGTCCGAGGCCCTGCGCCGCGCCAACGCCGTCGGCGCCCGCGCCCTCGTCGTCGTGGACGCCTACGGCGAACCGCTCTCCCTCGTGCGGGAGGCCGCCATCGTCGGCGTACCCGAGCACCGCCGCCCCTGGGTCCCCGTCAGCGGCCTCGCCCAGGAGCTCACCGACGGCATGCGCGTCTCCGCGGACCTCGCCGGTGAAGACCTCCTCGACGCCCTGCGCGCGGCCCCCGCCACCGAATACCTCGTCGTCGAGGAGACCGGCGAGATCTACGGCGTCCTGTCCGCCGCCGACGTCGAGCGAGCCTTCGTCAAGGCGATGGCCCGCCCCAACTAAGGGTCCCCATTCCGGGCCTCGTTCCAGGCCACCGCACCCCAGCGGCCCCACCGCCCGGGCGCAGCCGCTCGTGGTCGGCCGCCCCTCCACGGACCGGTAGGCTGGTCACATGTCCGAACCGACCGGTGCCGCCCGCCGTCGCGGGCCCTTCAAGGTCGGGGACCAGGTACAGCTGACCGACCCCAAGGGCCGCCACTACACGTTCACGCTCGAAGCCGGGAAGAACTTCCACACCCACAAGGGTTCCTTCCCGCACGACGAGCTGATCGGTGCTCCCGAGGGCAGCGTTGTCCGCACCACCGGGAACGTCGCCTACCTCGCGCTGCGCCCCCTGCTCCCCGACTACGTCCTGTCCATGCCCCGCGGGGCGGCCGTCGTCTACCCCAAGGACGCGGGGCAGATCCTCGCCTTCGCCGACATCTTCCCCGGCGCACGCGTCGTGGAGGCCGGCGTCGGCTCCGGCTCGCTCAGCAGCTTCCTGCTGCGCGCCGTGGGCGACCAGGGCATGCTGCACAGCTACGAGCGCCGAGCGGACTTCGCCGAGATCGCCCAGCAGAACGTCGAGCGCTACTTCGGCGGCCCCCACCCCGCCTGGCAGCTCACCGTCGGCGATCTCCAGGACAACCTGAGCGACACCGACGTCGACCGCGTCATCCTCGACATGCTCGCCCCCTGGGAATGCCTGGAGGCCGTCTCCAAGGCACTGGTACCGGGCGGCATCCTCTGCTGCTACGTGGCCACCACCACCCAGCTCGCCAGGACCGTCGAGTCCATCCGCGAGATCGGCTCCTTCAACGAGCCGACCTCCTGGGAGACGATGATCCGCAACTGGCACATCGAGGGCCTGGCCGTGCGCCCCGACCACCGCATGATCGGCCACACCGGCTTCCTCCTCACCGCCCGCCGCCTCGCCGACGGCGTCGAGCCGCCCATGCGCCGCCGCCGGCCCGCCAAGGGCGCCTATGGCGAGGACTACGCGGGCCCCAACGCCGACGGAGGCGACGGCCGCTGATCCGGCCTTTGCCCAGGCCAACGGACGAGCGCCGTGGTCGAGTTACCGGAAAACTCCCGGAACTCGGCCACGGCGCTCGTCCGTTGAGGCCGCGGCGCCGCTCACCCCCCGGCCAGAGCCCCCGACGGAAGTGCTCCCCCGCCGTTCCCCCGCACTGTGACGTGTGGCACTATGCGGGACACCCCCACCGGCACAGCTCTCACAGGAGACACGTCTCGCGTGCAGCACTCCGTCGTTCCGGAACTCGCTCACACCTCGCCGCGCCCCATCCACTGGGTCGCCACGGCCACCGCGATATCCGGTGTCATCGCCATGTCCCCGGTGCTGCAGCCCGGCTCCGCGAGGGCGACTCCGCCTCACCCCGGGAGCACGACGGCCTCGGCCGGCATCGCGGCACCCGACCCGGCCAAAGCCGACTTCCCGCTCGACTGCGGCCCCGCCAGACTCCTCGTCCACAAGAAGGCCACCGGCGACCTCGACGGCGACGGCCGCCCGGAAACCGTCGCCGTCGTTCACTGCGACGCCGCCATGGGGACCCCGCCCGACGGCGTCTACGTCCTCACCCAGGCCGCCGACGCCACCAGCCCCCGCATCGTCGCGACTCTCGTCGACCCCAAGGACCGCTTCACGGTCACCGACTTCGCCGTCCGCGACGCCGCCGTCACCGCCACGCTCCTCGGCTACTCCGCGGCCGACATACCCAGTTGCTGCCCCGACGTGAAGACCCCCGCCAAGTGGCAGTGGAAGGGCGGCGCGTTCGTCCGCTCCACGCCCTCCGGCGCACGCAACGTGTGACGTCGCACTCCCGGCCGCCGACACACACCGTCGCGTGACCGTCAGGAGGCGGGCACGCGACGGGACGGCGAACCCGGTGTGAGAAGAAAGACATGAATGACGCTACGTCCTCATGGGGTCACTCCGCGTCAGGCCCGTAGATCTCCGCCTTGTCCGAAATTCGACGTACGTGAATGCACTCGCCCGGACACTCCCGTGCCGAGTCCACCACGTCGGTGAGAAGGGGCAGCGGCACGGGCGTTGCAGCCCCCCTGGCCTGCAAAAGCTCCTCGTCAGCGCCCTTCACGTAGGCCAGACCGTCGATGTCCAGCTCGAAGACCTCAGGCGCGTACTGGGCGCAGATCCCGTCACCGGTGCACAGATCCTGATCGATCCAGACCTCCAGCGCCTCGCCGTCGACTCCGGCCTGCTGCACGATCATCTCCCCTGCCGATTTCCTGCGCAGAGCCGTCCCCGGGAATCCGGCCAGCTCTGACGGGTGTTGAACACCGTGAGCCTACCTGCGGCGGCTTCCCAATCATGTTCGGTGGGTATTCCCCTGGCGTGAGGGAGAGCGCAAGGGTGAAGATCGGACACACCTCGACAGTCTTTGTGATCTAGGGGTTTCAATCGACACCCACCCAGGTAGGGTCTGGAAGCGTCCAGCTCCCCTTGGAGGAGGTGAGGACCGTGGCAGCCCACGACGACGACATGAACCGCGGCATCCGCCCGGGGCGAGGGTCCGACGACCCTGCCGGGCAGATCGCCTACCTTGAGCAGGAGATCGCCGTCCTGCGACGCAAGCTCGCCGACTCTCCGCGACACACGAGGATTCTCGAAGAGCGGATCGTCGAGCTGCAGACCAACCTGGCCGGCGTGTCCGCACAGAACGAACGACTCGCCAACACGCTCCGTGAGGCCCGCGACCAGATCGTGGCCCTCAAGGAGGAGGTCGACCGGCTCGCACAGCCGCCGGCCGGCTTCGGTGTGTTCCTGCAGGCGATCGAGGACGGCACGGCCGACATCTTCACCGGTGGCCGCAAGCTCCGGGTGAACGTCAGCCCCAGCGTGGAGCTCGACGAGCTCCGCCGCGGCCAGGAAGTGATGCTCAACGAAGCGCTCAACGTGGTCGAGGCCATGGAGTTCGAGCGGGTCGGGGACATCGTCACCCTCAAGGAAGTCCTCGAGGACGGCGAGCGCGCCCTGGTGCTCGGGCACACCGACGAGGAACGGGTGGTACGGCTCGCCGAGCCGCTGCTGGACGTCACCATCCGTCCCGGCGACGCCCTCCTGCTCGAACCCCGCTCCGGCTACGTCTACGAGGTCGTTCCGAAGAGCGAGGTCGAGGAACTCGTCCTCGAAGAAGTGCCCGACATCGGCTACGAGCAGATCGGCGGCCTCGCCGGTCAGATCGAAGCCATCCGGGACGCGGTCGAGCTCCCCTATCTCTACCCCGACCTGTTCAAGGAGCACGAACTGCGGCCGCCCAAGGGTGTCCTGCTGTACGGGCCCCCCGGATGCGGAAAGACGCTCATCGCCAAGGCCGTCGCGAACTCGCTGGCCAAGAAGGTCGCCGAGGTGACCGGCCAGGCCGCGGGCAAGAGCTTCTTCCTCAACATCAAGGGCCCCGAGCTGCTGAACAAGTACGTCGGTGAGACCGAGCGGCAGATCCGCCTCGTCTTCCAGCGCGCCCGTGAGAAGGCCAGCGAGGGCACCCCCGTCATCGTCTTCTTCGACGAGATGGAGTCCCTCTTCCGCACCCGCGGCTCCGGTGTCAGCTCGGACGTGGAGAACACCATCGTCCCCCAGCTGCTCGCCGAGATCGACGGTGTGGAAGGCCTGCAGAACGTGGTGGTCATCGGCGCCTCCAACCGCGAGGACATGATCGACCCCGCCATCCTGCGGCCCGGCCGGCTCGATGTGAAGATCAAGATCGAACGTCCGGACGCCGAAGCGGCCAAGGACATCTTCGGGAAGTACCTCACCGAGAGGCTCCCGCTGCACGCCGAGGACGTCGGCGAGCACGGAGGCGACAAGTCGGCCACTGTCCACGGCATGATCCAGACCGCCGTGGAACAGATGTACGCCGAATCGGACGAGAACCGCTTCCTCGAGGTGACCTACGCCAACGGCGACAAGGAAGTCCTCTACTTCAAGGACTTCAACTCCGGCGCCATGATCGAGAACATCGTCGGACGCGCCAAGAAGATGGCGATCAAGGACTTCCTCGAACACAACCAGAAGGGCCTCAGGGTCTCCCACCTCCTCCAGGCGTGCGTGGACGAGTTCAAGGAGAACGAGGACCTGCCCAACACCACCAACCCCGACGACTGGGCCCGGATCTCCGGAAAGAAGGGCGAACGGATCGTCTACATCCGTACCCTCATCACCGGAAAGCAGGGCGCAGACACAGGACGCTCCATCGACACGGTGGCCAACACCGGTCAGTACCTGTAACAGCTGGGGCGGCTGCGGGTGCCCTCACCGGGTACCCGCAGCCGACTGCTTTTCGGGCACGGCTGGAGCAAGGCAATGACGCAAATGATCTCCCCACCAGCGCAAAGGCGTTCTAGGCTCTTCGTACCGCCGCGTCGCGCCGTGCGGGGACGGGCACCGCACGCGCACCGGAGCACCAGCGGTATCTGAGCGCCGCCCCCGACCGAGGGCGCCGCCGGGCAAGGAGGGCCGCATGACCGTACGGCGAGTAATGGGCATCGAGACGGAGTACGGCATCTCCGTCCCCGGGCACCCCAACGCCAATGCCATGCTCACCTCGTCCCAGATCGTCAACGCCTACGCGGCGGCGATGCACCGGGCCCGCCGGGCCCGCTGGGACTTCGAGGAGGAGAACCCGCTGCGGGACGCGCGAGGCTTCGACCTCGCACGCGAGGCCGCCGACGCCAGCCAGCTCACCGACGAGGACATCGGCCTCGCCAACGTGATCCTCACCAACGGGGCACGGCTCTACGTCGACCACGCGCACCCCGAGTACAGCGCCCCCGAGGTGACCAACCCCCGCGACGCCGTCCTCTGGGACAAGGCCGGCGAGCGGATCATGGCCGAAGCCGCGGAACGGGCAGCCCAGCTCCCCGGCGCCCAGCCGATCCACCTCTACAAGAACAACACCGACAACAAGGGCGCCTCCTACGGCACGCACGAGAACTACCTGATGAAGCGGGAAACCCCCTTCTCGGACATCGTGCGCCACCTCACCCCGTTCTTCGTCTCCCGCCAGGTCTTCGCCGGCGCCGGCCGCGTCGGCATCGGCCAGGACGGACACGAACACGGGTTCCAGCTCAGCCAGCGCGCCGACTACTTCGAAGTCGAAGTGGGCCTCGAGACGACCCTCAAGCGCCCCATCATCAACACCCGCGACGAACCGCACGCGGACGCCGAGAAGTACCGCCGCCTGCACGTCATCATCGGAGACGCCAACCTCTCCGAGATCTCGACCTACCTGAAGCTGGGCACCACCGCCCTGGTCCTGTCCATGATCGAGGACGGCTTCATCGCGGTCGACCTGGCCGTCGACCAGCCCGTACGCACCCTGCACCAGGTCTCGCACGACCCCACCCTCAAGCGCCTCGTCACCCTCCGCAGCGGCCGGACGCTCACCGCCGTCCAGCTCCAGATGGAGTACTACGAGCTCTCGCGCAAATACGTCGAGGAGCGCTTCGGTGGGGAGGCCGACGAGCAGACGAAGGACGTCCTCACCCGCTGGGAGGACACCCTCAACCGCCTGGAGCGGGACCCCATGAGCCTCGCCGGCGAACTCGACTGGGTCGCCAAACGGGAACTCATGGAGGGCTACCGGCGCCGTGACGGCCTCGACTGGGACGCCGCCCGGCTCCACCTGGTCGACCTCCAGTACGCCGACGTACGCCCCGAGAAGGGCCTCTACAACCGTCTGGCGGCGCGCGGCAAGATGAAGCGGCTGCTGTCCGAGGACGACGTCGAGCGGGCCCGTACGAAGCCCCCGGAGGACACCCGGGCCTACTTCCGCGGACGCTGCCTCGAGCAGTACGCGGACGACGTCGCGGCGGCCTCCTGGGACTCGGTCATCTTCGACCTGCCCGGCCGTGACTCCCTGCAGCGGGTGCCAACCCTGGAACCGCTTCGCGGAACGCGTAATCACGTCAAGGAGCTCCTCGACCGCTGCCGTACGGCGGAGGACCTGGTCAGGGTCCTGTCAGGCGGCTGACCGGCCCGCACGGGCGGTCCCGGCCGACCGGGGTGTAAATCCCGGCGGCCGGGAATCATCGAGGTGGCCCCCGTACGTTGGAGTAACTGCGGGGCCGATGTCGGACCGGGATTGTAGGGTCTGATCATCACCGATCGGCAGGAATGCCGACCATGTCGGGCGAACTGAGCGGGGTGACGGTTATGGCGACCAAGGACACCGGCGGCGGACAGCAGAAGGCGACGCGCTCCACGGAGGAGGTCGAGGAGCAGGCCCAGGACGCGCAGGCCTCGGAGGACCTCAAGGAGCGGCACGAGAAGCTGAGTGACGACGTGGACTCTGTCCTCGACGAAATCGATGATGTGCTCGAGGAGAACGCAGAGGACTTCGTTCGGTCATTTGTCCAAAAGGGTGGGGAATAGCACCACGTGTCCGATTTGGGTGCCGGGGAGAACTGCCCGGCATGCAAGCGGATTCTCCCCACCAGCGCATTCGCGGCGAACACGTCGAAGCTCGACGGGCTTGAGGACCGTTGCCGCGAATGCGGGGCAGTGGCGTACCGGCGCCGCCGTGAGGCTCAGGGCAGGACGGCGCGTGGATCGGGCGTTCCCGCAAGGCACAAGCACCGCCTGGGGTGTGACGAGGGCAAGGAGCGAGTGGCATCGGAACGCAACCGCCGTTGTCCACGCGCTGCCAGGTGTTCAGGGCCGCGACGCGGCGCTCCGACCGTTCGAAGCGTCAGTACGGCATCACCGAAGCCGGACGCGACGAGTTGATCGCCTCCCGCAGAGGCGTCTGCTGCATATGTCCAACGGCCCTGGCAACGCATGTGGATCACCGTCACAACACGGGTAGGGTCCGTGGCGTACTGTGCTTCAGCTGCAATGCCGCACTGGGGCAGTTCAAGGGTCGGCCCGACGTCACACGGCGGGCTGCGACATACCTGGAAGGAAACGCGTGGAAGCCAATCCTCGTAGCACCGGGCGTCTACCAGCTGCCTTCCTGACGCCTGGGTCGTCGTCCTTCATGGACTTCCTGTCCGAGCACCAGCCCACGCTGCTGCCCGGCAACCGGCAGCTGCCACCGACTCAGGGCGTGATCGAGGCCCCGCACGGCACGACCATCGTATCCGTGACGTTCCCCGGCGGTGTGGTGCTCGCCGGTGACCGCAGGGCGACCATGGGCAATGTGATCGCGCAGCGCGACATCGAAAAGGTGTTCCCCGCGGACGAGTACTCGGCGGTCGGGATCGCCGGCACGGCGGGTCTGGCCGTGGAGATGGTGAAGCTGTTCCAGCTGGAGCTGGAGCACTTCGAGAAGGTCGAGGGTGCGCAGCTGTCCCTGGAGGGCAAGGCGAACCGCCTGTCGACCATGATCCGTTCCAACCTCGGTATGGCCATGCAGGGCCTGGCCGTGGTGCCGCTCTTCGCCGGTTACGACGTGGACCGGGAGAAGGGCCGTATTTTCTCGTACGACGTGACGGGCGGCCGCTCCGAGGAGCACGGATTCGCGGCCACGGGCTCCGGGTCGATCTTCGCGCGCGGCGCCATGAAGAAGCTTTTCCGTGACGAGCTGACCGAGGAGCAGGCCACCACCTTGGTGGTCCAGGCCTTGTACGACGCGGCGGACGACGACTCGGCGACGGGTGGTCCCGATGTCGCCCGCCGGATCTATCCGGTTATCACCGTGATCACCGAGGACGGTTTCCGCCGGCTCACCGAGGACGAGGCGGGTGACCTCGCCCGTGCGGTTCTGCAGCGTCGTCTGGAGGAGCCGGACGGTCCGAAGGCCGCCTTGCTCTGACGCCGGCCCTGGTTGTGGTGAAGGTGATCGTGTGACTTCGACAGAAAGGGACGGGTAACCGGTGTCGACGCCGTTCTATGTCTCCCCCCAGCAGGCCATGGCCGACCGGGCGGAGTACGCCCGCAAGGGCATCGCGCGGGGCCGCAGTCTGGTCGTGATGCAGTACGCCGACGGCATCGTGTTCGTCGGGGAGAACCCGTCCCGTGCGCTGCACAAGTTCAGTGAGATCTATGACCGGATCGGTTTTGCGGCGGCCGGTAAGTACAACGAGTACGAGAATCTGCGGATCGGCGGTGTCCGGTATGCCGATCTGCGGGGCTACACCTACGACCGTGACGATGTGACCGCTCGGGGCCTCGCCAACGTGTATGCCCAGACGCTGGGCACGATCTTCTCGAGTGCGGCGGAGAAGCCGTACGAGGTGGAACTGGTGGTCGCCGAGGTGGGGGAGACCCCGGAGGGCGATCAGATCTACCGTCTGCCGCATGACGGGTCGATCGTGGACGAGCACGGTTCGGTGGCGGTCGGTGGCAATGCGGAGCAGATCAGCAGCTTCCTGGATCAGCGTCATCGGGACGGTATGACGCTGGCGGAGGCGTTGAAGCTGGCCGTTCAGGCTCTGTCCCGTGACACGAACGGCAGCGAGCGGGAGATTCCCGCGGAGCGCCTGGAGGTTGCGGTGCTGGACCGTACGCGGCCGCAGGCGCGCAAGTTCAAGCGGATCGTGGGCCGTCAGCTCTCGCGTCTGCTGGCGGCGGACGGTGTGGCGACGGCTGCCGAAGCGGAGGAGGAGTCCTCCGAGGACGAGGAGTGATCGTCGGCGTCGCACTGTGAGGGTGCGGCGCGGCGTGGTGAGCCATGCAGTGCGCCCCGGCCGGGAACGGCCGGGGCGCACTGCTGTGTGTCAGGGGCGTGCAGGGGCGGTGGAGCCCCGTACTACGAGTTGGACGGGGATGTCGCCCTGTTCCGGGGTACGGCCTTCGAGGACGGCGAGGAGGGCTTGCATGCCGCGTTCCCCGAAGAGTTCCGCGTCGAGGCGGACGGTGGTGAGTTCGGGGTCGAGGGCGGTGGCGAGGGCGAGGTCGTCGAGGCCGGTGACGGAGAGGTCGTCGGGGATGCGCAGGCCGAGGCGGCGGGCGGCCTTGTAGGCGCCGGCGGCGAGTTTGTCGTCGTCGCAGACGAGCGCGGTGGGGCGGGGGCCGGGGGCGGCGAGGGCGGCTTCGGCGGCGGCGAGGGCGTCGTCGATGGAGATGGGTGCGCGGGCGGCGGCCAGGCTGGTGCCGGGGACCTTTGCGAGGCGTGCGGCCAGTTCGCGGGCTCGTACGTCGAAGGTCCAGGAGGGGATGTCGGCGGCGAGGTGGAGGAATCGCCGGTGGCCGAGGGCGAGCAGGTGGTCGGCGACCTGGCGTATGCCGTCGGCGATGTCGAGGTTGACGGTGGCGGCTCCCAGGCTGCCCCGGGGATCGCTGTCGAGCATGACGAGGGGGAGCTGGTCGCCGCGGATGACGCTGAGGGCGTCGGCGGCCATGGAGGAGGCGATGACGCCGTCCAGTGCGGCTTGTGCGGAGTGGAAGGGGTCTTTGGCGGGGCCGACGCCCTCGGGTGAGGGGTAGAGGACGACGCCGAATCCGTGTTCGGCGGCGACGCGGGCGGCGCCGGTGTAGACGCCGGCGAAGAATTCGGTGGTGAGGGCGGGGACGACGAGGAGGACGGTGCGGGTGCGGCCGAGGCGCAGGTTCCGGGCGGCGAGATTGGGGCGGTAGCCGAGTTCGCGTGCGGCTTCGCGTACTCGTTCGGCGGTGGTCTCGGAGACGCGGCCGCGCCATTTGTCGCCGAGGACGAGGGAGACGGCGGCCTGGGAGACGCCGGCGGCCTGGGCGACATCGCGGCTGGTGGGTCGCGTGCTACCTGGTGCCACCGTGGGCCTGCTCTTTCGTCTGGACTCCTGGACAGCGCACATGGTACGTATGGCGGAGGACGTTATACGTACAACGTCACGGGTCACCGGCACGGCGGAGCTCGCGGAAGTCCGGGGACGGCAGGCGATGGAGCAGGAGAAGGGGCGGGCATGACCGCGGGTTACCTCGAGATCCTCCGGGAGAGGCATGCCGCGCGCCTGCTGGTCGGGACGCTGGTGGGCCGGTTGCCGAACGCGACCGCGGCGATCGCGGTGGTGCTGTTCGTGCGGGCCGAGGGCGGCACCTACAGCCTCGCCGGTGCGCTCGCCGCGGTGTATGGGGTGGCGAACGCGGTGGGCCAGCCTCTGCTCGGCCGTCTCGTGGATCTGCGCGGGCAGCCACGGGTGCAGCTCCCGGCCGCGGTGGTCTCCGCCCTCGCGATGACCGGGTTCGCCCTGACGGGCGTCGAGCCACCCGGATGGGCGTATGCCGCCGTGGCGGTCGCCGGGCTGTTCACGCCCCCTCTGGAGGGCGGTCTGCGTGCTCTGTGGCCGGTCGTGCTGCGCCGCAAGGAGCAGGTGCCCACGGCGTACGCGATGGACGCCGTCGCCCAGGAGGTGATGTTCACCGTCGGCCCGCTGCTGGTGACCGTGTGCGCGGCCGTGTGGTCCGCCCGGGTGGCCCTGGTCGTACTCAACGTCATCGGCGTCCTGGGGGCGCTGTCGGTCGTCGTCTCGCCGCCGTCGCGCGGGTGGCGCTCGGCGCCCCGTGAGGCGCACTGGCTCGGTGCCCTGCGTTCGCGGGGGCTGCTGGCGCTGCTCGGCGCGTTCCTGTCCGTGGGGATCGCGCTGGGCTCCATCACGGTGGCGGCCGTCTCGTACGCCGACGGTCACGGCGGCGACGGGGTGTACGGCTGGCTGATGGCCGCTCTGGGGCTCGGGGCCCTGGTCGGAGGCACCGCGTACGGGGCGCGGCGCTGGTCGGGTGCGCCGGAGCGGCGACTGCGCGTGCTCGTGGGGCTTCTGGCGGTGTGTTATCTGCCGCTGATGCTGATGCCGGGTGTGGTGGCGATGGTGCTGCTCACGGCGCTCGCGGGGGTGTTTCTGGCGCCTTGTATCGCCTGTGCGTTCATCATCGTGGACCGGCATGCGCCGAGCGGGACGGTCACCGAGGCGTTCTCGTGGCTCGTGACGACGTTCACAGTGGGGGCGTCGGTCGGTACGGGGCTTGCGGGGCCGGTCGTGCAGGCGGGCGGCGCGCTGTGGGGGTTCGCGCTGCCGGGTGCCGCCGGGGCGGTGTCCTTGCTGGTGCTGCTGGCGGCGGGGCGGGTCCTCGCAGCTCCCGCTGGGGGTGCGGTGGTTGCAGCTTCACCGGAAAATGATCCAAACCGTGCTGTCGAACCTCGTTTCAGCTCGGGGGATCGGGCGTAATGTTCACTCATGGACCGCCGCATTTTCGGGCTGGAGAACGAGTACGGCGTCACGTGCACGTTCAGGGGACAGCGCCGCCTGTCGCCTGACGAGGTGGCGCGGTACCTCTTCCGCCGTGTCGTGTCATGGGGCCGCAGCAGCAATGTGTTTCTGCGGAATGGTGCCCGCCTGTATCTCGACGTGGGCTCACATCCGGAATATGCGACACCCGAATGTGACAACGTGATCGAACTGGTCACTCACGACAAGGCCGGTGAGCGCATTCTCGAAGGGCTCCTGGTCGATGCCGAACGCCGCCTGCACGAGGAGGGAATCGCGGGCGACGTCTATCTCTTCAAGAACAACACCGACTCGGCGGGCAACTCCTACGGTTGCCACGAGAACTACCTGGTGGCGCGGCACGGCGAGTTCTCGCGGCTGGCGGACATCCTGATCCCGTTCCTGGTCACGCGGCAGCTGCTGTGCGGCGCCGGCAAGGTGCTGCAGACGCCGCGGGGTGCCGTGTACTGCGTGAGCCAGCGCGCCGAGCACATCTGGGAGGGCGTCAGCTCGGCGACGACGCGTTCCCGGCCCATCATCAACACGCGTGACGAGCCGCACGCGGACGCCGAGCGCTACCGCCGCCTGCATGTCATCGTGGGCGACTCGAACATGTCCGAGACGACCATGCTGCTCAAGGTCGGCGCGACCGACCTGGTGCTGCGCATGATCGAGGCGGGCACGGTGATGCGGGATCTCACCCTGGAGAACCCGATCCGGGCGATCCGCGAGGTCAGCCACGACATCACGGGCCGCCGCAAGGTGCGCCTGGCGAGCGGTCGTGAGGCCTCCGCCCTGGAGGTGCAGCGCGAGTACTACGAGAAGGCCGTGGACTTCTGCGAGCGCCGCGGGATCCGTACGGGCATCGTGGAGCAGGTCCTGGAGCTGTGGGGCCGCACGCTGGACGCCATCGAGGCGGAGGACCTGGACCGGATCGGCACCGAGATCGACTGGGTGATGAAGTACAAGCTCATCGAGCGGTACCGGGCCAAGCACAACATGACGATGTCGCATCCGCGGGTCGCTCAGATAGACCTCGCCTACCACGACATCCACCGTCGCCGCGGCCTGTACTACCTGCTGGAGAAGAAGGGCCAAGCCACCCGGATCTGCAACGACTTGAAGATCTTCGAGGGCAAGTCGGTTCCTCCGCAGACCACTCGGGCCCGGCTGCGCGGCGACTTCATCCGCCGGGCGCAGGAACAGCGCCGTGACTTCACGGTGGACTGGGTACATCTGAAGCTCAACGACCAGGCACAGCGCACCGTGTTGTGCAAGGACCCGTTCCGGTCGGTGGACGACCGGGTGGAGAAGCTGATCGCCGGAATGTGAGGAGGCGTTCCCCGGATATCGCCGGAACGCAACGCGGGCGTCGCACGTTTGCCGTGCGGCGCCCTCCTCACGTCGTAGAGTTGCGCGCACGCCATCAATCAAGATCGACCGATTACGAGGCCCCACCGTGCGCCGACGTTCACTCCTCCTTGCCGCCCTGCCCGCCGGACTGGTCACGCTCGCCGGATGCGGCGGCGGGTCCGGCAAGAGCAAGGCCAGCGCAAGTCCGTCCCCGACGGCGCCCGCCACCTCCGCCGCTCCCTCGCCGAAGATCGTCGAGGGGCCGATGCCGGCCATCACCTCGGGTACCAAGTTCGGCGAGAAACCGATCATCGCCAAGGGGCCCGGCGCCCCGCCGCAGGACCTGGCGGTCAGGACGGTGATCCCGGGCACCGGCCAGCCGGTCGCGGAGAACGACTACATCCAGGCGAACTACCTGGGCCAGATCTGGAGCACGGCCAAGGTCTTCGACAACTCCTACGACCGCAAGACGCCGCTGGTGATCCAGCTGGCCCCGGGCGGCATCATCGACGGATGGCGGTATGCGCTGCCGGGCAAGAAGGTCGGCAGCCGGGTGGAGATGGCCGTGCCCCCGACCTGGGGGTACGGCGCGCAGGGCAATACCCAGGCGGGTATCAAGGGCACCGACACGCTGGTCTTCGTGGTGGACATCGAGAACGCCTTCAACGGGAAGAGCTCCGCGAAGGGCACGGCGGTCCCGCAGAACAGGGCGGACCTGCCGAAGGTGGGCACGAACACCGACGGCAAGGCCCCCTCCATCGATGTGCCGAAGACGAAGGCCCCGACGGGCCTCGTGTCGAACTACGTGCTGGAGGGCGACGGCCCGGCGGTCACGGCGGACAGCACGGTGCTGGTGCAGTACAAGGGCGTGCTGTGGGACACCGGCAAGGAGTTCGACTCCACGTACAGCCGAGGCCAGCTCGCGTCGTTCTCGCTGCAGCAGGTCGTCAAGGGCTGGGCCGAGGGGCTGACCGGCAAGAAGGTGGGCAGCCGTGTCCTCATCGTCGTCCCGCCGAAGCTGGGGTACGGCGACAACCCGCCGCCCGGCAGCAGCATCAAGAAGGACTCCACCCTCGTCTTCTCGGTCGACATCCTGGCGAAGATGTAACGCCTTCAGGGATGTGAGAGTGTCGGAGGTGCCGCAATGGCCTCAACACGAACTAGCAGGAGCTATTGACGTGAGCATCGACAAGCCCGAGATCGACTTCCCGGGCGGCGAGCCCCCGGCCGACCTCGAGATCAAGGACATCTGGGAGGGTGACGGCCCGGAGGCCAAGGCGGGCGACACCGTCTCCGTCCACTACGTGGGCGTGGCCTTCTCCACAGGCGAGGAGTTCGACGCGTCCTGGAACCGCGGCACGCCGCTGAAGTTCCAGCTCGGTGTGGGTCAGGTCATCAAGGGCTGGGACCAGGGCGTGCAGGGCATGAAGGTCGGCGGCCGCCGCCAGCTGACCATTCCGGCACACCTCGCCTACGGCGACCGTGGCGCGGGCGGCCGGATCAAGCCCGGCGAGACTCTGATCTTCGTCTGCGACCTGGTCGCGGTCTGATCCGGGGCCCGGTCACCTTCCTGCGGTCACTCTCCTCCCGGATCCCCTGAGCGGTGATCCGGGGGCGGGTGACCGCCGCCCCACTGGGTGCGCCCGCCGCCGCGTCGGGCGTGTCGCGTCGGGCGCGGACCGGTCGCCGCGCGCCGGTGGTCAGGGTGCGGCCGATACGCCGGATCCGGCCGGGGCGGGCGTCGTCGGACCGGGGCCGGTCGCCGTACGACGGCGGCACGGTGCCCGACCGGAAACGATCATCTGAGGCCCAAGCCTGTGCGGGCATGGGCCTTCGGCTTTTGCCGGGGCACCCGCGAGCGGTACGGTCGTCGATCGTAAGCATCATGGGGAGGCGAAGGGCGTCGATGGCCATTGCCAAGGCCGAGCGGCTGATGAACCTGGCGCTGTGTCTGCTGGGGACGCGGCGGCCGCTCAGCAAGCGGGAGCTGCGCGAGTCCATCGAGGCGTATGTCGAGGCGTTCGGGCCGGAGAAGGGCACGGGCGGGTCCGACGACTCCTTCAACCGCATGTTCGAGCGCGACAAGGACGACCTGCGCGAGCTGGGCCTGGTCATCGAGACCGTGGAGAACCTGGACGGCGAGGTCGGCTACCTCGCCCGCCGTGACAGCAACCGCCTCCCGCCGATCACGCTGGACGCCGAGGAGGCCGCCGCGCTCGGTCTGGCCGCCAAGGTCTGGCAGCAGGCCCGCCTCGCCGGAGCCGCGAGCGGCGCGCTGCAGAAGCTCCGCGCGGCCGGACTTCCCGAGGACGTCGACCCCTACGAGGCCCACGGGGCGCTGGAGCCGCGCATCCCGGTGCACGAGGCCGCGTTCGAGCCGCTGATGCTCGCCTGCCGCGACCGCCGCCCGGTCGCCTTCGACTACCGCAAGGCCAACGCCGCCCGCCCCGAGACCCGGCAGGTCGAGCCCTGGGCGCTCGAGTGCTGGCGCGGCCACTGGTATCTGGCCGGCTGGGACCGCGACCGGGGTGCCGAGCGCGTCTTCCGGCTCTCCCGGATCACCGGCAAGGTGCGCAGCCGCGGCGGCGGCTTCACCGCGCAGGTGCCCGACGTGGTCACCGTCCGTGAGACCGTGGCGAGCTGGGCGGGGGAGACGGCCGACCGCACGGCCCGGATCCGGCTGCGCACGGACGCGGGGTACCCCCTTCGTGCGAAGGCCACCGCCGTGCGGGAACTCGGCGACGGCTGGGACGAGTTGGAGATTCCGTACGGGCACGGCCTGGACGCCTGGCTGGTCGAGTTCGGGCCGGACGTCGTCGTCCTGGAGCCGGCGGAGCTCCGTTCCGACGTCGTGGACCGGCTGCGCGCCGTGGCCAAGGGCTGAGGGGGAGAGGTACGACAGTGGCAGCCAAACCGGCCAGACCGGCCAACGCCATCGACCAGACCCGGCGGATGCTCTCCCTGGTGACCTATCTGCGCGAGCGCCCCGGCGCCCGGATCGAGGACGTCGCCCGGGCCTTCGGGATCACCGAGGACGAGCTGGTCTCGGACCTCGATGTGCTGCCGATGTGCGGCACCAGCTTCCGGGGCGGCGATCTGCTGGACATCGACACCGACGGCGAGCGCATCTGGTGGCACAACCCGGCCGCGCTCGGCGCGGAGGCCGCCGAGCCGCTGCGCCTGGCGGCCGACGAGGCGACCGCGCTGCTGGTGGCCGCGCGGGCCGTGGCCACCCTGCCGGGTCTGCGGGAGAGTGACCGGCAGGCGCTGCTGCGGGCCACCGCCAAGGTGGAGACCGCGGCCGGTGAGGCGGCGGGGGCCAGCTCGCGGCTCTCGGTGACCTTCGAGTCCGAGGGCGGGGTCTTCGCGGACGTCGACCGGGCCATCTCCGAGCGCCGCCGCCTGTGGATCCGCTACTACTCGCCGGCCCGGGACGAGGTCACCGAGCGCGAGATCGACCCGATCCGCCTGGTCAGCGTGGGCCACACCTATGTGGAGGCGTGGTGCCGCCGCTCGGAGGCGCGGCGCACCTTCCGGCTGGACCGGGTCGCCGAGATCAGGATTCTGGACGAACCCTCGGCGCCTCCGGAGGTCGAGCTGCGCGACCTCTCCGAGGGACTCGTCCAGCCCGCCGCCGAGGACCCCGAGGTGGTCGTCGAGGTCGGTCCGGGTGGTCGCTGGGTCGCCGAGTACTACCCGCACGACAGCGCGGATGAGTTGCCGGACGGCGGGCTGCGTATCACCTTGCGGACCCCGGATCCTGCGTCGCTGCGCCGGCTGGCACTGCGGCTCGGGCGCGACGGACGGATCGTGTCGCCGCAGGACCTCGCGGACAGCGCCCGCCGGGCGGCGGCCGAGGCGCTCGAGGCGTACGACAGGCCGGACGGGGTTCAGGACGGGCTGTACGACAGGCAGGAGCAGGGGCTGTGAGCACGTCGGCGAAGTCTGGAACTCCCGAGCGGCCCGAGGCTTTGGCCGATGCGGCGGCGCAGGCGGCCGAGGCCGCGGAGGTGTCGGTGCGGACGGCGTTCGCCGGTATGAGAAGGGTGGCGGACGTGGTCTTCAGGGCCGGCTGCCCGGACTGCCGGGCCCGCTTCGAGCTGGGGGCGAGCGCGCTGCGGCTGGCCATCGGTGCCACCAGCAAGACCACCTTCTACTCGTTCACCTGCCCCGAGTGCGGCGCCTCGGTCCGCAAGCCGGCGGGGGACCGCATCGTCGAACTGCTCACCGGGGGCGGGGTGCGGACCCTGCGGCTGCACTCCACCCTCTAGGCTCGACGTCATGTTCTGGCCGATGCTCGCGATCGCCCTCGGGTTCCTGGGGCTCGCCGTTCTGGGTGTGCTCGCCGTCCGCGTGTTCGTGGAGGCGGAGCGCCTCGGACGGCAGGTCGCGGACTCGACGCGCCGTATCAACCGCGCCGCGGAGGACCTGGAGCGGGTGTCCGTCGGCGCCGCCCGTGCCGCGGAACGGATATGAACAGGGTGTGAGTCCGCAGCGGGCACCGGTTCGGCCGACACCGCGTGCGGGAACGTTTCCGCAGACGCGCAGCCAGTTCAATGGGGTCTCCGTGTGCCGCACATCTGCCGCCCGCCGACAGGGGACGGCTTGCCGCAGCCTGTCTTCTTCCGTACGTGGACAGGTACGCTCTGATCGCGGCCCGCAGATCGAGGCTCGGACCGCAGACCGGGAGTACGCACAGGGATTGCCCCGCGTTCACCCCTGGGCGTTACGATCGCTGAACGGGCGTCGGACACATGTCCGACTGTTCGGACAGCACGCCCACCCATGCCGCCTCGGTGAGAAGGTAAAGACTTATGTTCGGAAGGCTCGGAGCTCCCGAGATCATTCTCATCCTCGTCGTCATCATCCTGCTGTTCGGCGCGAAGAAGCTTCCGGACATGGCGCGCTCCCTCGGCAAGTCCGCGCGCATCCTGAAGAGCGAGGCCAAGGCGATGAAGGACGAGGGCAAGCCGTCCGCCCCCGCCGGCCCGCCGAACGACGAGGCGTCCGCGCAGCGCACCATCCAGGCGGCCCCCGGTGACGTGACCAGCTCCCGCCCGGTCAACGAGCCCACGGACACCACCCAGCGCTGACGCAGGGCCGGATCCATCGGCCCGCCGCATGAGATGAGGACGTGGGTTGCCCAAGCCTGCCCGCAAGGAGAAGGACCCCGAGGGGCGGATGCCCCTTGCGGACCACCTTCGTGAGCTCCGCAACCGGCTCGCGAAGGCGATGTTGGCCATCATCCTGGTCACCATCGTCGCTGCCTTCTTCTACAACGACATCATCAACTTCCTCACCAAGCCGATCCTCGACTCGGTCGGCTGCGGGAAGACCTTCGCGGAACTGGCGAAGTCGACCGACCACACCCAGTGTGCGCGGATCACGATCAACGGCCTGCTCGCCCCCTTCACCCTGGCGCTGCAGGTCTCTCTCATGGCCGGTGTCGTGTTCGCCTCGCCGGTCTGGCTGTACCAGCTGTGGGCGTTCGTCGCGCCGGGCCTGCACCGGCACGAGCGGAAGTACGCCTACGCGTTCGTGGGCACCGGCGTTCCGCTCTTCCTCGGCGGCGCGTACTTCGCCTACCGGGTGCTGCCCACCACCGCGAAGGTGCTCATCGACTTCACGCCGACCGGCGTGGACAACCTGCTGCCGCTCGACGACCTGCTCCAGCTCGTCACGCGCATGGTCGTCGTCTTCGGGCTCTCCTTCGAGCTGCCCCTGCTGCTGATCATGCTCAACCTCACCGGGGTGCTCACCGGCCGGCGGATGCTCGGCTGGTGGCGGGCCATGATCCTGGGCATCACGGTCTTCGCGGCCGTGGCGACCCCGAGCACCGACCCGATCTCCATGCTGGCGCTGGCCGGGCCGATCTGGGTGCTCTACTTCGGCGCGGTCGCCTTCTCGCTGCTCAACGACCGGCGCAAGCGGATCCGCGACGCCGGAGGACCGGGCGACGACGAGGCCTCCGACCTGGACCTCACCCCCGAGGACATCGGCGAGGTCGAGTCGGTCTCGGCGGGCGGTGCCGCGGCCGAACCTTCCGGCACGGACCGGGTCAACGGCTACGACGACGTGACCTGACCGGCACGGTCGCGGAGCGTCCCGCCACCGTCGCAGTCAGCGGGCCCCACCGGTGTACCGGTCGGGGCCCTTGTCGTTCCCCCGCCGGTCACGGGCCCGATCCTGATAATGATCGTCCCGTTGTCAGTGGGGCCGGTACGCTCGAAAGTACGATGACACAGGACCTCTCACCGGCCGAGCGGTACGCGGCAGCCCGCAGGCGCGCTGCCGAGCAGGCCACCGCGCTCGCCTCCTTCCGCGAGATGTACGACTTCGGCCTCGACCCCTTCCAGATCGAGGCCTGCGAGGCGCTCGAGGCGGGGAAGGGCGTACTGGTGGCCGCGCCCACCGGCTCCGGCAAGACGATCGTGGGCGAGTTCGCCGTCCACCTCGCCCTGCGGCAGAGCAAGAAATGCTTCTACACGACACCCATCAAGGCGCTGTCGAACCAGAAGTACTCGGACCTGTGCCGCCGCTACGGCGCGGACAAGGTCGGCCTCCTCACCGGCGACAACAGCGTCAACTCGGACGCCCCGATCGTCGTGATGACCACCGAGGTCCTGCGGAACATGCTCTACGCGGGTTCGCAGAGCCTCCTCGGCCTCGGCTACGTGGTCATGGACGAGGTGCACTACCTCTCCGACCGCTTCCGCGGCGCCGTGTGGGAGGAGGTCATCATCCATCTGCCCGAGTCGGTGACGCTGGTGTCACTGTCGGCGACCGTGTCGAACGCCGAGGAGTTCGGCGACTGGCTCGACACCGTCCGCGGCGACACCGAGGTGATCGTCTCCGAGCACCGGCCCGTGCCGCTGTTCCAGCACGTGCTGGCCGGGCGCCGGATGTACGACCTGTTCGAGGAGGGTGAGGGCCACCGGAAGGCCGTCAACCCCGACCTGACCCGTCTGGCCCGGATGGAGGCGAGCCGCCCCTCCTACACGGACCGCCGGCGCGGTCGCGCCATGCGCGAGGCCGACCGCGAGCGGGAGCGCAGACAGCGCGCCCGGGTGTGGACGCCCAGCAGACCGGAGGTCATCGAACGGCTCGACGCCGAAAGCCTGCTGCCCGCCATCACGTTCATCTTCAGCAGAGCCGCCTGCGAGGCCGCCGTCGAGCAGTGCCTGTACGCCGGGCTGCGGCTCAACAGTGAGGAGGAGCGCGAGCAGGTGCGCGCCCTCGTCGAGGAGCGCACCGCCTCGATCCCGCCCGAGGACCTGCACGTCCTCGGCTACTACGAGTGGCTGGAAGGCCTCGAGCGCGGTATCGCCGCCCACCACGCGGGCATGCTGCCGACGTTCAAGGAGGTGGTCGAGGAACTCTTCGTACGCGGCCTGGTCAAGGCCGTGTTCGCCACCGAGACCCTGGCGCTCGGCATCAACATGCCCGCCCGCTCGGTGGTGCTGGAGAAGCTCGTCAAGTGGAACGGCGAGCAGCACGCGGACATCACGCCCGGCGAGTACACCCAGCTGACCGGCCGCGCCGGCCGCCGCGGCATCGATGTCGAGGGCCACGCGGTCGTGTTGTGGCAGCGCGGGATGAGCCCCGAGCACCTCGCGGGCCTCGCGGGCACGCGTACCTATCCGCTGCGCTCCAGCTTCCGGCCGTCGTACAACATGGCCGTCAACCTGGTCGAGCAGTTCGGCCGCCACCGCTCGCGCGAACTCCTCGAGACGTCCTTCGCGCAGTTCCAGGCCGACAAGTCGGTCGTCGGGATCTCGCGCCAGGTCCAGCGCAACGAAGAGGGGCTCGAGGGCTACAAGGAGTCCATGACCTGCCACCTCGGCGACTTCGAGGAATACGCCCGGCTGCGCCGCGAACTGAAGGACCGTGAGACGGAGCTGGCCCGGCAGGGCGTCGTACAGCGCCGCGCAGAGGCGGCGGTCGCCCTGGAGAAGCTCAAGCCCGGCGACGTCATCCACGTCCCCACCGGCAAGTACGCGGGCCTCGCCCTGGTGCTCGACCCGGGGCTGCCGGCCGGCCGTTCCAACGGCCATCGCGGCTTCGAGCACCAGGACGGCCCGCGCCCCCTGGTGCTGACCGCCGAGCGGCAGGTGAAACGGCTCGCGTCCATGGACTTCCCGGTGCCGGTCGAGCCGCTGGAGCGGATGCGCATCCCGAAGTCGTTCAACCCCCGCTCACCGCAGTCCCGTCGGGACCTCGCCTCCGCGCTGCGCACCAAGGCCGGCCACATCCCGGCGGAGCGGCACCGCAAGAAGCGGTCCGCGGCCGCCGACGACCGTGAGATCGCCCGGCTGCGCACGGCCCTGCGCGCCCACCCCTGCCATGGGTGCAACGACCGTGAGGACCACGCCCGTTGGGCCGAGCGCTACCACCGCCTGTCGCGCGACACCTCGCAGCTGGAGCGCCGTATCGAGGGCCGGACGAACACCATCGCCCGCACCTTCGACCGCATCGTCGCCCTGCTCACGGAGCTGGACTACCTGCGCGCCAACGAGGTGACCGCGAACGGAAAGCGCCTCGCGCGGCTGTACGGCGAACTGGACCTGCTGGCCAGTGAATGTCTGCGCGAGGGTGTCTGGGAGGGGCTCGCCCCGCCTGAACTGGCCGCGTGCGTCTCGGCGTTGGTGTACGAGGCCCGGGTGGGTGACGACGCGATGGCGCCGAAGCTGCCGTCGGGCAAGGCCAAGGCCGCGCTCGGCGAGATGGTGCGCATCTGGGGCCGGCTCGACGGCCTCGAGGAGGAGTTCCGGATCAACCAGACCGAGGGCGTCGGCCAGCGCGAGCCGGACCTCGGTTTCGCCTGGGCCGCCTACATGTGGGCGAGCGGCAAGAGCCTCGACGAGGTGCTGCGCGAGGCCGAGATGCCGGCCGGCGACTTCGTGCGCTGGTGCAAGCAGGTCATCGACGTCCTCGGCCAGATCTCGGCCGCCGCGCCCGTGGAGGGCTCGACCGTGGCGAAGAACGCGCGCAAGGCGGTCGACGCGTTGCTGCGCGGTGTGGTGGCGTACTCCTCGGTGGGGTGACGGTCGCCCGCGCCTGAGATTTCGGAGCGGCAGGCGGCTCTGCGGCTTGCGGACCGTGTTCGGTCGATCGCGCCCACGCGGCGGAGCCGCCTGCAGCTCCAGGGCCCCTCAGGGGCGCCGGCCCGCGCGGCGGTTCAGACAGGCCCGCCAGCCCCCGTACCGCGTGATGTTCCTCGGCGTCCGCGAGGGTGCTCGGCTCGCACAGGAAGCCGGCGACGGCGGACGCCGCACTGCGCGTCGCCGGGGCTTGACACTCCCTCACCTCACCCCTGCGAAGCGGGCGTTCGTTCGGCGAGCGCCCTGACTCGCATACCAGTACGCCGTGACGTTGCGTGTTCAAATAATGCCGCAGCGTGCAAATAGGCTGAGATTACTCCCGCCCCTGAGGGCATTTCAGGTGCTTGCTGAATATGACACGGCGATGATCCGGCCGGACTAAGCTCGCCCGCGACGCACCGAGTTGAGGTGAAATCACACGTCTGTTGATAAATACACCGAGAATTCCGTTTCATCCCCCACATCTGACCCGGAATATACCCCCGCTTTCCCGCTGCAATCCTCCCGAACCAGCCGATTCATCTCAGAGGGCATACATGGTGAGTGTCCCATCGCCTCCCGGTGGCCGTGAACTTCCCTACGTGCGCGAGTTGTTGGTGCCGGCCATACTGACGGCGGCGGCGACGGGGGCCGCCGCCGCGGTGGTCGCGGATCAGGCCCGGGCCCCGGTCGGCTGGTGCGGAGCCGTCGCCACGGTCCTGGTGACGGCCGTCGCGGCACTGGCGGCACGCCGCGGTTGCACCGTCCGCGCCCTGCGTGCCGACTTCGCGCAGCGCACCGCCTACCTGGAACAGCGCATCGCCTCCCAGGACGACGACATCGAGTACTTCCGCAGCGAGATCCTGCCCCGGGCCCTCGACGCCCTGCGCGGCGGCGTCTCTCCCGCCGAGGTGATCCGCACGGTCGTCGACCGCAGTCCGCAGTTCCGCGGCCTTCCCCAGCCGCAGCGGCAGCTTCTGCGGACCCTGCTCCAGATCGTCGACCGCGAGATCGCGCTGCGCGACTCCTCGCAGCGCGCCTTCGTCAACATCGCCCGCCGCGTCCAGGCCATCGTCCATCAGCAGGCCAAGGAACTCAGGGAGATGGAGGAGGACCACGGCCGCAGCCCCGAGGTCTTCGACGACCTGCTGCGCATCGACCACGGCACCGCGCTGATCGGCCGCCTCGCCGACTCCATCGCCGTCCTCGGCGGCGGCCGTCCCGGGCGCCAGTGGCCCCAGCCCGTCCCGCTGTACAGCGTGCTGCGCGGCGCGATGTGCCGCATCCTGGAGTACCGCCGCATCGAGCTGCACTCCATCGCCAAGGTCAACATCAAGGGCATCTCGGTCGAGCCGATCATCCACGCCGCCGCCGAACTCCTCGACAACGCGACGCGCTACTCGCCGCCCCAGACCAAGGTGTACGTCACCGCCACCGAGGTGCAGACCGGCATCGCCGTGGAGATCGAGGACGGCGGCATCAGCCTCAGCGAGGAGAGCCGCGCCAGGGTCGAACGCAAGCTCGCCGAGGCACAGGCCGGTGTCGACGTGCAGGAGCTCGGCGAGGCCCCGCGCCTCGGGCTCGCCGTCGTCGGGCGCCTGTCGTCGATGTTCAACATGCATGTCTCGCTGCGGCAGTCCGCCTACGGCGGCGTCCGCGCCATCGTCGTGATCCCCAACGACATGCTCACCACCGACCCCGCGCCGGGGTTCGCCCACGGCATCGGCGCCACCTCGGTGCCGACCCTGGACAACGACGGAGTCGAGGGCCCCGAACGCAAGGCCAAGAAGCGCCGCCCCACCACCGGGCCCCGGATCCCGGAGCAGATCGCCATGGAGGACGACGTCCCGGTGGTCACCGAGTGGACCGCGGGCGGGCTGCCGCAGCGTCGCAGCCGGGTCAAGATCCCGCTGAGCCGGCGGATCGCTGAGGCCGCCGCGGCCGAGGCGGCGGCCAAGGCCGCGGAGGCCGCGACGCACTCCCCGTGGACGCCGGAGCCGGAACCGGAGAAGGAGGAGCCGCCACCCGGGCTGTGGGTCGAGGCGTTCATGAACGGGCTCAAGGCCGACCCGGACCCCAACGCCTTCTCCGCCGGGCCTCCGGCCGACGATCCGCACTTCACCGACGACGAACCGGCAGCCGCCCAGGCCGACGAGGGGGACTTCAAGTGATCCAGCAGCGAGGCAACTTCGACTGGTTGCTGAAGGAACTCGCCGACGGCGTACCGGGTGTGCACCAGGTCGTGGTGCTCTCCGCCGACGGACTGCGCATCGCCCGCTACGGCGGCGACCCCGACGCGGCCGACCGGGTCGCCGCGGCCTGCGCCGGGCTGCAGAGCCTGGCCGGAGCCGTCGCCGCCGAGATCCCGGACAGCGACGGCCGGATGCGCATGGTCATCATCGAGATCGACGGCGGCTACTTCTACATGATGGCGGCCGGCCCCGACGCGTACCTGGCCGTGCTCGCCGACACCGTCGCGGAGGCCGGGCTGATGAGCAACCGGATGCGCGACCTGGTCCTGCGCATCGGCTCCCACCTCACAAGTCCGCCACGCCGCAACGGGCAGGCCGTATGACTCCTCCGCAACGCCGTCGGCGTCACCCCGAACAGCAGCCTCCGCCGGAGCCCGGCACACCTGATACGCCCGACACAGCGGGCACCGGGGAGGAGGGCGAGGCGAAGAACCCCGAGCGGTTGTACATCCTCACCGGCGCGACCGACGGGGGCGAGCGGGCCCCCATCGACCTGGTCACCCTGATCGTGGCGAGCGCCGACCCACCGCCCACGGCCACGCCGGAGCACTCGGCGCTGCTCCGGCTCTGCCGGGCACCCCTGTCCGTGGCCGAGATCTCGGCCTACCTCAGCCTGCCGTTCAGCGTGGTGACCGTGTTGCTCACCGACCTGCTGGCGGCCGAACTGGTCCAGGCACGCGCCCCCGTCGTCCGGCAGGTGACGCCCGACCGTTCCCTCCTCGAAGCGGTGATGCATGGACTGCAAAGGCTCTGACACCATCCCGGGTCCACGGGCCGAGGACCACCTGCCGCACACCACGCAGGCCGCAGTCAAGATCGTGATAGTGGGCGGCTTCGGAGTGGGCAAGACGACCATGGTCGGTTCGGTCAGCGAGATCAGGCCGCTGACGACCGAGGAGACCATGACCCAGGCGGGCGTCGGGGTCGACGACAACTTCGGCTCCGACAGCAAGACGGCCACCACCGTGGCCATGGACTTCGGCCGGATCAGCATCACCGAGCAACTGGTGCGGTACCTGTCGGCACCCCGGGCCAGGAACGCTTCTGGTTCCTGTGGAACGGCCTGTTCGAGGGCGCCCTCGGCGCGGTCGTCCTGCTCGACACCCGCCGCCTGGAGGTGAGCTTCGACGTCATCGGCCGCCTCGAGGAGCGCGGCGTGCCCTTTGTGATCGCCGTCAACTCCTTCCCCGACGCCCCGCGTTACCCCATGGAGGAGCTCCGGGCGGCACTCGACCTGCCCGACGAGATCCCGTTCGTGGAGTGCGATGCCCGGCGCCGGGCCTTCAGCCGCGAGGTACTGATGACGCTGATGCGCTTCCTGCACGCCCTGGCCGTGACCCGCGCACCCGTCTGACCCGCACACGCACGCGCCGTACCCGTCCCCGTCCCCAGCCCCCGACACCGGACCCGACCTCAGACTCGGAGCGATCACCGTGACGCCTGAATCCCACTCCCTGACCGGCCGGGACCTCACCAGTACAGATGACGCCGGACCCGTCCCGCCGCCCGGCTGCCCGGCCCACGGCCGCGGCCCCGGCGGAGCGCACCGGCTGTTCGGCTCCGAGGCGGGGGACCTGGGAGCCCTCTACGAGAAGATGCGCGCCGAACACGGTGCGGTGGCGCCCGCGCTGCTCCACGACGACGTGCCGATCTGGGTGGTGCTCGGACACAGCGAGAACCTGCACATGGTGCGTTCCCCCGTGCACTTCACCCGGGACAGCCGGGTCTGGGCACCGCTGCTGTCCGGCCACATCAAGCCCGACCACCCACTGACACCGCACTTCGCCTGGCAGCCCATCTGCTCGTACGCCGAGGGAGACGAGCACCTGCGGCTGCGCGGCGCCGTCACCGGCGCCATCTCGACCATCGACTACCGGGGGCTGCGCCGCTACATCAACCGCGCCACCCAGGCCCTCGTCAACCGGTTCTGCGAGGAGGGCCGCGCCGACCTGGTCGGCCAGTTCGCCGACCATCTGCCGATGGCGGTGATGTGCGAGGTCCTCGGTATGCCCGACGAGTACGGCGACCACATCGTGCATGCCGCCCGCGACATGCTCAAGGGCACCGAGACCGCGATCGCCAGCAACCAGTACATCGTGGACGCCCTCACCCGGCTCACCGCCGCGCGCCGGGCCCAGTCCGAGGACGATTTCACCAGCCATCTGATCAACCACCCGGCAGGGCTCACCGACGACGAGATCAGGGAGCATCTGCGGCTGGTCCTGATCGCGTCCTACGAGGCCACCGCCAACCTCCTTGCCAATGTGTTGCGGGTGGTGCTCACCGATCCGCGGTTCAGGGCCCAGCTCAACGGCGGGCAGATGACGGTGCCCGAGGCGGTTGAGCAGTCCCTGTGGGACGAGCCGCCGTTCAGCACCATCCTCGGCTACTTCGCCAAGCAGGACACCGAACTGGGCGGCCGGCGCATCCGCAAGGGCGATGGACTGCTGCTGGGCATCGCGCCCGGCAACGTCGACCCCCGGGTACGGCCCGACCTCGCCGCCGGCATGCAGGGCAACCGCTCCCACCTCGCCTTCGGTGGCGGCCCGCACGAGTGCCCGGGTCAGGACGTCGGCCGTGCCATCGCCGACACCGGCGTCGACGCGCTGCTGATGCGGCTGCCGGACATCCGGCTGGACTGCGACGAGGACCAACTGCGCTGGACCGGGTCCATCGCCTCGCGCCACCTGGTGGAGCTCCCGGTGCGGTTCGAGCCGAGGCCGCCCCAGGAGGAGACACAGCGGCCCGCCATGCACGCGGTGCCGCACCAGCGCCCCGGCTGGCTGATCACGACTCCCGGACCCGAGACCACCGGGCCGGCGCTCGAGCCGGCGGCCGCTCCGCCGGTGTCGCCCCACCCCGCCGCCGGGCCGTCCCCGGCGGACCCGGCCGGCGAGCGTAGCCGCCCCGGACTGTGGCAGCGGGTGCTGCGCTGGTGGCGGGGCGACTGAGCCGCTATCGGGCCCACTCGTCGTACGCCGACCAGGCCTGGAGGATCCGCCCGCTGACGAAGCGGTGCTCGCGCCCCGTGACCGGATCGGTGAACTCCAGCGACCGCGCCAGGAGTTGGAGCGGGTGCCGGAAGTCACCGTCCGGTCGCGGGTCGGCGACCAGCGGATAGAGGGGATCGCCGAGGATCGGCAGTCCCAGCGCGTTCATGTGCACCCGCAGCTGGTGGGTCTGGCCGGTGCGGGGGAGCAGCCGGTAGCGCCCGCGCCCGCCGTGGTGCTCCAGCAGTTCGATCCGGCTGACCGCGTTGGGCTCGCCCGTGACCTCCCGGGCCGCCATGACCCCGCGCTCCTTGACGATCCGGCTGCGGACGGTCAGCGGCAGCGCGACCTCGGGCCGGTAGGGGGCGACGGCCTCGTACTCCTTGAGGACCCGCCGGTCGCGGAACAGCGTCTGGTAGCTGCCGCGCTCCTGCGGCCGCACCGTGAACAGAACCAGCCCGGCGGTGAGCCGGTCGAGCCGGTGGGCGGCCGACAGGGCCGGTATGCCGAGATCGCGGCGCAGCCGGGCGAGGGCGGTCTCGGCGACATGGCTGCCGCGCGGGGTGGTGGCGAGGAAGTGCGGCTTGTCGCCGACGACGATGTGCTCGTCGCGGTAGACCACCTCGACCGGCTCGGGCACCCGCACCTCGTCGGGCAGCGCACGGTGGAACCACACGTACATGCCCGGTACGTACACCGCGTCGGGCGGGACGGCACGGCCGTCCGCCCCGACGATCCGGCCCGCGTCGAGCATGCCGTCGATGACCCCGTCCCCGGCCGCGAGCCGGGCCACGAGATGGTCCCGCACGGTGGCCCACTCGCCGTCGAACGGGAGCCGCACCCGTACGGGATCGACCCCGTCGCGCTGGGGGAGGGGAGAGGGCGGGATCCGGGCCTTACGTCGCATCACCGCCAAGCGTACGAGGTACCGCGGTGGCCTGGCCGATCAGGCGGATGGGTCCCGGGCGGCTGGCTCCGCTGCCAGAGCCCGGCGGATGGAAGGCGATCGGCATTCCGGTGCCGGCCGTCTTCGGGGACTCTCGGCGACCAGTCCTGCGGAGCCACCGCAGGGCCGCCACCAGCTCTGCACCGAAGGTCTTGCGTACCGCGAACGCGATACATCGTGTGTATTGACTCCCGGATCCCGGTCGCGATATGTTCGTGCACGGATATTCGCGGACGGATCGAGGTGAACCTCCGTGGCGACGAAACGCCGAAAGCTGGCCAACCCGCTGGCACTCGCGGTCATGGTGCTGCTCACCGAGAAACCCATGCACCCGTACGAGATCGCCCAGACTCTGCGCCGCCGTGGCAAGGACACCAGCCTGAAGATCAACTACGGGTCGCTCTACACCGTCGTCCAGAATCTGGAGAAACACGGTTTCGTCGAGGTCGCCGGTGTGCAGCGCCACGGCAACCGGCCCGAACGCACGCTCTACGGCATCACGGACGCCGGCCGGGAAGAGGCCACCGAGTGGCTCTCGGATCTGCTGGCCGTCCCCGCGCAGGAGTTCCCCATCTTCGAGGCGGCGCTCTCGCTCATGGGAGTGCTCCACCCCGACGAAGTGGCCCGTCTCCTCAGGGAGCGGCTGGACACCCTCGAGGTGCAGGCCGCGAGCGCGCGCGGTGGCCTGGAGAAGCTCTACGAGACGCTTCCCCGGCTCTTCCTCGTCGAGACCGAGTACAAACTCCACATGATCGAGGCGGAGGCCGCGTGGGTGCGCGGCTTCCTCGCGGAGATCAGGTCGGGCACGCTGCCCGGCGTCAAGGAGTGGCGGACCTTCAGTGAGACGGGGGAGGTCCCCGAGGAGTTTGCGCAACTGGACGGCGGCGAACGCGAAAGTCCGTAGCCGCCACAAGGAAAGGACCCCGGCAGGGCTGTTGCAGCAGTCCCGCCAGGGTCTCGAACCCCGAGCTGAATCCGCCGTGAGGCACATCCAGGCGATCGAGGTGCGGCACACCCAGGATAGCCCGGTGCTCTTCACACGGATCAGCCGTCATCCGCTGATCCCGGCGGCGTGCCCTCCGCGCATGCGGACCCGCCGCCCGCTGTCCAAGGAGAGCAGTCGTCATGACCACCCGTGCGCCCGCAGTCGAGGCGCGCCAGCTGATCAAGACCTATTCCGGCGATATCACCGCGCTGAACGGCATGGACATCACCGTCGAGCCGGGCACCGTCTTCGGGCTCCTCGGCCCGAACGGCGCCGGGAAGTCCACCACCGTCAAGATCCTCACCACTCTGGCCCGCCCCGACTCGGGCTCGGCCACCGTCGCAGGCCACGACGTGCTGCGCCACCCCGACCGGGTACGCCGCGCGATCGGCGTGGTCGCGCAGAACTCCGGTGCCGACCCGGTCGCCACCGGCCGCGAGAACCTCCAACTCCAGGGCAGGCTCTACGGCTTGAAGGGCCGGGCGGGCAACGCGCGGGTGGACGAGCTGCTCGAGCGCTTCACGCTCACCGATGCCGCCGGCCGCCAGGTCAAGGGCTACTCCGGTGGTATGCGACGCCGTCTCGACGTCGCGCTCGGACTCGTGCACCGGCCGGAAGTGCTCTTCCTCGACGAGCCCACCACCGGACTGGACCCGGAGGCCCGTACCGCCATGTGGGAGGAGATCGCCCGGCTCGCCGGCGAGGAGGGCCTCACCATCCTGCTCACCACGCACTATCTGGAAGAGGCCGACCGGCTCGCCGAGCGCATCGCGATCGTCGACCGCGGCCGGGTCGTCGTGGAGGGCACCCCCGACTCGCTCAAGGGCGAACTGCGCGGCGACGCCGTCCACCTGGAACTGCGCGAAGCCGTCGGCGATGCCGGACGCACGCTGCTCAGGGGCGCCCTGGTCGGGCTGCCCGGTGTGCACGAGGTGCACCTGGACGGGCGCCGAGCCAGCGTACGCGCCGACGACGGTGCGGCGGCGGTGCCCGCGCTGCTGGCGGCGCTCGAGCGCGCCGGGGTCGGTGTCGCCGCGGCGACCGTGGCCCGCCCCTCGCTCGACGACGTGTACCTGCGTTACGCGGGCCGGCGTTTCTCCGAGGCCGAAGCCGAGGACGCCGGTGTCCTCGCCCTTGCCGGAGGTGCGCGATGAGCACAGCCGTCTCGCAGACCTGGTACATGACCCGGCGTCAGCTCATGGTGTTCGCACGGCAGCCCGCGTACGCCGTCATCACCCTGATCCAGCCGGTGATCTGGCTGTTCCTGTTCGGCAACCTCTTCAAGAAGGTCGTGGAGCTCGGCGGCTTCGGCACCACCTCCTACCTGGACTACCTGGTGCCGGGCGTGGTCGTGATGAGCGCGCTCAGCTCCAACATGTGGGCGGGCATGGGCACGCTGGAGGAGATCCAGCGGGGCACGCTCAACCGCTTCTTGACCACACCGGTCAGCCGTGCGGCGTTGATGAACGGCAACGTCGTCAACAACGGCCTGATCACCGCCCTGCAATCGGTGATCATCGTGCTGCTCGGACTGCTGGGCGGGGCCGACTACCCGGGCGGTGCCGGCGGGGTCGCGATCCTCGTGCTCGCCTCCGTGCTGCTGGGCACGGTCTTCGGGGCGCTGTCCAACGCGCTGGGCATGCTGGTGCAGGAGCGGGAGTCGATCATCGGGATCAACACCTTCCTGCTGCTCCCGCTCACCTTCCTGTCCTCGGCGTTCATGGCGCCGTCCCAGATGCCCTCTTGGATGCGGCACATCGCCGACTTCAACCCGCTCAACTGGGCGATGGTCGCCGGCCGTTCGGCGATGTCCCAGCACCCCGACTGGGGCGCGGTGAGCAGCCGGGGCGGGGCGCTGCTGGCGCTCGCGGTCTTCGCGGTGTGGCTGTCGATCCGGACGTTCCGGTCCTACCAGCGTTCGGTGTAGGGGTCCGGGGCAGGACCAAGGGGGCGGCACCCCGCGGGTGCCGCCCCCTTGCCGATGCCTCACGCGGCCGGTGCCGCGCCCTCCTGCTCCGCCTCGATCCGCGCGTTCCACTCCCGCTTCGACGCCTGCCAGCCGTCCTCGTTGTGGCCGAGCCGCCAGTACCCGGAGATCGACAGGTCCTCGCGTGCGATGTGGTGCTCCACCCGCAGCAGCCGGCGCAGCTCCTTCACGAAACTGGCCTCACCGTGCACGAAGGCGTGCATGCGGCCCTCGGGGAACTCCAGCGCGCGGACCGCTTCCAGAAGCGCCTTGCCCACCGGCCGGTCCCCGCGGTGCAGCCAGACCACCTCCACATCGGAGTCGATCTTCTGCTCCTCCTCGGGGCCAGAGACCTCCACGAAGGCGTACGCCTCCACCCCCTCCGGCATCGCCTCCAGGGCGGCGGCGATCGCGGGCAGCGCGCTCTCGTCCCCGGCGAGCAGATGCCAGTCGGCGCCGGCGTCCGGGGCGTAGGCGCCGCCGGGGCCCATGAAGCGCACGGTCTGCCCCGGCTGGACGCGCAACGCCCAGGGCCCGGCGAGGCCCTCGTCGCCGTGGATGACGAAGTCCAGCGTCAGCTCGCGGTGTTCGGGATCCCAGGCGCGCACGGTGTAGGTGCGGACCACCGGCCACTGGTCGCGCGGGACCTCCTCGCGGATGCGCTGCATGTCGAAGGGTTCCGGGTAGGTGACGCCCTCGGCCGGGAAGAGCAGCTTCACATAGTGGTCGGTGCAGGTGCCCACCGTGAAATCGGCCAGGCCGTCTCCGCCGAGCACCACCCGCTGCATGTGCGGGGTCAGTCGCTCCGTGCGGACGACCTGCGCGGAGTGGGTTCTGCGGCCCCCGCCTGCCGGGCGCTCTGCCATGACGGCCTCCCAGTTCCCTCGCTTAGGTTTACCTAAGCTAGCACCTCGATCCAGTAGACACCTCTCCCAGGAAGGCTTGCTCACACCCCTTGCCGGAACCGTCACATGCCGAGCGTGGTGAGCAGGCGCTGCAGGGAGCCGCCCAGGCCCCAGCGGGCCGCGAGTGCGTCCACTGCGGCCGGGTCGCGCGGGGCACGGGGCAGGGCCGGGTCCACCTCGGGCAGCGGCACGTCGCCGGCGACGTGGACCACCTCGGGCGCCACGGCGACATACGGACGGGCCTCGTCCAGCCGCTTGCGCTGCGCCGGGGTGAGCCGGGACGCCGGGTCGTCGACCGCGGCCATGATCCCGGCCAGGTCCCCGAACTCGGTGAGCAGTTTCGCGGCGGTCTTCTCGCCGATGCCCGGCACCCCCGGAAGCCCGTCGCTCGGGTCGCCGCGCAGCAGTGCCAGATCCGCGTAACCGGGTCCGTCGACACCGTACTTCGCCCGCAGGAACGCCTCGTCGGTGAGCTGGAGCGTCCCGACGCCCTTGAGCGGATACAGCACGCGTACCCCGCGGGCGTCGTCGACCAGCTGGTACAGGTCGCGGTCGCCGGTGACGATGTCCACCGGGCCCTTCGCGCGGGCCGTGTACGTGCCGATCACGTCGTCCGCCTCGTACCCCGCCACACCCACGCGCGCGATGCCCAGCGCGTCCAGGACGTCCTCGATCACCGGCACCTGCGGGGACAGCGTGTCCGGCACCTCCTCCTCGTCCGGGCCCGCCGCGTGTTCCTCGGCCACGCGGTGCGCCTTGTAGGACGGGATCAGCTCGACCCGCCAGTGCGGGCGCCAGTCCGCGTCCATACAGGCGACCAGGTCGTCCGGACGATGGTCGCGGACCAGGCGGTCGATGAATTCGAGCAGCCCGCGCACGGCGTTCACAGGCGTGCCGTCCGGGGCCTTCACGGATTCCGGGACGCCGAAGTAGGCGCGGAAGTAGAGCGAGGCGGTGTCGAGGAGCATCAGGCGTCGGGTCACCTTGCGCATCATGCCGTACGGCACTGACGGCATACTGCCGCGCCGAGCGCTACGTGGCACCCGTTAACGTCCTGTGAAGAGAAACACCTCTGCGTTTGCCCTGGACAGCCGGGGGCAGGCGCGGCTCGGAGCGATGCCGATTGCAGATTCAACGTTTGCAGCGGCTCGCAGGCTTCGAGACGAGAGGTACGCAGTGGCAGCCACGCTTGAGGCCGAGCACCTGTACAAGGTGTTCGGGAGACGACCGGACGAGGCGGTGGAACGGCTCCGGCAGGGAGCCGGCCGCGAGGAACTGCGCGCAGACGGCACCACCGCCGCCGTGATCGACGCTTCCTTCACCGTGGCGCCCGGGCAGATTTTCGTCGTCATGGGCCTGTCCGGATCGGGCAAGTCCACGCTGCTGCGCATGCTCAACGGACTCCTCGAGCCCACCGGCGGACACGTGCGCTTCGACGGCCAGGACCTGACCGCTCTCGGCCCACGCGAGCTGCGCGAGGTCCGCTCACGGAAGATCAGCATGGTCTTCCAGCATTTCGCGCTCTTCCCGCACCGCAGCGTCCGCGAGAACGCCGCCTACGGCCTGGAAGTGCAGGGCGTGCCCCGCGCCGAGCGCGTCAAGCGTGCCGACGAGGCGCTCGCCCTGTGTGGCCTGGCCGGCTGGGAGAAGTCGTGGCCCGACGAGCTGTCCGGCGGTATGCAGCAGCGTGTGGGCCTCGCCCGCGCCCTCGCCACGGACGCCGATCTGCTGCTGATGGACGAGTCCTTCAGCGCGCTCGACCCGCTGATCCGCCGTGACATGCAGGACCAGCTCCTCCAGCTGCAGAAGACCCTGAAGAAGACCATCGTCTTCATCACGCACGACCTCAACGAGGCCATGCGCCTCGGCGACCGCATCGCCGTGATGCGGGACGGCCGGATCGTACAGATCGGCACCGCCGAGGACATCCTGGTGCACCCGGCCGACGACTACGTCGCCTCCTTCACCCAGGACGTCGACCGCTCCAGGGTGCTCACCGCGGGCGCCGTCATGGACACGTCCGTGCGGGGCGACGAGGCGGACTGCGACTGCGCGACCGCGACACCCGCCACGCCGTTCGTGGAGCTGTGCGCGATCAGCGCCGGCGTCAGCCACCCGGTCGCAGTGCTGGACGAGGAGCGCCGGCTTGTGGGCGTCGTGCCCCGGCAGCGCCTCGTCGGTTTCCTCGGCGACCGGGCGGAGGGGCCCGAGCCCTGCGACTGCCCGCAGGACAAGGGCGGGAAGGTGACCGCTCGTGCCTAGGATCCCGTTCGGCGACTGGGTCAACTCCGCCGTCGACTGGCTGCTGCACCACATGGGGTGGCTGTTCGACTTCTGCAAGATCGTGTTCCAGGGCACCTTCGAGGGCATCGACACCGTCCTGCAGGCTCCCGAGCCGCTGCTGCTCGCGGGCATCCTCGCCGTGATCGCGTTCTGGCTGCGCGGCACGTCCGCCGGCCTCCTCACCTTCGTGGGATTCGCCTTCATCGACTCCCTGGAGCTGTGGCAGGACGCGATGGTGACCCTGTCGCTCGTTCTGGTGGCGACCCTCATCGCGCTCGTGATCTCCGTGCCCGTGGGCATCTGGGCGGCTCGCTCCGCACGGATCAGCGGACTTGTGCGGCCGGTGCTCGACTTCATGCAGACGCTGCCGGCGATGATCTACCTCATCCCGGCGATCCTGTTCTTCGGCACCGGCGCGCCCGCCGGCATCGTGGCCACGCTGATCTTCGCTCTCGCACCCGGTGTCCGCATGACCGAGCTCGGCATTCGCCAGGTCGACAAGGAGCTGGTGGAGGCCGCCGACGCCTTCGGCACCACCCCGCGCAACACGCTGCTGCGCGTCCAGCTGCCGCTCGCCCTGCCCACGGTCATGGCCGGCGTCAACCAGGTGATCATGCTGGGCCTGTCCATGGCGGCCATCGCGGGCATGGTCGGCACGGGCGGCCTCGGCGGCGACGTGAACGAGGCGATCGGTCAGCTCAACGTGGGTCTCGGCGCCGAGGCCGGGGTCGCCATCGTCATCCTGGCGATCTACCTGGACCGGATGACCAGTGCTCTCGGCACCCAGGTCTCCCCGCTGGGCCGACGCGCGATCGCCCGGCTGCGCGCCGCGCGGGGTCTGAAGATCTGGTCGTACCGCCCCCGGCCCGCCGTGGCCGTGATCGGTGTGGTCGTGCTCGCGCTGGCCGCCGGTGGCATGGGTGTCTTCGGCGGCGCGGACAAGTCCGCCACCGCCGCCGACGCACAGAACGTCGGACAGGGCAAGAAGATCACCATCGGCTACATACCGTGGGACGAAGGCGTCGCCTCCACCTTCCTGTGGAAGGAGATCCTGGAGCAGCGCGGGTACCAGGTCGACGTCAAGCAGTTCGACGCCGGACCGCTGTACACCTCGCTGGCCCAGGGCGACGTCGACTTCGAGACCGACTCCTGGCTGCCGACGACGCACGCGCAGTACTGGAAGAAGTACGGCAGCCGGATCGACGACGTGGGCTCCTGGTACGGGCCGACGTCGCTGGAGCTGACCGTGCCCTCGTACATGAAGGGCATCGACTCGCTGGCGGACCTCAAGGGGAAGGCCGCCACGTTCGGCGGGCAGATCACCGGCATCGAGTCCAGCGCGGGCGAGATGGGCCTGCTCAAGAGCACGGTCCTGAAGAAGTACGGCCTCGACAAGGAGTACAAGGTCGTGGACGGCTCCACGCCCGCGATGCTCGCGCAGCTCAAGCGCGCGTACGCCAAGAAGGAGCCCATCGTCGTCACGCTCTGGTCGCCGCACTGGGCGTACAACGACTACGACCTGAAGAAGCTGAAGGACCCGATGGGCGCCTGGGGCAGCGGCGATTCGGTGCACACGCTCTCCCGCAAGGGATTCGCGCAGGACAACCCCGTCGTCGGGACCTGGCTGAAGAACTTCAAGATGGACGAGAAGCAGCTCACCGGCCTTGAGGCGGAGATCAACAAGGTCGGCCAGGGCAGGCAGCAGGACGCCGTGCGCAGCTGGCTGAAGAAGTACCCCGGGCTCGTGGACAAGCTCGCCCCCGTCCAGAACTCCGCCGCCGGCAGCCCGGCCGAGGCGAAGCGCGCTCTGAACGTCGCCTGGTTCCCCTGGGACGAGGACGTGGCCGTGACCTACCTGTGGAAGAACGTCCTGGAGCGGCGCGGCTACAAGCTGAACCTCAAGCAGATGGACGTCGGCCCGGTCTACACCGGTCTGGCGGGCGGCGACCTCGACCTCAACTTCGACGCGTGGCTCCCGTACGCGCAGCAGAACTACTGGGACAAGAGCAAGGACAGACTCACCGATCTCGGCACCTGGTACCAGCCGACGTCGCTGGAGATCGCCGTGCCCTCGTACGTCAAGGACGTCAGGTCCCTTGAGGACCTCAAGGGCAAGGGGAAGACCTTCGGCGGCCGGATCGTCGGCATCGAGCCGGGCACGGGCGAGATGAACCTCCTGAAGACGAAGGTGCTGCCCGGCTACGGCCTCGACAAGGAGTACAAGGTCGTGGACGGCTCCACGCCCGCGATGCTCGCCGAGCTGAAGCGCGCCTACGCCAAGAAGGAGCCTGTAGCCGTCGTCCTGTGGTCGCCGCACTGGGCCTACAGCGAGTACCAGCTCACCAAGCTGAAGGACGACAAGAAGCTGTTCGGCGAGGGCAACACGATCCGCACCATCTCCGCCCGGGCGTTCCCGGACCGGTATCCGCAACTCACGAAGTGGATCAAGAACTTCCGGATGAGCGAGGCCGAACTGGGCAGCCTGGAGAGCGAGATCAAGAACCGCGGTCAGGGCCACGAGGAGGCCGCCGTGGCCGCATGGCTGGATCAGCACCCGGACATGGTGGAGCGGATGGCTCCGCAGTAGTCCGTGCGGGGGCCGCGGGTACCGCGTACCGGAAGGATCCGGACAACCCCGTCGGATCCGCGGTCCCGCCCAGCGTCACACCCGGCCGGCCGGGGGCGCCGAACCCTGTTTCGGCGCCCCCGGCCTCGTCGTGCTGCTCCAGGGCCCGCGGGCCTGAGTGCCGCCCCGCCACCGCCCGCCCGCTCGGGCGGCCACGGCCGGTCCCACCGCCCCCGGCCGTCACTGGACCGGGGGCAGCCCCACAAGGCGGTTCCGTGCCCCTGGACAGCCCTTTCGCGCATGTCCCGGAGGAGGCGCGCGCCCGGAGGCGGATCGGCTCACCCGGTGGCGCGAACCGAGACACTCACCACTCTTGTATGTGACACCGATGTGACGGGCGCATGAAACGGTTTGCCGAACATGCGTAGGGTGCAGACAACTCGACAGAAGCAGTACACCGATGGACCATCGGACGGCGGCGACCCGCCCCGCCGGGCAGCCCAACGGACCGACGAGCGAGGGAGGCAGCCGGAGCGATGGGCGACCACAAAGAACAGCCCCTTCGAGTGGGCACGGCCGTGCGGCGACGGCGCCGGGCGCTGGAGCTCACCCTTGCCGTGGTGGCCGAGCGCAGCGGGCTGTCGGTTCCCTTCCTGAGCCAGGTGGAGAACGAGCGGGCACGCCCCAGCCGGCCCTCCTTGGAGCGGATCGCCGACGCCCTCGGCACCACCGCCGTGGAACTGCTCGCCGCGGCCGACCCGGCGTGCAGCGTGGACGTTCTGCGCGCCGATGACGAGGAGCTGGCGCCGGAACGGCCGCGCATGCGCCCCCTGGTCCGCGGCCACCACCAGTTGCATGCGATGGAGTTCATCGGCGATCACGACGAGGGCCGCGAATTCCAGCACCGCAACGACGAGTTGATGTACGTGGTCGACGGCGCCGTCGAGATCGAGGCGGAGGGCCGGGCGCACCGGCTCGGGCGCGGCGACGCCCTGTATCTGAGCGGGGGAGTGCGCCACCGCTGGCGGGCGACCGTGCCGGAGACCCGCGTGATAGTGGTCGCGGTCGCGGACCATATCGAGGCGGTCGAGAACCCCCCGGGCCGGCGGTGATCCCCCCGGGGCGGTTTGCACGCGGCCTGCCCGCCGACCCGGCGGCGCTATCGGCCGACCCGTCCGGAGGACGGCCGTCCGGGTGCCGCGGAATACTGGCCGGTATGTCCGACGTCGGCCCCGGCACGCCCGGAGAAGAAGTCACCTCCCGTCCGCCGGCCGGCAGCGGGAGGCGGCGGCCGTGATGCGTGTCGTCTCGCTCGTGCCCTCACTGACCGAGGCCCTCGCGGCCTCTGTGCCGGGCGCTCTGGCCGGTGCGACCGACTGGTGCACCCACCCCGCCGGCCTCGACGTCGTCCGGGTCGGCGGCACCAAGAACCCGAAGGTCGAGCGGATCGTCGGGCTCGCCCCCGACCTCGTACTCGCCAACGAGGAGGAGAACCGCGAACCCGACCTCGCCGCGCTGCGCGAGGCCGGCCTCGAGGTCCTGGTCACCGAGGTGCGGACGGTCCCGCAGGCCTTCGACGAGCTGGAGCGGGCGATGACCGCGTGCGGAGCCCCCGGCCGGCCGCGGTGGCTCGACGAGGCCGAGGCCGCGTGGTCCCGGCTGCCGGTGCCGCGGACCCGTACGACCGCCGTCGTCCCCGTCTGGCGGCGCCCCTGGATGGTGCTGGGCCGGGACACCTTCGCCGGGGACGTCCTGGCCAGGCTGGACGTCGACAACGTCTACGCGACGCATTCTGAGCGGTATCCGCGGATCGCCCTTGAGGAGCTGCGGGAGGCGGCACCCGGGCTCGTGGTGCTGCCCGACGAGCCGTACCGCTTCACCGCCGCCGACGGCCCCGAGGCCTTCGAGGGGACACCGTGCGCGCTGGTCAGCGGGCGTCACCTCACCTGGTACGGGCCCTCGCTGACCGACGCGCCCCAGGTCATCGCCGAGGCGCTGCGAGTAGCTCGCCGTTGACGACACCCCGGCCCGTACCGACGGCGGCGAAGCACCACGCGGCGAGAAGCACGGCGTACAGGCCGATCGCGAGCCCGTCGAAGGCGGCGAGTCCGGTGCGCAGGGCGAGCGCCTCGGCCCCCGTGACACAGGTGCCGAGCGGGAAGGTGAACGCCCACCAGGTCATCGCGAAGCCCATGCCCCGCCGCCGGGCGCGCACCACCAGCGCGGTGGCGAGCCCCAGCCACAACAGGGCGAAGCCCAGCACCGGTACCCCGTAGAGCACGGCGAGGACGCCGAGTCCCCGGGCATAGGGGCCCGGCACGACTCCCGTCGCCGCGTGCGCGGCCGCGGCGACCGCGGTGGTGGACTGGCCCAGCGGGCCGAGGACCAGGAACAGGGCCGGGGTCAGCGGCAGCGGCAGCGGGCCCGCGGTGAAGAGCCGGGCGACCACCAGCGGCAGCATCGTGAGCGTGGCGAGCAGACTGGCCCCGAACAGCGCGAACGACGCCAGCAGCAGCGTCTCCCGGGGCTGACCCGCGGGCAGGTGCGGGACGAGCAGTGGCCCCTGGGCCGCGGAGACCATGGGCGCGACCAGGGGCAGCAGCCAGACCGGAGTCGCCTGGCCCGGCTCGATCCGGTGCCGGACGATCATCAGGTACGGCACGGTGACGGCGACGACCAGGCCGGAGACGGTGCCGGCGGTGAACAGGACGGTGTCCAGGGCGAGGGCCGGGCCCGACCCGATCCAGTCCCGGCCGACCACAACGGCGCCCCCGCCGACGGCGAGCAGCGCCATGGCGAGGCAGCCGTAGAAGGGGGCCGTGCCGGGGTCGTCGAGATGGGCGCGCGCCTGGTCGCGGTGGTGGATCCAGTGCACGGCCCGGGCGCACAAGAGGGCCACGAGCAGGACGAGCGAAAGGGCCCAGATGCCCGCGCAGACGGTCCGCAGCGCGGGTACCCGTGCGGCACCGGGCAGACCGGCCCCGGCCGTCGCAAGGATCGCGGTGCCCATCACGGCGGCGTACCAGTTCGGGCCGAGGTGCCGGACGGCGGGGGCGCGCCGTCGGGGGACGGCGAGAGCAAGGGGCTGGACTGCGGTGACCATGGAGTCCACGATTGCGCCGCGACGGCCGCCTCACCAGGGAGCGTGTCCCTATGACGACATAAGCTGGGTTTATGGGTGAGGACCTCGGGCATGCGGTGGCCGGTCTGGCGCACCGGGTGCCGGACCTGGGCGCGCTGGAGCTGCTGCTCGCCGTCGCCCGGCTCGGCAGTCTGGGCCGCGCCGCCCGGGAGCTGGGGATCACCCAGCCCGCGGCCAGCAGCCGGATCCGGTCGATGGAGCGGCAGCTGGGTGTGGCACTGGTGGACCGTTCGCCGCGGGGCTCGCAGCTCACCGACGCGGGGGCGCTGGTCACCGACTGGGCCCGGCGGATCGTGGAGGCGGCGGAGGCCTTCGACGCGGGGGCGCAGGCCCTGCGGGGCCGGCGGGACTCCCGGCTGCGCGTGGCCGCGAGCATGACCATCGCGGAGTACCTGCTGCCCGGCTGGCTGATCGCGCTGCGCGCCCAGCGGCCGGACACGGCGGTGTCCCTGCTGGCCGGGAACTCGGCGGCGGTCGCGGAACGCCTGCTCGCGGACGAGGCCGACCTCGGCTTCGTGGAGGGACTGGACGTGCCGGCGGGACTGGACGCGGCGGTCGTCGCCCATGACCGCCTGATCGTGGTGACCGCGCCCGGGCACCCGTGGGCGCGCCGCCGCAGGCCGCTGTCGGCCGCGGAACTGGCGTCGGCACCGCTCGTGCTGCGGGAGGAGGGCTCCGGCACCCGTCAGGTCCTGGCCACCGCCCTGGGCGGGCTGGCCCGCCCTCTTCTCGAGCTGTCCTCCACGACGGCGGTGAAGGCATCCGCGGTGAGCGGCGCGGGCCCGGCCGTCCTGAGCGAACTGGCCGTCGGAGAGGAGCTCGCGGCCCGGCGGCTGGTCAGCGTCCCGGTCGAGGGCGTGCGGCTCGACCGCGAGCTGCGAGCCGTCTGGCGTACCGGCCACCGGCCGGCGGGGCCGGGCCGGGACCTGCTGAGCCTGACGCGGAGCCAGGACTTCCGGGCGGCTCCGTCAGCCGGTGGACGCGGCGCGGACCAGCGCCTTCACCACCCGTAGGTCCTCTCCCATCTCGGGGTGCCACTGGACGCCCAGCACCCAGCGGGCGGAGGGGAGTTCGATCGCCTCCACCGTGCCGTCCGCCGCGTGGGCCGAGGCGACGAGTCCCTCGCCGAGGCGGTCCACGGCCTGGTGATGGTAGGTCGGTACGAGGGTCTCCTCCGGTACGGCCCCGGCGTACAGCGTGCCGGGCACCGGTCGGACCGCGTGCCGGCCGAAGACTCCGACGACCTCCGCATGCCCGTCGATGTGCTGGACGAGCGTGCCGCCGGCGGCGACGTTGAGCAACTGCATCCCGCGGCAGATGCAGAGCAACGGGGTGCGCGAGGCCAGCGCCGCCTCGATGAGGGCGAGCTCCCAGGAGTCCCGCTCGGGCGCGGGTGGTCCGGTCCGCGGGGAACGTGGCGCGCCGTAGCGGGACGGATCGACGTCCGGGCCGCCCGCGATGACCAGGCCGTCCAGCCGGGACACCGTCGCCGCCGCGTGTGCCGGATCGTCGGGCGGCAGCATCGCGGCCAGTCCTCCGCCCCGCTGCACGAGCCGCGGATAGCCCGCCGGCAGCAGCGCCGCGTCCAGCTCCCAGACGCCCCAGCGCGTACCGGCCTCCAGATACGTACTCACACCGATCAGCGGTCGTCCGGTCACTCGGGCCTCCCGGGATTCCAATGGCGCACAGCCATACCTTTACGCGGCGGGGGGTACCGCATCAAGGCCGTGCGGCAGGCCTGTTCAGGCAAGGAAGCCCCGCAGCAGCGCCGCCGTCCCCGCGCAGTGCTCCCGCATGATCTCCCGCGCACCGTCCGCGTCCCCCTCGAGCACCGCGTCCACCAGCGCCTCGTGCTGGCGCTGCGAGTGCTCCAGGTTCCGCACCAGCAGGGGGATGCAGTCCAGCAGGTCGTTCACCGTCGCCCGGACGGCCGCGTACTGCGCCGTCAGCGACGGCGACCCGCCCAGCTCGGCCAGCGTGAGGTGCAACAGGGTGTCCAGCCGCCGGTACTCCGCGAGGGGTGCGTCCTGCGTGCGGGCCAGCGCCTGGCGGAGCCGCCCGGCCTGCTCCCCCGTGAGGCCGTGCGCCGCGCACAGGCCCGCCGCCCCCACTTCGAGCACCTCACGGAACCGCAACACGTCCTCGATGTCGACCTTCTCGATGCGCCGGCGCAGCTCGTCCTCGCCGCCCGCGTCGATGCGGGGCCGCACGAAGGTGCCGCCGTACCGTCCGCGACGCGACTCCACCAGACCCTCGTCCTGGAGGACCTTCAGCACCTCGCGCAGCGTCACCCGGCTGATGCCCAGCCGCTCCGCCAACTCCCGCTCCGCGGGCAGCCGCTCGCCGCCGGGCACCAGACCGAGGCGCACGACCTGGAGGATCTGCTCCAGGGCCTCCTCGAAGCCGTTTCCGGCCCGCACGGGCCGCCACACCGGCGTCAGCCGGTCCTGCGGACGGCCGGGGCCGCCATCGGATTCCGCCTGCGGCATCTGGCCGCGCCCCCTTCCCAGGCAATGGTTCGCGGAAATACCTTATGGCTCTCGGCGGACCGAAGGAGACCTCCCGTGGCACACCGCACACCCCCGCTCGGCGTCGAGGAGCTGCACGCCCTCGTCTCGGGCGGCGAGATCGACACCGTCGTCCTGGCCTTCCCCGACATGCAGGGGCGGCTCCAGGGCAAGCGGTTCGCCGCGCGCTTCTTCCTCGACGAGGTCCTGGAACACGGCACCGAGGGCTGCAACTACCTTCTGGCCGTCGACACCGAGATGAACACGGTGGACGGCTACGACATGTCCTCCTGGGACCGCGGCTACGGCGACTTCGCCCTGCACCCCGACCTGAGCACACTGCGCCGGGTGCCGTGGAACGAGGGCACGGCCATGGTCATCGCCGACCTCGCGTGGAACGACGGCTCGCCCGTGGCCGCCGCCCCCCGCCAGATCCTGCGCCGCCAGCTCGACCGCCTCGCCGCCCTCGGCCACAGCGCCCAGGTCGGCACGGAGCTCGAGTTCATCGTCTTCAAGGACACCTACGAGCAGGCCTGGGACGCCGGCTACCAGGGCCTGACACCGGCCAACCAGTACAACATCGACTACTCCGTGCTCGGCACCGGCCGCATCGAGCCCCTGCTGCGCCGTATCCGCAACGAGATGGCCGGCGCCGGCCTGACCGTCGAGTCCGCCAAGGGCGAGTGCAACCCCGGCCAGCACGAGATCGCGTTCCGCTACGACGAGGCCCTGGTCACCTGCGACCAGCACGCCGTCTACAAGACCGGTGCCAAGGAGATCGCCGCCCAGGAGGGGGTCTCCCTCACCTTCATGGCCAAGTACAACGAGCGTGAGGGCAACTCCTGCCACATCCATCTCTCGCTCGCCGACGAGCACGGACGCAACGTCATGGCCGGCCCGGACGGCGATCCGGGCGGGATGTCGCAGACCATGCGGCACTTCCTCGCCGGGCAGCTCGCCGCTCTGCGGGACTTCTCGCTGCTGTACGCGCCCAACATCAACTCCTACAAGCGGTTCCAGCCCGGCTCCTTCGCCCCGACCGCGGTCGCCTGGGGGCACGACAACCGGACCTGCGCCCTCCGGGTCGTCGGCCACGGCCGCTCGCTGCGGTTCGAGAACCGGGTGCCCGGCGGCGACGTCAACCCGCACCTCGCGGTCGCCGGCATGGTGGCGGCCGGACTGTACGGAATAGAGCAGAAGCTGGAGCTTCCCGAGCCGTGCCCGGGCAACGCCTACACGGCCGCGTACGAGCACGTGCCGACGACCCTGCGTGAGGCCGCCGAACTCTGGGAGAACAGCCCCGTCGCGAAGGCCGCATTCGGCGACGAAGTGGTCGCGCACTACCACAACATGGCCCGTGTCGAGCTGGCCGCCTTCGACGCCGCGGTGACCGACTGGGAGCTGCGCCGCTCCTTCGAACGCATGTGAAAGGTTCTTTCGTGCCGAACGAGCTCGAGCTTCAGGTACTCAACCCGGCCACCGAGGCGGTCGTCGCCACCGTTCCCGCCGCCGGTGCGGCCGACGTGGACGCCGCCGTGCTGCGCGCCGCGCGGGCGCAGTCCCGGTGGGCCGCACTCCCGCCCGGCGACCGGGCCCGGCTGCTGCGCCGGTTCGCCGCGGCGGTCGACGAACATCTGGAGGAGCTGGCCCGGCTGGAGGTCCTCGAGGCGGGACACACGGTCGGCAACGCCCGCTGGGAGGCGGGCAACGTCCGGGACCTGCTCGACTACGCGGCCGGGGGAGTGGAACGCCTGACCGGGCGCCAGATCCCGGTCCCGGGCGGCCTGGACGTCACCATCCTCGAACCGCTGGGCGTCGTGGGGGTCATCGCCCCCTGGAACTTCCCGATGCCGATCGCCGCCTGGGGGACCGCCCCCGCGCTCGCGGCCGGCAACGCCGTCGTCCTCAAGCCCGCCGAGACGACCCCGCTGACCGCTCTCCGCCTCGCCGAACTCGCCCTGGAGGCCGGGCTGCCGGAGGGACTGCTCCAGGTCCTGCCCGGCCACGGGCCTGTCGCGGGCGCCGCGCTCGTCGAGCATCCGGGCGTGGCGAAGATCGTCTTCACCGGGTCGACGGCCGTGGGCAAGCAGGTGCTGGCGAAGGGCTCCGCGCTGCTCAAGCGCGTCACCCTCGAACTCGGCGGCAAGAGCCCCAACATCGTGTTCGCGGACGCCGACCTCGACGCGGCCGCGGCCGCCGCGCCCATGTCGTTCCTCGACAACTCCGGCCAGGACTGCTGCGCCCGCACCCGCATCCTCGTCCAGCGCTCCGTCTACGACCGCTTCCTCGAACTGCTCGCGCCCGCGATCGAGTCGGTCCTGGTCGGCGACCCTGCCGACGAGAGCACCCAGATGGGCCCGCTGATCTCCAGGGCACAGCTGGAGCGGGCGCGTTCCTACGTCGCCGACGACGCCCCCGGTCTCCGCGGCAAGGCCCCCGAGGGCCCCGGGTTCTGGTTCCCGCCCACCGTCCTCACCGGCGTCGACCCGCGGGCGCGTGTGGCCGTCGAGGAGGTCTTCGGCCCGGTCGCCGTCGTGCTGCCCTTCGAGGACGAGGCCGACGCGATCCGCCTCGCCAACGACACCCCCTACGGCCTCTCCGGCTCCATCTGGACTCGCGACGTCGGCCGCGCGCTGCGCGTCTCCCAGGCCGTCCGCGCGGGCAACCTGTCCGTCAACTCCCACTCCAGCGTCCGCTACTGGACCCCCTTCGGCGGCTACAAGCAGTCGGGGATCGGCCGCGAACTCGGCCCGGACGCCTTGACCGCCTTCACCGAAACCAAGAACGTCTTCATCAGCACGGAGGGCCCCGCACAGTGACCGCTCAGACACCGGACACCATCTGCCGCCGCCTGGCCGGCCGAACCGCCGTCATCACCGGTGCCGGCAGCGGCATCGGTCTCGCCACCGTGCGCCGGCTCGCCTCCGAGGGCGCCCATGTCGTCTGTGGCGACGTGGACGAGACCCGCGGCAAGGCGGCCGCGGAGGAGGTCGGCGGACTGTTCGTCAAGGTCGACGTCACCGACCCCGAGCAGGTCGAGGCGCTGTTCAAGGCCGCGTTCGACACCTACGGCTCCGTCGACGTCGCGTTCAACAACGCGGGCATCTCGCCGCCCGACGACGACTCGATCCTGGAGACCGGCCTCGAGGCCTGGAAGCGGGTCCAAGAGGTCAACCTGACCTCCGTCTACCTGTGCTGCAAGGCCGCCATCCCCTACATGCGGCGCCAGGGCAAGGGCTCCATCATCAACACGGCGTCGTTCGTCGCCCGCATGGGCGCGGCCACCTCGCAGATCTCGTACACGGCCTCCAAGGGCGGTGTGCTCGCCATGTCCCGTGAACTGGGCGTGCAGTTCGCCCGCGAGGGCATCCGGGTCAACGCCCTGTGCCCCGGCCCGGTCAACACCCCGCTGCTGCAGGAGCTGTTCGCCAAGGACCCCGAGCGGGCCGCGCGCCGTCTGGTCCACATCCCGGTCGGCCGGTTCGCGGAGGCCGAGGAGATCGCCGCGGCGGTCGCCTTCCTGGCCAGCGACGACTCCTCCTTCGTGAACGCCACCGACTTTCTGGTGGACGGCGGAATCTCGGGCGCGTACGTCACACCCCTGTAGGGACAAAAAGGTACGGTCCATGTCATATGAGACATTTCCTAGCGTGGACCCTGGCCGCGGCCGCCGGACTGGCGGCCGCGCCGCCCTCGCCGGCCGCCACGGACCGCTCCTCGAAGTGCCCCCGGCTGAGCGGGGATTGGTACGGCGACAACCGTGACCGCCTGCAACGGGTGATCGACGAACGGGGCAGCTGCTCCGCGTCCGCCCGCCGCCCGGTCGCCGTCTTCGACCGGGACAACACGGTCACCAAGAACGATGTCACGGACGCCACCCTCTACTGGGCACTGGCACACGACAGGATCCTGCGCCCGGCCCGCTGGAAGCACACCAGCGAGTGGCTGACCGACGCGGCCGACCGGGCCCTCACCGAAGCCTGCGGCACCGCCACCCCCGTGGGCGCACCCCTGCCGACCTCCACCGAACCCCGCTGCGGACGAGGTCCTCGAGATCTACGAGGACGGCACGACCATGAGCGGTGAGGCCGCCTTCGCAGGCCGCTGGAACCACCGGCGCACCATCCCGCAGTACGTCTGGGTGCCCCAACTCCTCGCGGGCCACACGGTCGCCGATGTCTCCTCGTACGCCCGCAGGGCGCGCGCGGAGGTCCTCGCGGCACCCGTCGGCGCGACCCGGGTCCTCGGCACCCACACGGTGCCGGCGTACGCGCGCTACTACGACCAGCAGCGCGATATGATCCGCACGCTCCAACAGGCCCGGTTCGACGTCTACATCGTCTCCGCCGGCTTCGAACCCGTCACCGAGGTGTGGTCGCGCGGTGCCGGCGTGGACGCCGCGCACACCATCGCGATCCGCTCGGTCCTCGACCGCCGGGGCCGTATCACCACCCGCACCGAGGGCTGCGGAGACGTCCCCGCGAGCCGGGGCGAGGTCATCCCGTACATCGACGGCAAGCGCTGCTGGATCAACCAGGAGATCTACGGCGTCCGGGGCGCCGCCGCCTGGCGGAAGCAGGACGCGGCGCACCGGCCCGTACTCGCGGCGGGCGACGCCGACACCGATGTCACGTTCCTCGGCGATGCCACCGGCGCCCACCTGGCGATCAACCGCAACAAGAACGAACTGATGTGCAGGGCGTACGACGGCGCCGACGGGCGCTGGCTGGTCAACCCCATGTTCATCGAACCGCTCCCGCGCAGGCCGGAACCGTACCCGTGCTCCACGACCGCCTACAACGAGCCGGACGGGAGCCGAGGACCGGTCCTGAGAAGGGACGGCTCGGTGGTGCCTGACCAGAAGGACACGGTGTACGGGGCGAGTTGAGACGGGACCGGCGCGGTGCCACCGGGCACGGCCTAGAGTGGCCGGGATGAGCAGTACGCCTCCGCCCGGGTGGTACCGCGACCCGTCGTACCCGCTCACCGAACGCTGGTGGGACGGAACCGGATGGACGGACCACCGGCGCCAACCCGAGGTGCACGGGCCGCCGCCGCTCCCGCCGCAACCGGTGGACGGCGGGGGCTCCCGGCGCGCCAAGGCGGTCGCGCTCGGTACGGCCGGGGCCGTACTGGTCGCGGCGATCGTCACCGGGGCGGTGGTCCTCGGACACGACGGCCGGAGCGCCGCACAGGCAGGACCTGCGCCCACGGCGGTGACGTACGCGCCGAGCAGCGCCGCCGGCTCGCCGGCCGCGTCCGCCTCCGCCACCGGGGACGCGGATGTCGTCGTGGACGACCTGAACGGCATCACCTTCCCCGTCCTCAAGGGTTGGGCAAAGCCCGAGAACGTCGCCGAGGACGACGTCGTGCTGACCACACCGGGCACCTACGACTGCCCGGGCGACCCCGGTCTGTGCCGCCACGGCCGGGTGCTCTCGCGGACCGCCAATGCGGGACCGGGCGCAACCGCCCGGTCCCTGGCCGAAGGTGACATAGCGGAGGCCGCGGACGCGGAGTACGACCGCGACTCGGTCGGCAGTCGGCCCTTCGGCGGCATCACGTCCCACCGGCTGGTGAAATCCGGTCAGATCGCGGTCGCGGGCCGCGCCGGGTACTTCGTCCGCTGGCACGTCAGCACCGCGAAAGGGCCCGGAGGTTACGTCGAGTCGCTGGCCTTCCCCTCGAGCGTCGGCTCGGGGGCGCCCGTCATCGTCCGCTTCGCCTTCGACGCGGGCGCCGACGGACCGCCGCTCGCCGACATGGAGAGGATCACCAGGGGCATCCGACCGGTCGGCGACGCGGCGACGGGCGGGGGAGTGGGCAGCAGCATCGGGCCCACCCGCTGAGCGACCGGCCCGGCAGCCCGGAGGGCCTCGAAGGTCAGAGGAACGTGCGCCCCTCGCCGCGGTACGTCGGTACGGTCGCCGTGACCTCGGCGCCCTCGACCAGGTGCAGCACGTCGAAACGCTCGCACAACTCGCCTGCCTTGGCGTGCCGGAACCACACCTTGTCGCCGATGAGGAGGTCGTCGGCGGGTGCGCCCAGCAGCGGCGTCTGCACCTCGCCCGCCCCTTCCTGGGGGTCGTACCGCAGCCCCTCGGGCAGGTGGGGGACGGGCAGCCGGTCAGGGCCCGCGGCGCCCGACGCGGGGTAGCCGCCGCCCAGCACCGTCACCACCCCGACACCCGGCCGGCGCACGACCGGCAGGGCGAACAACGCGGCCGGACGGCCGTGGAACGAGGTGTAGTTGTCGAACAGCCGCGGCACATACAGCCCCGAGCCCGCCGCGATCTCGGTCACCGCGTCCTCGGCGGCCGTGTGCTGGACGCTGCCCGTACCGCCGCCGTTGACGAACTCCAGGTCCGGTGCCACCGCCCGGACCGCGCGCACCACTTCGGCACGGCGCTGGGCGAGTTCCCTGCGCGCCGCGGCCTGCATCAGCCGGATGGCCCGCGACCGCACCGGGCGCCCGGCCACCGCGTCGCCGACACCGGCTATGTGGCCCTCGTACGCCATGATCCCGACCAGCCGGAAGCCCGGCGTGCGCGCCACCACCCGGGCCAGCTCCGCGACCTGGGCCGGCGAGTGCAGCGGAGAGCGCCGCGCGCCGACCCGGACCCGCCCGCCGAGCAGCTTGAGAGAGGTGTCCAACTCCAGGCAGACGCGCACCTCTTCGGTGCCGCCCTGGCGGGCGTCGTCGATGAGGCGCAGGTGGGCCGGGTCGTCGATCATCACCGTGACGGCGGAGGCCAGCTTGGGGTCGGCGGCCAGTTCGGCGTAGGCCTGCCGGTCGGCCGACGGATAGGCGAGCAGGATGTCGTCGAACCCCGAGCGGGCCAGCCACAGGGACTCGGCGAGCGTGAAGGACATGATGCCCGCGAAACCGTCCCGGGCCAGGACCCGTTCGAGCAGGGCGCGGCAGCGAACCGACTTGCTGGCGACCCGGATCGGCTTGCCTCCGGCCCTGCGGAGGAGGTCGCCGGCGTTGGCGTCGAACGCCTCCAGGTCCACGATCGCGACGGGAGCGTCGAGATGAACGGTGGCCCGGTCGTAGCGGGCCCTGTCTGCGGCGCGGGCAGTCATGAACGAAGCCTGCCAGATGCGATTACCGCAGGGTAGGGGGACGATCCGGGCAGATGCCGCGGTGCTGCGGACTGGTTCCCGTTCGAGGCGCTCCAACCCGTAGAGTGACGCGCACGCGGGGAAGCGGTGGCCCCGCCCGGGCGGGCACGCCCGGGATGGGTGGCCGCGCGCGCGGGTATGCCTGCCCGGACGGGGCGGCGTCCCCGCTCCACGCAGACCGGCCGCTCCCCATGGGCGGTCGATCGCCCGGCACGGTCCGGGGCGGCCCGGCCACCACGAAACGGGGGGTGCATGAGCACGGAAGCGCGCCGCGCCTCCATCCCTCCGCGCCCCACGACCCCGCCGCGCCCGTCCACCCCGCCGGATGAGCCGGCCGAGACGGCACCGAACCGCATGTCGTCCGCCCCGCACGACCCGTCCCGCGCTCGCGACCGCGCCCCCGGAAGCATCCCGGCGCGCCCCGAACGACCGCCGACGGCCGGGAGCGCACCCGGGCCCGAGGCCCCCGCGCCCCAGCCGCCGTCCACCGGCGCGTCCTCGTTCCCGGCGCAAGCCGAGCAGCCCCCGAGGCCCGGCACCCCGTCGCAGCCGGCGGCGCCGCTCCGGCCCGGCAGGACGTCCGTCCGCATGGGGCCGTCCCGGCCCGAACAGCCGCCCACCGGTCGGGGCACGCCGCCCCCGCCCCCGGCCGCCGCGGACGGTGCGCCGGACCGGCCAGGACCCGGCGCTTCCCCGGCCCGCCCCGGCGCGAGCGGGCCCGCACACCGGCCGGGCGCGAACAGCGAGCGCCCTTCCGGCGGTTCCGGCGACACGGCGCCGGCGTCCGGGAGCGACCCCGACGGTGGCGCGACGCGCACACCCGGATCCGCCCGCTTCCCCAACCTCCGCCTGGACCGGAACACCCGGCCGGCGGGCCCGCCACCGCCCGCCGCGTCCGCGCGCTTCCCGGACGCGCCGCCGACGGCCGGCGTGCCGCCGCAGCGCACCCGCCGGCCCACCGAGGGCATCGTGGAGACCACCGCGCGACTGCAGCACCCGCGGGAGGAGACCGAGCCCGCCTCGCCCACCCGCCCCTTCGTGAGCTTCGCCGAGCCCGACACACGCGACCTCGACACCCGACGCCGGCTGCTGTTCGGCGGCCGGGTCCACCCCCACACCGCCGCGGCCGCCGCCTGCCTGGTGCTCGGGCTCGGGCTCATCGGCGGTGCGGTGACCGGCAGCTGGCTCACCTCGGACGGTTCGGGCGAGGGAGTGCAGGGCGCATTCGCCGTCGCCGGGAGCCTGTGGCACAGCGTCCCCGTCGACCAGCTCTTCCCGCCCACCGTCCACGGACCGGGTGCCGGCCCCGGCGGCGCCGACCGCACCTGGACGCGTATCGGCGTCGCCCAGGACGGCACCTGCAAGGACGCCTTCGACCCCCTGCTGCGCAAGGCCCTCGCCCCCGTCGGGTGCCTGCGGCTGCTGCGCGCCACCTACACGGACGCCACCCAAAGCCATGTCACCACCGTCGGCCTGCTGTTCACCCGGGCCGACGCCGCCGCGATGTCCGCCGCGCGCAGCCGCTTCAAGAAAGAGGGCCTCGCCCGGCGCACCGATCTGATGCCCCGCCCGTACGCGGCCAAGGGCACCGTCGCCGAGAGGTTCGGCGACGCGCAGCGGGCCTCCTGGACGGTCTCGGTCCTCGCCGACATCCCCGTCGTCGTCTACGCCGTCTCGGGCTTCGCCGACAGCCGCACCGTCAGCGAACCTCAGCCCGCCGTACAGGCCATGCAGACCGGCGCCACCACGGCCCCCGCCCAGGCCGGCCTCGGCAACGAGGCGACCGGACTCGCCGAACAGGTCGAGGCCCTCCTCCGCAAGACCGTCACCTCGGCCACGGGAAAACCGTCATGACCCCCCACCGAACCGGCGCACGGCTCCTCACCGTCCTGCTCGCCGGCTCCCTCGCCGTGCTGCCCGCGACGGCGGCGCACGCCGACGGCATACGCGCCCAGGAGTGGGCTCTGGACGCCCTGCACACCCAGCAGATCTGGCAGACGACCAAGGGGAAGGGGATCACCGTCGCCGTCCTCGACACGGGCGTCGACGGGACCCACCCCGACCTGGCAGGCAACGTCCTCACAGGCAAGGACATGGTCGGCTTCGGCGCGGGGCGCGGCGACCGGTCATGGGCCCGGCACGGCACCGCCATGGCCGGCATCATCGCCGGTCACGGTCATGGCTACGGCGACACCGACGGGGTCGTGGGTGTCGCTCCGGAGGCGAAGATCCTGCCCGTCCGCGTCATCCTCGAGGATGGCGACGCGGCCCGCACCCGGGCACGCAACACCCGGGGCAACGCCCTCGCCGAGGGCATCCGCTGGGCCGCCGACCACGGTGCCGACGTCATCAACCTCTCCCTCGGCGACGACTCGGACTCCGCGCACCCCGAAGCGGCCGAGGACGACGCGGTGCAGTACGCGCTGAAGAAGGGCGCCGTCGTCGTCGCCTCGGCAGGCAACGGCGGCGAGAAGGGCGACCACATCTCGTACCCGGCGGCCTATCCGGGCGTGATCGCCGCGACCGCCGTCGACCGCTACGGTGTCCGCGCCTCCTTCTCCACCCGCCGCTGGTACGCCACCATCAGCGCGCCGGGCGTCGACGTCGTCATCGCCGATCCCGACCGCAAGTACTACGAGGGCTGGGGCACCAGCGCGGCGTCCGCGTTCGTCTCGGGCGCCGTCGCGCTGATCAAGGCCGCCCATCCGGGCCTCGCCCCGGCCGAGATCAAGCAGCTCCTGGAGCGCACGGCCCGCAACGCCCCCACCGGCGGTCGGGACGACTCCCGCGGCTTCGGGGTCATCGACCCCGCGGCGGCCATCAAGGCGGCGGCCGGGCTGAAACCGGAGTCCCTTCACCCGGCGGCGTACGGCCAGAAGTACTTCGGCCGGGGCCCCGACAAGGCCGACGGCGCCGGGGGCTCCCCGAGCTGGGCGGGCGCGCTGGCGGGCGGTCTGGGCGTGGCGCTGCTGGTGACCTCGGTGGTGCTGTGGCGGGGCCGCACCAGGACGCGCACCCGGGGCCGGTGAGCACCCGCTCGGGGCCGAGCCGTCAGGCGAACACCGCGACCGCCGCCCGCGCGACCGCCTCCACCAGCGAAATCCCCTTCGCCTGCGTGGAGTTGCCCTTCGACAGGGTCGCCACCAGATAGTCGTGGCCGTCGGCCGTGATCCGCCCGATGCTGTTGACGTCCCACAGACCGGTCGTGCTGCGCGCCAGCCAGCCGTTCTTCAGCGCCCACCGGGACCCGTCGGCGGCCGCTGACACCCCCCAGTGCTGGCCCGCCGCGATGTTCCCCATGAGCTCCCGGACATACGACCGCGAGGCGTCGCTGAGCTTCGAGCCGTCGTCGAACACCTGCTGGAGCAGGGTGAGCTGATCGGCCGCCGTGGTCTGCGTCAGGCCCCACAGAGGACCGTCGCCGCCCGTGGTGTCCGTGAGGCCGAAGCGTTTGTTCGCGCTGTCGAGCCCGCCCGCCTCCCCGATCGCGGTCCACAGCGCCGTCGCCGAGGCGTTGTCGCTGTCCTCGATCATCGCGGTGGCGTACGTCTTCTCCTGCTCGGTCAGCTTGCGGTCCGCGTCCTGCGCCTGGAGCAGCAGCGTCGCCAGGATGTCCACCTTCACGATGCTGGCCGTGTCGAAGGCGCCGTCGCCGTACACGGCGCTGTCACCGGAGTCCATGTCGAGAACGGCCACGGCCACGTCCGTCCCGTCCTCGGCGGGCACCGACTTCATGGCCTTCGCCAGCAACGCGCCCCGGTCCACCGAGGGCTCCGCCGCAGGTTCCACCGATGCCTCCTGGCTCGCCGTGGCCGACGCCGAGGGCGTCACCGACGACTGCGACGATACGGCGCCCGTGTCGGCGTGCGCCTGCGCCCTCACATACGCCGTCCCGGCCGCCGTACCGCCGACGACGACGATCGTGGCGAGCATCGTGTACAGCAGCGGGCGGCCCCGCGGGGAACGGGCGCGGCGGCGACGGGCTCTGTGGGACTCCATGGCCGCGATGCTCGGGGGCGGTGCTGTGCGGGGCGTTGGACGGACGTGAGATGCGGCTCAGCAATGTCTGAGAAACCCGTGAACCGCATGGCCGCCGTGCCGCAGGGTCGGCACAAGCGCGGCAAAGGCCCCCCGATAGGGTCGGTGACCGTGGCGAACAAGAACATTCCCGACTCCGGCTTCTCCGACGACGACGGCAGCGCCGATCCGCGGCTGAGCGCGGCGCTCACCGCGTGGGCCGAGGACCGCACCGCCGTCGGGCCCGTTCTGGAGGCGCTCAAGGGCGCACGGCTGCTGGTTCCCGTCGTCGCGATCCTCGGAGAGACGGAGGAGGACGAGAACGGGCTGCGCCGCGAGAAGACCAGCGAGATGGCCGTGCCGACGCTGAAGGCCGGCAGCCGTACCGCCCTGCCCGCCTTCACCTCCACCGAGTCGCTGGCCCGCTGGGACCCGGCGGCCCGCCCCGTCGCCGTTCCGCTGCACCAGGCCCTGCAGGCCGCCGTGCACGAGAAGGCCGACACCATCGTGCTGGACCTGTCGGGACCGGTGCCGTTCGAGCTCACGGGCCCCGCGCTGCTCGCCCTCGCGGAGGGGCGCACGACGACCGATCCGCTCGCCGACCCGGCCGTGACCGCGGCGGTGCGGGCCGCCGTCGCCGCCGAGCCCGCCGTGCTGCGCGCCTACCTCGGCGCGGGGCAGGCCGACGGCACCCTGGCGCTCGTCCTGGATCCGTCCGTGCCCCCGGCCGAGGCCGCCCGCGCGGTGGCACAGCGCATGGCCGCCGACGACACGCTGAGGGCCCGCCTGGTGCGCGGCCTCGACCTGGCAGTACTGCCGGCCGGGGCGACGCCTCCGGGCGAGCCCTTGTTCGTGCGTTCCTGACGGTTCCGCTCCCGGGGCGGGGCGGGGTGCGAAGACCCTGCCGGGCCCGTGCGGTCCGGCCGTCTAGCCGTATACCGCCCCCGTGTACTTCTCGCCCGGGCCCTGGCCCGGCTCGTCCGGGACGACCGACGCCTCGCGGAAGGCGAGCTGGAGCGACTTGAGTCCGTCGCGCAGGGGAGCCGCGTGGAAGGAGCTGATCTCCGTCGCGCTCGCGTCGAGCAGCCCGGCGAGGGCGTGCACCAGCTTGCGGGCCTCGTCCAGGTCCTTGTACTTGTCGCCTTCCTCGGTCAGCCCGAGCTTCACGGCGGCGGCGCTCATCAGGTTGACGGCGACCGTGACGATCACCTCGACCGCGGGGACGTCCGCGATGTCACGGGCCATGGCGTCGAAGTCGCGGTTCTCGTCGGCGGCCGGGGACTCAGCGGCGGCCGGGGATTCCTCGGGGGAGTCACTCATGTCCCTCACGATAGGCCCCGGCAGATGCCTCTCCGCTCCCGGGAGGGCAGGGGAGGCGGCCTCGGGGGCGGGGCGGCAGATGCCCGGTGCACGCCGGTTCGCACCACTCCCGGGGAGCTGCTAACCTTGTGTGACGACCGGCCGGACATGGCAGTGCCCGGCCCACAAGTGGAGGCTCCGATCTCCCACCTGACCGTCCTCCGGGACGGCGGGTCACCGGTCAGGCGGCCACCACCGTTCCGTACGGACGGTGGAGTCGCCCGAATGTGCGCCCCGCGGTCCACCCGCGGCGGTGCTCCGGAATCTTTGGAGCCCCGCCTGTGTACCGTCCGGGGCATTTTTCATGCGCCGCGATGGTTTGGTCCCATGTCAACCAGACATACGCGGCTGTCCGCCAGACGGTCGTGATGGTGCTACCGAGGAGGATCCATCAGCACCGAGCCCCGCATCAACGACCGGATTCGCGTTCCCGAGGTGCGACTTGTCGGTCCCAGTGGCGAGCAGGTGGGCATTGTGCCGCTTGCCAAGGCCCTGGAGCTTGCGCAGGAGTACGACCTGGACCTGGTCGAGGTCGCGGCGAACGCCCGTCCGCCTGTCTGCAAGCTCATGGACTACGGGAAGTTCAAGTACGAGTCGGCCATGAAGGCCCGTGAGGCGCGCAAGAACCAGGCGCACACGGTCATCAAGGAGATGAAGCTCCGGCCGAAGATCGACCCGCACGACTATGACACCAAAAAGGGTCACGTCGTCCGGTTCCTCAAGCAGGGCGACAAGGTCAAGATCACGATCATGTTCCGCGGTCGCGAGCAGTCCCGGCCCGAACTGGGCTACCGGCTGCTGCAGCGTCTCGCGGAGGACGTCCAGGACCTCGGCTTCGTCGAGTCGAACCCGAAGCAGGACGGCCGGAACATGATCATGGTTCTCGGTCCGCACAAGAAGAAGACCGAGGCCATGGCCGAGGCTCGTCAGGCGCAGGAGGCTCGCAAGGCCGAGGCGAAGGCCCACCCGGGCCGCTCGCAGAACGCCGCCGAGCCCGAGACCACCGAGGCCCCGGCCGAGGCTTCCGCCGAGGCGTGACCCCCGGGACGTCAGTCCCAGGACCAACCGATACAAGAGCGACGTTCCAACGTGCCCGGTTTCAGTGACCGGGCACCGGAGCGCCACCGACGAGGAGAGAACGGCGCTATGCCGAAGAACAAGTCGCACAGCGGTGCCAGCAAGCGCTTCAAGATCACCGGCTCCGGCAAGGTGCTCCGCGAGCGCGCCGGCAAGCGCCACCTGCTCGAGCACAAGTCGTCCCGTCTGACGCGTCGCCTCACCGGCAACGCCGAGATGGCCCCGGGCGACGCCAAGAAGATCAAGAAGCTTCTCGGCAAGTGACGCGGCGGCGCCGGATCCTTCGATCCCTTCGCGCCGCACGTCTGGACCGGGACCCAATCGATTCCGGGCCGCGTGAGTTCAACCGCGGCCCCGCTACAAGGAGTTAAAAAGTGGCACGCGTCAAGCGGGCAGTCAACGCCCACAAGAAGCGTCGGGCGATCCTCGAGCAGGCCTCCGGCTACCGCGGTCAGCGTTCGCGCCTGTACCGCAAGGCCAAGGAGCAGGTCACCCACTCGCTGGTCTACAACTACAACGACCGCAAGAAGCGCAAGGGCGACTTCCGTCAGCTGTGGATCCAGCGCATCAACGCCGCTGCCCGCGCCAACGGCATCACCTACAACCGCTTCATCCAGGGTCTGAAGGCCGCGAACGTCGAGGTCGACCGCAAGATCCTGGCCGAGCTGGCCGTCAACGACGCCGACGCGTTCGCCGCGCTCGTCGAGGTCGCGCAGAAGGCGCTGCCGGCGGATGTGAACGCCCCGAAGGCGGCCGCCTGACCGCTGCGCCGGCCTTGGCCGACGTGACCACGGACCCGCAGGCTTCCCGGCCTGCGGGTCCGACTGCGTTCCGAAGACGACACATCCGCCGCTCCGCGGATCGCCGCCGCGCGCCGACGGACTCCTGAACCCCCGGAAGTGAACACCATGGCCCCCGCCACCCCCGAGCTGATCTCCCCCCGTTCCCCCCGCGTCAGCGCCGCGCGGCGGCTCGCCAGGCGGAGCTTCCGAGGGAAGGAGCAGCTGTTTCTCGCGGAGGGGCCGCAGGCCGTACGGGAGGCCGCCGCGCACCGTGCCGAGGGCCGGCCCACCCTCGTCGAGCTGTTCGCCACCGTCGAAGCCGCGGAGCGGTACGCCGACATCGTGGGGGAGTCCCGTGACGCCGGGGCCCGGGTGCACCTCGCGGCCGAGGACGTGATCGCCGACATCTCCACCACCGTCACTCCGCAGGGCCTCGTCGGGATCTGCCGGTTCCTCGACACGCCCTTCGACGAGATCCTCGAGGCACGCCCCAAGCTGGTCGCCGTCCTCGCCCACGTCCGCGACCCCGGGAACGCCGGGACCGTTCTGCGCTGCGCGGACGCCGCCGGTGCCGAGGCCGTCGTCCTCACCGACGCCTCCGTCGACCTGTACAACCCCAAGGCGGTCCGCGCCTCCGTCGGCTCCCTCTTCCATCTGCCGGTGGCCGTCGGCGTCCCCGTCGAGCACGCCGTCGCCGGGCTGAAGGGCGCCGGGGTGCGGATCCTGGCCGCAGACGGCGCGGGGCAGCACGACCTCGACGACGAGCTCGACAAGGGCACCATGGGCGGCCCCACCGCCTGGGTCTTCGGTAACGAGGCCTGGGGGCTGCCGGAGGAGACCCGGACGCTCGCCGACGCCGTGGTGCGGGTGCCGATCCACGGAAGGGCCGAGAGCCTGAACCTCGCGACCGCCGCCGCCGTATGTCTCTATGCGTCCGCGCGTGCACAGCGCGCGGCCGGAGGGTGCCGTTCCGTCACATCCGGCTAGTAGGGTGGCGGGCTCGGGGGTGCGCCCCCCGACGAGAGGTGGGGTACGGGCATGATCGGCACGAGCAGGGCACCGGGAGCACGTGACGCGGGCCGCACGCCCGCCTCCGAGCCCGGTGATCTCGCCGGGCTCGGCATCGACTCGGACGAACTGCCCGACGGACTCGTCGTCGCCGACGAGCGCGGCCTGGTGATCTGCTTCAACGCCGCAGCCGGCCGCATCATCGCCCTGCCCGCCGTGGAGGCCCTCGGCCGGCGGCTCGACCAGGTGCTGCCGCTGGAGGACCTGGAGGGGCGGCGCTGGTGGCAGCTGACCGATCCGTACGGCGGCCTCACCATCCGCGTCCGGCAGCCGGAGCGCAACCTGCTGCTGCCCGGCGGGCGGGAAGTGCTCGTGTCGGCGCACTACGTACGGACCCACCCCACCGGGCCCATCCGCCGCGTCGTCGTCTGCCTCCGGGACACCGAGGCGCGACGCCGCACCGAGCGCAGCCACGCCGAGCTGATCGCCACGGTGGCCCATGAACTGCGCTCGCCCCTCACGTCCGTCAAGGGCTTCACGGCCACCCTGCTCGCCAAGTGGGACCGCTTCACCGACGACCAGAAGCGGCTGATGCTGGAGACCGTCGACGCTGACGCCGACCGCGTCACCCGGCTCATCGCCGAACTGCTGGACATCTCCCGGATCGACTCCGGGCGGCTGGAGCTGCGCCGCCAGCCCGTCGACATGGGGGCGGCGGTCGGACGGCACATCCAGGCGTATGTCGCCGCCGGCCAGCCGGCCGACCGCTTCCTGCTGCGCATGGAGCACCCGCTGCCCGCCCTCTGGGCCGACCCCGACAAGATCGACCAGGTGCTGAGCAACCTGATCGAAAACGCCGTGCGCCACGGCGAGGGAACCGTCACCATTGACATCACCCCCTCGGCGTCCCGGCGCGAAGCGGGGGACGGGGGGAACGACGAGAACACCGCCACGTCGGTCACGGTGAGCGACGAGGGCCCCGGCATCCCGGAGGAATCCATGAACCGCGTCTTCACCCGCTTCTGGCGGGGCAGCAAGCGTGGCGGTACGGGTCTCGGGCTCTACATCGTCAAGGGCATCGTCGAGGCCCACGGCGGAACCATCACGGTCGGCCGCGCCCGCGGTGGCGGGGCCGAGTTCCGATTCAGCCTGCCCGTGGGCACACCGGCGTATCTCCTGTAACGCCGCCGAGGCCCACGGGCTCCTCCGCATTTTCAGGGAGCCGCCGTCCGGCCGCCTCGTGGACACTCGGCCCGGTTGCCGCTCCCACCCCGTTAGACTCGGCCTTTGGCACCTTTGCGTCCCGAAGTCGGCGACGATTCGTCATCGGAAAGTGTCATCGGACCAGTGTCAGGACCAGTGACGGGGACCTTCAGCCAGCCAATCGGAAGCACGGGAAGAGATGTCGGCACCCAATAAGTCGTACGACCCTGTCGAGGTCGAGGCCTTGAAACCGGAAGAGATCGAGCGCATGCGGGACGAGGCGCTCGCCGCCTTCGGCACCGCGGACTCCCTCGACGCGCTCCACGAGGCCAAGGTCGCCCACACCGGCCCCGCCTCGCCGCTGGCCCTCGCCAACCGCGAGATCGGCGCCCTGCCCCCGCACGCCAAGGCCGACGCCGGCAAGCGTGTCGGTATGGCCCGCGGCGCCGTGAACAAGGCGCTCGCCGCCCGCCAGGCCGAGCTGGAGGCGGAGCGGGACGCCCGCGTGCTGGTCGAGGAGTCGGTGGACGTCACCCTGCCCTACGACCGCGTACCGGCCGGCGCACGGCACCCGCTGACCACGTTCATGGAGCGGGTCGCGGACGTCTTCGTGTCCATGGGGTACGAGGTCGCCGAGGGCCCCGAGGTAGAGGCGGAGTGGTTCAACTTCGACGCCCTGAACTTCGGCCCCGACCACCCGGCCCGGCAGATGCAGGACACCTTCTTCGTCGAGGGCCCCAAGGGCGACCACGGCGAGTCCGGTGTGGTGCTGCGCACGCACACCTCGCCGGTCCAGGCCCGCTCCCTGCTCGACCGCGAGCCCCCCGTCTACATCGTCTGCCCCGGCCGCGTGTACCGCACGGACGAGCTGGACGCCACGCACACCCCGGTCTTCCACCAGATCGAGCTGCTGGCCGTCGACGAGGGCCTGACCATGGCCGACCTCAAGGGCACAATGGACCACATGGTCCAGTCGCTCTTCGGGCCGGACATGAAGACCCGGCTGCGGCCGAACTACTTCCCCTTCACCGAGCCGTCCGCCGAGATGGACATGCTCTGCTACGTCTGCAAGGGCGAGTCCGTCGGCAACCCGGACCGGCCCTGCCGCACCTGCTCCAGCGAGGGCTGGATCGAGCTCGGCGGCTGCGGCATGGTCAACCCGCGGGTGCTCGTCGCCTGCGGCGTGGACCCCGAGAAGTACAGCGGATTCGCCTTCGGGTTCGGTATCGAGCGGATGCTGATGTTCCGCCACAACGTCGAAGACATGCGAGACATGGTCGAGGGTGACGTCCGGTTCACCCGGCCCTTCGGGATGGAGATCTGATGCGGGTCCCGCTTTCTTGGCTGCGGGAGTACGTCGACCTGCCGGCGACTCAGACCGGGCGCGACGTCCAGGCCAAGCTCATTTCGGTCGGTCTCGAGGTCGAGACCGTCGAGCAGCTCGGCGCCGACCTCAAGGGCCCGCTGGCCGTCGGCCAGGTGCTGTCCATCGAGGAACTGGAGGGCTTCAAGAAGCCGATCCGGTTCTGCACGGTCGACGTCGGCCAGGCCAACGGCACGGGTGAGCCGCAGGAGATCGTCTGCGGCGCCCGCAACTTCTCCGTCGGCGACAAGGTCGTCGTGGTCCTGCCGGGCGCCGTGCTGCCCGGCGGCTTCTCGATCGCCGCGCGCAAGACGTACGGCAGGACCTCGCACGGCATGATCTGCTCCAGCGACGAGCTGGGCATGGGCGACGACGGCAGCAAGGGCATCATCGTGCTGCCGCCCGAGACCGAGGTCGGCATCGACGCGATCGAACTGCTCGAGCTGGTCGACGAGGTGCTCGACATCGCCGTCACCCCGGACCGCGGCTACGCGCTCTCGCTGCGCGGCATCGCCCGGGAGGCCGCCATCGCCTACGGTCTGCCGCTGCGCGACCCGGCGCTGATCGACGTCCCGGCGCCGAACGCCTCCGGCTACCCGGTGCAGGTCTCCGAGCCGCTCGGCTGCGACCGTTTCACGGCGCGTACGGTGACCGGGATCGAGCCCGAGGCGCGCTCCCCGATCTGGCTGCAGCGCCGGCTGCAGAAGGCGGGCATGCGCCCGGTCTCCCTGGCCGTCGACATCACCAACTACGTGATGATCGAGCTGGGCCAGCCCCTGCACGCGTACGACCGTTCCCTCATCCAGGGCACGATCGGCGTGCGCCGGGCCGAGCCGGGCGAGCAGCTCACCACCCTCGACGGCGTCACGCGCACGCTGGACTCCGAGGACCTGGTGATCACGGACGACCGCGGCCCGATCGGCCTCGCCGGTGTCATGGGCGGCGCCAACACGGAGATCGCCGACCACCAGCACGAGAACGGCGGCACCACCGACGTCGTCATCGAGGCGGCCCACTTCGACGCGATCTCGATCGCGCGTACGGCCCGCCGCCACAAGCTGGCCTCCGAGGCGTCCCGCCGCTTCGAGCGCGGTGTCGACCCGCTGGCCGCGCCCGCCGCCGCCCAGCGCACGGTCGACCTGCTGGTCCTGCTCGGGAGCGGTACCGCCGGGGCCGGTGTCACCGAGGTCATCGCGCCGTCCGCGCCGCGCACCATCACCATTCCGGCGAACCACCCGGACAAGGTGGCGGGCGTCGACTACGGCCGCGAGACCGTCGTACGGCGGCTCCAGGAGGTCGGCTGCGACGTCTACGGGCAGGACGAGCTGATCGTCACCGTCCCGTCCTGGCGGCCCGACCTGACCGACCCGAACGACCTGGCCGAGGAGGTCATCCGGCTGGAGGGCTACGAGAACCTGCCCTCCACGCTGCCCAAGCCCCCGGCGGGCCGTGGCCTGACCGAGCGGCAGCGGCTGCACCGCCGTGTCGGCCGCGCGCTGTCCGGTGCCGGCTATGTCGAGGCGCCGAACTACCCGTTCATCGGCGAGCAGATCTTCGACCAGTTCGGCCTGGCCGCCGACGACCCGAACCGCCGGGTCGTCAAGCTGGTCAACCCGCTCTCGGACGAGGAGCCCGCCCTCCGTACGACGCTGCTGCCGGGCCTGCTCGGCGCGCTGCGCCGCAACGACGGCCGCGGCTCGCACGACCTGGCGCTCTTCGAGACCGGGCTGGTCTTCCACCCGCGCGCGGAGCAGCGCGTCGCCTCGCGCCTGCCCGTCGACCGCCGCCCGACCGACGAGGAGATCGCCTCGCTCACGGCAGCGCTGCCCGAGCAGCCCCGGCACATCGCCGTGGTCCTCGCCGGCGCCCGCGAGCAAGTCGGCTGGTGGGGCAAGGGCCGCCCGGCCGACTGGGCCGACGCCATCGAGGCCGCGCGTGCCGTCGCCCGTGAGGTGGGGGCCGACCTCGTCGTCCGCAAGGGCCAGTACGGTCCCTGGCACCCCGGTCGCTGCGCCGAACTGGCCGTGGTGACCGAGGGGACCGAGCAGGTCGTCGGGTACGCCGGTGAGCTGCACCCCGGCGTCCTGAAGACCCTGGGTCTGCCCGAGCGCACCTGCGCGATGGAACTGAACCTGGACGTCCTGGAGCAGTCGGGCACGGGGCCGGTGAAGGGCCCCCGGATCTCGACCTTCCCGGTCGCCACCCAGGACGTCGCGCTGGTCGTCGACGGGAACGTCCCGCACGCGGACGTCGAGGCCGCGCTGCGCGAGGGCGCCGGCGAGCTGCTGGAGTCCCTGCGGCTGTTCGACGTCTACGAGAGCGAGCAGCTCGGCGAGGGCAAGAAGTCGCTGGCGTACGCGCTGCGCTTCCGCGCCCCCGACCGGACGCTGACCGTCGACGAGGCCTCCGCGGCCCGCGACGCCGCGGTCGCCCTGGCGGCCGAGCGGACGGGAGCCACACTGCGGAGCTAGGCGGGATCCGACCCGTCGCGGTCGGATCGTCGCACGACATTTGATGCGGTGCGCCCCACGAGCGATCTTCCCTCGTGGGGCGCACTTGGTTCGTGTGGGCTGCGGCGCGGTCGCGCCGACCGCTGAACGGGCGGGGCCGTGCTGCGGAGTTGGGCGGGGTCCCGCCCTTCGCGGTGGGGTCGGTGCGCGATGTCCGTTGCGGTGCGCCCTCGGGGTTCTTCCCTCGTGGCACGCACTCGGATGGCGCGGCGACGCGGTGATGTGCCGTGTCGGGCGTCGTGTGCCGCGGTCGCGCCGGCCGTCGAGCAGGCAGGCCATGCTGGGGAGTCGGGCGCGGTCCTGCCCCTCACGGTCGGGTCCGCGGGGGTTCCTCTCGTAGGGCGCACTTGGTTGTACCGGCAATGCGGCCAGGTGCCCTGCGCTCCGGTCGTCACCGCCGCCGAGCGGGCAGGGGCCACGCTGCGGAGCTAAGACGGGTCCGACCCCTCGTGGTCGGATCGTTGTGCGTTGTCCGGTGCGGTGCGCCCCACGGGGGGATCTTTCCCGTGGGGCGCACCCGGATGACCCGGCCATGTCGTGAAGCCGCGCCAGGTGTCGCGCGCCCCGGCTCATTTGGGCGGCGCCGGCGCCGGCGGAACGCGTGGCTGTCCGGCCGCGGACCGCTCGCGGCCGGACCCGCGCCTCCCCGCGCGTTCCTGTGCACCACGGCCGCGCCGTCCGCCCCGCCACGGAGTGTCGGGCAGGCAGCGGGACGGACGGCGCGGAATCGGACCGCCGCACTGTACGAGGGGGAGCCGGCGGCCCGGCCGGCCTCTTACGAGGGATTCAAGTCAAGCGGCCGGAAACCCTCTGCGGCAGCGCGCGCACAGCCCGGCTTCGCGCACTTCGTTCACACCCCGTGTGAATCCGAACGCACTACGCTGTCGAGACGAAGTCACCGGGGGGCACCCATGCAGCCCAACACTCTGCTCGACGCGATCCTCGACGAGGCCGGGATATCCCACGCGGGACTGGCCGCGCACGTCAACCAGGCAGGGCGGGCCCGCGGCCTTGCGCTCAGATACGAACACACCGCCGTGGCACGCTGGTTGAAGGGCCAGCGTCCGCGCGGTCAGGTGCCGGACCTGATCTGCGAGGTCCTCGCCGCCCGGCTGCACCGCCCGGTGACGCTCGACGACATCGGCCTCGGCGTGCCCGGCGAACCGGCCGCCCCGCACGGCTCCGGCCTGTCCGGTTTCGTCGAACGGGCCACCGCCCTGTGGCGCTCCGACGAGCAGCAGCGCCCCCACATCCTGGGCGCGCCCGCCGTCACCGGTACGCCCGCCGTGATGCCCGTGTGGGAATGGGAGAACCCGCCCGAGGACGTGGACGTCTCACGGGGCGGCCGTCACCGGGTCACCCCGGCCGACATCGAGACACTGCGGTCCGCCCGCGCCCACTACGAGCAGATGTACCGCAAGGCGGGCGGCGTCGCGACCCGCAGTCGCATCGTCGGCTTCCTCAACTCCGAGACGGCGCCCCTGCTGCGCGGCAGTTACACCGACGCGATGGGCCGCCAGTTGCACCGCGCCACCGGCGGCCTGGTGGCGATCGCCGGCATCTGCGCCTACGACTCGGACGCCCACGGCCTGGCCCAGCGCTACTTCCACCAGGCCCTGCGTCTGGCGAAGGCCAGCGGCGACCGGGGGCTCGGCGCCTATGTGATAGCGCTGCTGGTCAACCAGTCGCTGTTCATGAAGGAGTACCGGCAGGCCGTCGCGTTCGCCGAGGCCGCGCTGCGCGCCGCGGGCAAGCAGATCACTCCGGCTCTGGCCTCGGACCTGTACGCGATGCAGGCGAAGGCGTACGCACACCTCGGCGACGCCACGGGAGCGCTGTCGTGCATCCGGCGGGCCGAGTCGGCCGCGGAACGGATCAGGCGCGGATACGAGCCGGACGAGACGGGCTATGTCCAGCCCGGCCTCGTCAACGTCCAGGTCGCGGAGGCTCTGCTCAGCCTCGGCGATCTGACGGCGGCAGGGGAGCACGCGGCGGCCGCCGTCGGCACTCCCGCGCACGACCGCGGCCGGGTGCACCGGCTCGCCATGCTCAGTCAGATCGAGCTGCGCCAGGGCAACGCCGACAAGGCGGTGGCCACGGCGGTCGAGATGGCGGAGCGGGCCCGGGGAATGGAGTCCATGCGTCTGCGCGAGAGACTGCGGGCGGTACGCGAGCACCTGGTACGCAGCGGCGGTGCGGGAACGGCGGACGCGGCCGAACTCATCGACGGCGCACTGCGCGTACCGCTGTAGACCCGCTCCCACCACACCGGATGCGGGTGCCGGCCCCCTCGGCGCGGACGGTCGCGCCCGCCGCCGCGCCGGGGATGCATCGCTGTGAGCCTGCTGCGTGGACGCTCCTGCTGCGATATTGCCACTTACTGAGTGGAAGGTGGCAGAACCGTGCAGTGGACGAAGCAGAACGAACAAACCGTTTATGCGAACCGCTGGTTCAGCGTCAATCTCGCTGATGTCGAGCTGCCGGACGGTCGGCACCTCGACCATTTCCTGATACGGCTGCGGCCCGTCGCCGTGGCGACCGTCGTCAACGAGGCCAACGAGGTGCTGTTGTTGTGGCGGCACCGCTTCATCACCGACAGCTGGGGATGGGAACTCGCCGCGGGGGTCGTCGAGGACGGCGAGGACATCGCCACCGCGGCGGCCCGCGAACTCGAGGAGGAGACCGGCTGGCGACCGGGACCCCTGCGCCATCTCATGAGCGTCGAGCCCTCCAACGGACTGACCGACGCCCGGCACCACATCTACTGGGCCGACGAGGGCGAGTACGTCGGGCACCCCGTGGACGACTTCGAGTCGGACCGCCGGGAATGGGTGTCCCTCAAACTGGTCCCCGACATGGTCGCCCGCGGAGAGGTCCCGGCCGCGAACATGGCAGCCGCGCTGCTCCTCCTGCATCACCTCAGGCTCGGGCAGGACGCTGTGCCCTGAATCCCGTACGGCGTCCCGGCGGCTAGCGGGCGAGAGCCTGCCAGACCGCCACGACGAGTGCGCCCACGGCCGTGAGGGCGGCTACCGCGGGCAGCGGCCAGCGCGTGTGCTCCAGTGCCACGACCCGCTCGCTCAGGTCGTCGAGATCCTTGGCGGTCTGCTCGGCGCGCTGACTGAGCAGGGCCAGTCCTCCCTCCACCCGTGCCTGCGCAACGTCGAGGCGACGGCGTAACTCTGCGACATCTCCATGGACCACGGGATGCTCGGGGTCGGGGGTCACAAGTCCGCTCCTTTCCGTAGTCGTCACATCCCTTGCATGCGCATGAGAAGTCAACTCGCCTGGCGGACGGGTGGGGAGAGTGTGCGCGTGGCATATGCGGGTCCGATGCGCACACGGTGTGTGAATGGAGCGGGCCCGGCACCGCGAACGGTGCCGGGCCCGTACCGGCCGAAGGCCCACGGTCCGTGATCAGGCGTCAGGGCAGAAGCCTGCGATGGGATCAGGAGTAGGTGTAGAAGCCTGAACCCGTCTTCCGGCCCAGCCGGCCCGCCTCCACCATGCGCTGCAGCAGCGGGGGAGCGGCGTACAGGGGCTCCTTGTACTCCTCGTACATCGAGTTGGCGATGGAGACGATCGTGTCCAGGCCGATCAGGTCGGAGAGCTTGAGCGGGCCCATCGGGTGGGCGCAGCCCATCTCCATGCCGTTGTCGATGTCCTCGCGGCCGGCGATACCCGACTCGAACATCCGGATGGCGGAGAGCAGATAGGGCACGAGCAGCGCGTTGACCACGAAGCCCGAGCGGTCCTGGGCCCGGATCGCATGCTTGCCAAGGGCCTTCTCCGCGAACAGCTGGGCCCGGCCGAGGGTGCCCTCGGAGGTGGTGAGGGCCGGGATCAGCTCGACGAGCTGCTGCACCGGGGCCGGGTTGAAGAAGTGGATGCCGACCACGTGGTCCGGACGCGAGGTGGCGACCGCGAGCTTCACCAGGGGGATCGAGGAGGTGTTGGAGGCGAGGATGGCGTCGGGGCGGGTCACCACCTGGTCGAGCACCTGGAAGATCTCGGTCTTCACCTGCTCGTTCTCCACGACGGCCTCGATCACCAGGTCGCGGTCGGCGAACTCGCCGAGGTCGGTGGTGAAGGTGAGGCGCGCCTGCGTCGCCTCCCGCTCCTCCTCGGAGATCTTGCCTCGCTCGGCTGCCTTGGACAGGGAGTTGAACAGGCGGGTCCGCCCGATCTCCAGGGCCTCGCCGGTGGTCTCGGCGACCTTCACGTCCAGTCCGGCACGGGCGCACACCTCTGCGATGCCCGCTCCCATCTGGCCGCAGCCCACCACTCCGACGCGTTCGATGTCGGTCACATCGTCCCTTTCGCTGATCTACGGCTGTGGCAGGTCCGTTCGGGTACCGGTCGCCTGCTCCATTCGTGCACGTTACTCCGAAGTATCGATGATCGATCGTGAGGGTGCGTGCATGCTGGGGCGCGGTAACGATCCGTGACGGTGTGGATCCACAGTGTACGAGGGCGGGGCAGATGAGCCAGTTGTCACGACGGGCGTTCGCGGTGGCCGCGTTGTCGGCCTTCACCACGGGCGCGGCGGCCGCACCGAGGCGACGGCAGGCGACCACCGAGCTGCGGGGGATGTGGCTCGCGACCGTGTTCAACCGTGACTGGCCCTCCCGCTCCAGCCTGTCGCCCGCCGTCCAGCAGGCCCAGCTGCGCGCCCACCTCGACACGGCGGTCCGGCGCGGGCTGAACGCGGTCTTCTTCCAGGTCCGCCCCACAGCCGACGCGATGTGGCCCTCGACGTACGAGCCCTGGTCCCAGTACCTCACCGGCACTCAAGGCAAGGACCCGGGCTGGGACCCGCTGGGTACGGCCATCGAGGAGGCGCACGCGCGGGGGCTTCAGCTGCACGCCTGGTTCAACCCCTACCGGGTCGCCATCCACACCGACCTCTCGCGGCTCGTGCCCTCGCACCCGGCGCGCAGAAATCCCGAGTGGGTCGTGCCCTACGGCGGCATGCTCTTCTACAACCCCGGTCTGCCCCAGGTCCGCACCTTCGTGGAGGACGCGATCCTCGACGCCGTGCAGCGCTATCCGGTCGACGGCGTCCACTTCGACGACTACTTCTACCCGTACCCCGTCGCGGGCCAGGCCTTCGACGACGACGCGGCATACGCCGCACACGGCGGCGGCTTCGAGAGCCGGGCGGCCTGGCGCCGGAACAACATCGACCTGCTGGTGGAGGAGGTCGCGGCCCGCGTCCGGCGCGTCCGGCCCACCGCCGGCTTCGGGATCAGCCCCTTCGGGGTGTGGCGCAACGCCGCCACCGACTCCCGGGGCTCGGCCACACGGGCCGGCGTCCAGACGTACGACGACCTGTACGCGGACACGAGGGCCTGGGTGCGCTCCGGCTTGCTGGACTACATCTGCCCGCAGATCTACTGGAACATCGGCTTCGCCGCGGCCGACTACGCGGAACTCGTGCGCTGGTGGGTGAAGACCGTCCAGGGCACGGCCGTACGCCTGTACGTGGGGGAGGCGCTGTACAAGGCCGGTGACCCCCAGCAGCCCGCCGCCTGGCAGGACCCGGCGGAGCTCTCCCGGCACCTGACTCTGGCCGGCCGCTACCCGCAGGTGCGCGGCCATGTCTTCTTCGCCGCCAAGGACATCGCGCTCGATCCGATCGGCGCGATGGCGCGGGTGGTCGCCGACCACTACAAGCAGCCGGCGAAGCCCCCGCGCTGACTCTGCCGGGCCTAGTGCCCGATCTGCCCGCTGATTTCCTTGTGGCGGATCTCCGTGTCGGGGCCCGGTGAGCACACGCCTTCGTGCCCGTCCTGGAAGCGGACGCGGTAGGGCGGGTTGCCATTCGTGCCCATGACTTCGACGATCTCACCGATCTTGTCGTGCTGCCCGACGATCCTGCCGTGCTGCACCAGCTTGTCGCCCACAGTTGCGCGCATCCGATGGGCCTCCTCGTCGCGTAAGCGTCGTCGGTCCTTGGCCGCGAGTCCGCGGCCCGGGAGCGCCGGTTCGTGCCCCGCCCCGGTCATGCTCTCGCCCGCTGCGTGACCGCGATGCAGACCAGGACCGCGACGGCCGTGAGCGGTGCGGCCGGAGTGAGGTGCTCGCCGAGGAGCAGTACCGACCACACCAGTGTGAGCAGCGGCTGAGCCAACTGCAACTGGCTCGCCCGAGGTATCCCCACGGCGGCCATGCCCCGGTACCAGACCACCAGGCCCAGGAACTGCGACCCGGCCGCCACCCACAGCACCCCGGTCACGGAGTGCACCGTAAGACGTACCGGTTCCCACGACAGGGCGACGAGCGCACCGGGCACGGTGAGCGGCAGGCACAGCACCAGTGCCCAGCCTATGACCTGCCAGCCGGGCATCACTCGGGCCAGCCGGCCGCCCTCGGTGTAGCCCGCCGCGCAGATCAGCAGTGCGCCGAAGAGGTAGGCGTCCGCACCCGTCAGTGCGCCGCCGCTCTGCTGCACGGTGAAGGCGATCACGGCGGCGGCGCCGGCCAGGGCCGCGAGCCAGAAGGTCCGGGAAGGGCGGGTGCCGACGCGCAGCGCGGAGAAGAGGGCGGTGGTCAGGGGGAGAAGCCCGACCACCACGGCGGCGTGCGCGGTGGTCGAGGTCTCCAGGGCGAGGGTGGTCAGCAACGGGAAGCCGACCACGACCCCGGCCGCGACGACGGCGAGACCCGGCCAGTGCGGTCGCGCGGGCAGGGGTACGCGCAGCGCGAGCAGACACCCGCCGGCGATCACCGCCGCCAGCACACTGCGCACCGCCACGAGCGACCAGGGCCCGAACCCGTCCAGTCCCCAGGCGGTGGCGGGAAACGTGAGCGAGAAGGCGACGACCCCGAGGGCCGCCTGCAGCGTGCCGGCTTGGCGCTGGGAGGCCGAGGTGGCGTCCTGAGGATTCCCGTCGGCTCCGCTGCCCGGAGAGGTGCTCCCGGTAGCCGGGCGCACCGCTATCGCGTTCTGGGGAGTAGCGCTATTCTCTGCTCTCATGCATGAGCGTAGCAGCGTGGGACAGCTGGCGGATCTGCTGCGACCGGAATTGAAGCGCTACTCTCCTGGAGAGAAGCTGCCGTCCAGCCGTGTCCTCGTCGAGCGGTTTCGGGTGAGCCCCGTGACCGTGTCCCGGGCGCTGGCGCAACTGGCCGCCGAGGGGCTTGTGGTGACGCGTCCCGGAGCGGGGGCGTTCCGCGCCGAGCCGCGCGCCGAGTCCCAGGCGGTGGGCGACACCGCATGGCAGGAGGTCGCGCTGAGCGCGGACACCACCGTGGAACTCGTGCCGCGCAGCGTCGATGCCTCCGGGGTACTGGCCTCGCTGGCCGCCCCGCCCGCCGGTGTCATCGAGTTCAACGGCGGCTATCTGCATCCCGCTCTGCAGCCCGAGCGCGCGATGGGCGCCGCCCTGTCCCGGGCCGGGCGCAGGCCCGGAGTGTGGGCGCGGCCGCCCGTCGAAGGCATCGCCGAACTGCGCGAGTGGTTCGCGCGGGGCATCGGCGGCGCGATCACCGCGGCCGACGTACTGATCACGGCGGGCGGCCAGTCCGCCCTCACCACCGCGCTGCGGGCCCTGGCATCCCCGGGTGCACCGGTCCTGGTGGAGTCGCCCACCTACCCCGGCATGCTGGCGATCGCCCGCGCCTCCGGCCTGAGACCCGTGCCCGTCCCGGTCGACGCGGACGGGGTGAAGCCGGAGCTGCTCGCCGACGCGTTCCGGGCGAGCGGCGCCCGCGTCCTCGTCTGCCAGCCGCTGTTCCAGAACCCGACCGGAGCCGCGCTCGCGCCCGGGCGCCGTCGTGAGGTCCTGCGGATCGTGCGGGACGCCGGCGCCTTCGTGATCGAGGACGACTTCGTACGGCGGCTGGTGCACGAGGACTCAGGACCGGTGCCGCCCCCGCTGGCCGCCGAGGATCCCGACGGTGTCGTGGTGCACGTCTGCTCGCTCACCAAGGCGACCTCGCCCAGCTTCAGGGTCGCCGCCCTGGCGGCCCGCGGTCCGGTCCTCGAGCGGCTGCGGGCCATCCAGATCGTCGACACCTTCTTCGTGCCGCGCCCTTTGCAGGAGGCCGCGCTCGAACTCGTCGGCTCGCCTGCCTGGCCGCGTCATCTGCGTGCCGTCTCCGCCGAGTTGAGGCGCCGCCGCGACACGCTGACCGCCGCTCTGCGTCTGGCTCTGCCCAGGCTCGCCCTGCCGCACGTCCCGGCCGGCGGCTATCACCTCTGGTTGCGGCTGCCAGAGGGCACCGACGAGTCCGCCCTCGTCGCGGGCGCCCTGCGCGAGGGCGTCGCGGTCGCCCCCGGACGCCCCTACTTCAGTGCCGAACCCCCCGCCGCCCATCTGCGGCTGAGCTTCGCGGCGGTCGCGGGGACGGGGGAGATCACGGAGGGCGTGCGCCGTCTGCGCACGGCCTGCGAGAAGGTGCTCCGGCCGACCGGGCGCGCCACGGGAACTGCACTCGACGCGGACGTTTCCGGCCGGTGACCATCGCGGACGCCGCCGACCGGTGCAGGGGCCGGGCGCGCGTCAAGACGGCGGTACCGTTGGTAACTCCTGAGTAACGCCCCCTTGACCTGCCCACATGGTGGGCACACGATCGCCGCATGCATCTTCGGGTCACGTTCGTCGCCGCAGCGCGTAGCTCGTCGCTGCTGGCGGAGCGGTTCCAGGACGACCGGCCGCTGGACCAGGCCGGTTGGGACGAGGTGCAGCGTGTCGCCCACGACCTGGTGCCGTTGGCGGCGGCCGAGCTGCGCTACTGCTCGCCGACCCCGCGGAGCCGGGCGACCGGCGACGCGCTCGGGTATGCGCCACTGGTGCAGCCCGCGCTGCGGGACTGCGACATGGGCCGCTGGCGCGGCCTCACCCTGGGCGAGGCGATGGCCCGGGAGCCCTCCGCTGTGGACGCCTGGCTGGCCGACCCCCGTTCCGCGCCGCACGGCGGGGAGCCGCTGATGTCCTTCATCTCCCGTGTGGGCGGCTGGCTGGACACACGTCCCGTGGACGACGGCAGCCGGATCGTCGCCGTGACGGAGCCGGCGGTGGTGCGGGCCGCGCTGGTGTACGCGCTGAAGGCGGGGCCGTCGTCGTACTGGAACATCGACGTCCGCCCCCTGTCCACGATCACGCTCGCCGGTCACAACGGGCGCTGGAACCTTCGGCTGGAGGCCGGGTCACAGGTCCGCGTCTGACCGGTCCCGCTCGCGCGTGTAGTCGGTGGTCAGGAGGAGGTCCTTCGCGGGTCCGCCGACCCTCCACACCGTGCGCCAGTGGTCCTGGTCGTGGACCGTGAACTCGCCTCGGTAGAGGTCCGCGACGCACGGATGCTCGGCGACGTGGTGGCCGCCGGTGAGATCGAGGTCGTGGAACGGACGGCCGTCGGCGAACCGCACGTCCGAGGTGCCGGCCGACGTCCCGGGCAGGAACCGGAGTGTCCGCTCGGCGGGACGGGGCGTGCCCCGCCAGACAAACGTGCCCGACTCCTGGTGCAGCAGCCCGTCGCCGCCGTCCTCCAGCGGCGAGAACACGGTCGTCCCCTCGAAACGCCCCTCCTCACCGCTCGCGAGATCCCGCACGGTGCGCTCCACCCGCCAGCGCCCGGCGAGATGGGCCAGCACGTCGTTCACCGGCCAGAACTCACTCATCGTCTCCCTTTCCGCCCTCCGGGCACGACACGCCTCGTCGAGGCGCTCGTGCCCCTCCTCCATCCTGCCGTGGATCAGGCGGAGGCAGCCGCGGCGGGGGCGGACGGCTCGCCGAGCGGCAGCAGCCCGCGCTCCGCGAACACCTTCTTCGCGGCGAAGGTCGCGTTGAGCGCCTTCGGTATGCCGCAGTAGACGGCCGAGTGCAGCAGCGCCTCGACGATCTGCTCGGGCGTGAGGCCCACATTCAACGCCGCGCCCACATGCACGTCCAGCTGGGCCTCGCAGCCACCGAGGGCGGTGAGCATGCCCAGGGTCACCAGCTGGCGGTCGCGCGGGGCGAGCCCCGGCCGGTCGTAGACCTCGCCGAAGGCCCACGAGACGATCTGGTGACCGAGTTCGGGGCTGACGTCGGCGAGCGCGTCGAGGACCCGCTGTCCGGCCTCGCCGTCGACGTTGTTCAGGACCTCCAGGCCGTGGCCGAAGCGCTCTTCACGGGTGGTGCTATCGCTCATTCCCGTTCTTCCGTCCCCGGCTGCCGCTGCTCGAGCAGCCGTTCGTAGTGGTCGATCTTGTCGTCCAGCGCGGCCGCGTTGCGGCGCAGGGCACGGATGTGGTCCGCGAGCTCGGCGCGGTGCTCCCGGAGCATCGCCAGCCGGTCGCCGACCGTGGTGTCTCCGCGCGCCCGCAGCCGCGCGAATCGCTGCATGTCGGCGATCGACATGCCCGTCTCGCGCAGCCTGAGCAGGAACTCCAGCCAGGCCAGGTCCGCCGCGGCGTAGCGCCGCTGGTTGCCGGCGGTCCGGCCGACCCGTTCGATCAGCCCGGCCTTCTCGTAGTAGCGCAACGTGTCGTGCGTGAGGCCGGTGCGCTCGGCGACCTGGGCGATGGTCAGGGTCGGCTCCCGTTCGGGCGCCAGGGGCTCTCCGCTGGTCATGGAAAGACCGTAGGACCTGGAGCGCGCTCCAGGTCAAGCGCCGGCGTCGATCACCCGCCGAAGTAGGCCTGAGCTGCGCGAACGCCCTCCGCCAAGGCATCCACCTCGTCCAGCGTGTTGTACACGTAGAAGCTCGCCCGGGTGGTCGCCGCAATCCCGTAGCGCCGTACGACGGGGCGGGCGCAGTGATGGCCCACCCGAACGGCCACGCCTCGCTCGTCCAGCACCTGGCCGACGTCGTGCGGATGGATGCCGTCGACCGTGAAGGAGACGGCGGAACCGCGGTCGGTGAGGTCGCGCGGGCCGACGATGTGCACGCCGGGGAGGTCGCCGAGGAGCTCGAGCGCGCGGGCGGTGAGGCGGTCCTCGTGCGCCGCCACCTCGTCCATGCCCAGCGCCTCCAGGTAGTCCACCGCCGCCGCCAGCCCGACCGCCTGGGCCGTCATCGGCACACCCGCCTCGAAGCGCTGCGGCGGGGGCAGGAAGGTGGTGCGGTCCATCTCGACGATCTCGATCATCGAGCCGCCGGTGAGGAACGGCGGTAGTCCCGCGAGCAGTTCGCGTCGGCCCCACAGCACGCCGACCCCGCTCGGGCCGAGCATCTTGTGCCCGGAGAAGGCGAGGAAGTCGGCGTCCAGATCGGATACGCGGACCGGTCGGTGGGGGACCGACTGGGCGCCGTCGACCACGACGAGGGCGCCGAACGCATGGGCGCGGTCGGCCAGTTCGCGTACGGGGTTGATCGTGCCGAGGACGTTGGACTGGTGGGTGACGGCGAGGATCTTGGTGCGCTCGTCGATGAGCTCGTCGACACGGGTGAGGTCGAGGCGCCCCTCGTCGGTGAGCCCGAACCAGTCCAGCGTCGCGCCGGTGCGTTCGGCGAGCTGCTGCCAGGGCACCAGGTTGGCGTGGTGCTCCATCTCCGTCACCACGATCCGGTCGCCGGGGCCGAGACGGCCGGCGTTGCCCAGGGCGTAGGCGACGAGGTTGATGCTCTCCGTGGTGTTCCTGGTGAAGACGACCTCGTCGTCGGCGCCCCCGATGAACCGGGCGACAGTGTGCCGGGCGTTCTCGTACGCCTCCGTCGCCTCCCCGGCCAGCTGGTGCGCTCCGCGGTGCACGGCGGCGTTGCGCGTCAGGTAGAAGTCCCGCTCGGCGTCGAGCACCTGGAGCGGCTTCTGGGTGGTGGCCCCGGAGTCCAGGTAGACGAGAGGGGCGCCGCTGTCCACCGTCCGTTCCAGGATCGGGAAGTCCTTGCGCACTACGTCGACGTCGAAGGCCACGGCGGCTCACCTCTCACGGTTTCTGTTTCGATTCTCCGTGAGTCACGGTAGGCCTTCTCACGGAGAATGACAAGGATTAGCATGAGGCCGTGGATCACGACGCCCCTGTCTACCTGCACCAGCTCCCGGTCCCCGGCGAGGAGCGCTATGTCTCCCTGGCGCTGGTGAACACGCGGTTCACCCTCAGCCACGGCCCCGTCGACCTGCTCGACGACGCCGAGGCGGCGCACCTGTGGCTCGTCCGGCACCGGTTGCTGCCGGACCCGGTGGCGCTCAACGGCAGGCAGTTCGGGCGGCTGCTGGGTCTGCGCGAGGCGTTGCGCGCGCTGTTCGCGTCGTACGGGGTCCATGAGGTCCCCGCGGCCGAGGACCTCGCGACCCTCAACGCCGCCCTGGCGGCGGCCCCCGCGACCCCCCGCCTCGCCTGGACGGCCGAAGGCCCGCACCGCGCCGCCGAGCCGGACACCGGCAACCCGGCCGCGGCGGCGCTCTCCCTGCTGGCCGAGGACGCGGCCGACCTGCTCACCGGCTCCGAGGCCGAACAGCTCACGGAATGCGCCGCCCAGGGCTGTGACCGCTGGTTCCTGCGCTCGCACGGGGCACGGCGCTGGTGCACGACGAAGTGCGGCAACCGGGTGCGGGCGGCGCGGGCGTACGCGGCGCGCAAGGCGCGCTGAGGGGGCGGCGCGCGGTGGTCCCCTGTCAGCCGTCCTTGCGGCGGCGCAGCCAGCCGCGGCCGGTCGCGGGCGGCTGAGCCGCGGGGGGCGTGGGCGTGCCGAACGGCGGCAGGACCTTGAACCGCTCGTCCAGGGTGACGGACGGCGTGATCCGGTTCAGGGCCGCGCGGACGAGCGTGAGCGGGTGGTAGTCCGGGCAGAGTGCTACTGCGGCCGGACGAGGGTGTGGCCGTTCAGCCGAGTCGGAGATCTGCCAAGAACCGATGTCATGGGGCACGGCGCCCTGGCAGCGGTCAACTCAACGAGGTGAGTCGCTCCTGGCTGCTGTGTCCCGCGAGCTGTCACTCGAGTTGAGAGTGAGGCGCTCGATGTCCGTCGACCCCGTCGAGGACTGGTGGTCCGAAGGCGAGTACGTGCCTTTGCGTCTGCGTGGTGCGGAGCGCGCGATCTTCGTGCGCCGGATGGGCAGCGGCCCCCCGCTCACGCTCCTGCACGGATACCCGGCGTCCTCCCACCAGTGGGCCAAGATCGCGCCCGAGCTGGCCCGCAGGCACACTCTGGTGATGCCGGACTTCCTCGGCTTCGGCGCGTCCGCCAAGCCGCGCGAGCACGACTACTCGCTGATCGAGCAGGCCGACCTGGTGGAGGCGCTGTGGGCGCACGACGGCCTGCGTGCCACCCGGGTCGTCGCTCACGACTACGGCAGCTCGGTCGCGCAGGAGCTGCTCGCACGACGTTCGGAGGGTTCGCTGTCCGTGGCTCTGGCCGACATGGCACTGATGAATGGCGGGATCTACCCCGAGCCGCACCGGCGCACCGACGCGCAGAGTCGGCTCCTTTCGGTCGCCGGCGTGAATTCCCCGGTCCTCGTCGACGATGGCCATCGGGAAGCGATGGAGGTTGCCGGCGGGATTGATGATGCCTCCGATGTAGGACAGCGACACCACCACGCTTACGGCGATCATGACGAGCGCAGGGAAAAGCCAGAGGCTTCGTCGGCCCAGCAGGCGCCGGGCGGTGGCCTTCGGCACGCCGGGAACGTTGGTCCTCATCGGTGTCGGAGCCTTTCGGTTGCTGTGGAGTCGCGGGACAAGACCCGAGCGCCGGTATGGGTGGGCTGTACAGCGCTGGCCGAGCGCCGTCAGGGTGCGCTGATACATCTGTGCGAGCGCCGCGCCTGGCATCTACACCTTCCGGTGCCGCTCCGCCCCGCGGATGCGGCCCGGCGACCCATGCTCATCGGGCCCGTATTTCCATCATGAGGCGCGGGCCATCGTGACTCTCCGGCATGGCCTACACGAATTTGTAGTTGATTGGCGCCTGGTGGACGGCAGGACACTCAGAGCCGTGCTACTCGACGAACGACATTCTTCAGTCACGTTGTCTGTCAGAGAGCCGGACGGAATCGCAGGAGCCCTCCGAGCGGATCCGGCAGTGACGCGGGCGAGGACTCGGCAGGCACGTACGGTTTGATCTGGCCTACCCGGCCGCACCGTGCCGACCGCACCACCAGCTCGGATTCCGTGTCCCTGGCTCCAGGGCAGCGGCCAAGGGAGTCTGGCGAGGCTGGATGATCGGGAGACGATCACCCCGACTGCAAGGGGGGCCGACTGTCGATCGGAGGGGCCGACTGTCGATCCTCGTCACACGGGCTTCGACAGAGTCCCGCTGTCGAGGATTGCATAAACGTGCAACGGAACGTATAGTCATGCCATACAGGAGGAGGGTTCCATGGCGGTACGCGCGGCGGTGGCCGGAGCGAGCGGTTACGCGGGTGGGGAGCTGCTGCGTCTGCTGCTGGCGCACCCGGAGGTCGAGATCGGTGCCCTGACCGGGAACTCCAACGCCGGTCAGCGGCTCGGCGCGCTGCAGCCGCATCTGCTGCCCCTCGCCGACCGCACACTGCAGGAGACCACCCCCACGGTCCTCGCCGGACACGACGTCGTGTTCCTCGCCCTGCCCCACGGGCAGTCCGCCGCCGTCGCCGAGCAGCTCGGGCCCGAGGTGCTCGTGGTCGACATGGGCGCGGACTTCCGGCTCGAGAACGCGGCCGACTGGGAGAGGTTCTACGGCACCCCGCACGCCGGGACCTGGCCCTACGGCCTGCCCGAACTGCCGGGCGCTCGCGCCGCGCTGGAGGGGTCCAAGCGCATCGCGGTGCCCGGTTGCTACCCGACCGCCGCCTCGCTCGCGCTCCTTCCCGCGTACGCCGCCGGGCTCGCCGAGAACGAGGCGGTCATCGTCGCGGCCTCCGGCACCTCCGGCGCGGGCAAGGCCCCCAAGCCGCACCTGCTCGGCAGCGAGGTGATGGGGTCGATGTCCCCGTACGGTGTCGGCGGTGTCCACCGGCACACCCCGGAGATAGTCCAGAACCTCCGCGCCGCCGCCGGCGAGCACGTGTCCGTCTCCTTCACGCCGACCCTCGCGCCGATGCCCCGGGGCATCCTCGCCACGTGCAGCGCGAAGGCAAAGCCCGGCGTCACCGCGGAATCGGTGCGCGCCGCGTACGAGAAGGCGTACGCCGACGAGCCCTTCGTCCGGCTGCTGCCCGAGGGGCAGTGGCCCGCCACCGCGTATGTCTACGGTTCCAACGCCGTTCAACTGCAGGTCGCGTACGACGTCGCCGCGCACCGCATCATCGCGATCAGCGCCATCGACAACCTGACCAAGGGCACCGCGGGCGGTGCCGTGCAGAGCATGAACATCGCCCTCGGGCTCGACGAGAGCACCGGGCTTTCCACGATCGGAGTCGCACCGTGAGTGTCACGGCAGCAAAGGGGTTCCGGGCGGCGGGGATCGCCGCCGGGATCAAGGAAAACGGCAACCCGGACCTGGCCCTCGTGGTCAACGACGGGCCCCGCCGTGCCGCCGCGGGCGTCTTCACCTCCAACCGCGTGAAGGCCGCACCGGTGCAGTGGTCCGAGCAGGTCCTCAAGGCCGGACAGGTCTCCGCGGTCGTCCTCAACTCCGGCGGCGCCAACGCCTGCACCGGCCCGAAGGGCTTCCAGGACACGCACGCCACCGCGGAGAAGGCCGCCGAGGTCCTCGGCCGGGGCGCCATCGAGGTCGCCGTATGCTCCACCGGCCTCATCGGCGTCCTGCTGCCGATGGACAAACTGCTCCCGGGCATCGAGACGGCCGCCGCCCAACTGTCCGAGCACGGCGGCGAGAAGGCCGCCATCGCCATCAAGACCACCGACACCGTGCACAAGACGTCCGTCGTGAGCAAGGAGGGGTGGACCGTCGGCGGCATGGCCAAGGGCGCCGGCATGCTCGCCCCCGGCCTCGCCACCATGCTCGTGGTCATCACCACGGACGTCGACGCCGACGACGAGACGCTGGACAAGGCCCTACGAGCCGCCACCAAGGTCACCTTCGACCGGGTCGACTCCGACGGCTGCATGTCGACCAACGACACCGTGCTCCTCCTGGCCTCGGGCGCGTCCGGGATCACCCCCGGCGACGAGGAGTTCGCCGAGGCCGTCCGCGAGGTCTGCGCCGACCTCGGCCGGCAGCTCATCGGCGACGCCGAGGGCGCGAGCAAGGACATCAAGGTCGAGGTGATCAACGCCGCGTCCGAGGAGGACGCCGTCGAGGTGGGCCGCTCCATCGCCCGCAACAACCTGCTCAAGTGCGCGATCCACGGCGAAGACCCCAACTGGGGCCGTGTCCTGTCGGCGATCGGCACCACGAAGGCCGCCTTCGAGCCGGACCAGCTCAATGTCGCCATCAACGGCGTCTGGGTCTGCAAGAACGGTTCCGTGGGCGAGGACCGGGAGCTCGTCGACATGCGCTACCGCGAGGTGCACATCGTCGCCGACCTCGCCGCGGGCGGAGCCTCCGCCACCATCTGGACCAACGACCTCACCGCCGACTACGTCCACGAGAACAGCGCCTACTCCTCATGAACAACGGAACGACGCGCAAGCACACCGCGCTCCCCAAGGCGCAGATCCTCATCGAGGCACTGCCCTGGCTGACCCGCCACCACGGCAAGACGGTCGTCATCAAGTTCGGCGGCAACGCCATGGTGAACGAGGAGCTGAAGGCCGCCTTCGCCCAGGACGTGGTCTTCCTGCGGCACGCGGGGCTGAAGCCGGTCGTCGTACACGGCGGCGGACCTCAGATCAGCGCCGCCCTGGACCGGCACGGCATCGTCAGCGAGTTCAAGGCGGGCCTGCGGGTCACTACCGAGGACGCCATGGACGTGGTACGGATGGTGCTGGCCGGGCAGGTGCAGCGTGAGCTGGTCGGGCTGCTCAACCAGCACGGCCCGCTCGCGGTCGGCCTCACCGGCGAGGACGCACACACCATCACCGCCACCAAGCACCGGCCCGAGATCGACGGCGTGCACGTCGACATCGGGAGGGTGGGCGAGATCACCGAGATCGACACGGGCGCGATCGAGGCCCTGCTCGCCGACGGCCGCATTCCGGTCGTCTCCTCCATCGCCCGCAGTCAGGACGACGGACATGTCTACAACGTCAATGCTGATACGGCGGCTGCGGCTCTGGCTGCGGCACTGGGCGCCGAAACCCTCATGGTCCTCACGGACGTCGAAGGCCTCTACGAGGACTGGCCCCACTCCGACGAGGTGATCAGCCGCCTGACCGCCACCCAACTGGAAAAACTGCTGCCGGAGCTGTCCTCGGGCATGGTGCCGAAGATGGAGGGCTGCCTGTACGCCGTCCGCAACGGCGTCAACACCGCCCGCGTCATCGACGGCCGGGTCCAGCACTCGATCCTGCTGGAGATCTTCACCGACGAGGGCATCGGCACGATGGTCCTGCCCGACGCATCCGATCAGGGGAACAAGAAGGGGGACGCGGTATGACCGCCGGCTCGGCCAACGAGCAGCTCACCCAGCGGTGGCAGGGTGCGCTGATGAACAACTACGGCACCCCCCGGCTGCCCCTCGTCCGAGGTGAGGGCACCCGGCTGTGGGACGCCGACGGCAAGGAGTACCTCGACTTCGTCGGCGGCATCGCGGTCAACGCGCTCGGCCACGCCCACCCGGCCGTCGTGGAGGCGGTCGGCAGGCAGATCGCCTCGCTCGGCCATGTCTCCAACCTGTTCATCGCCGAACCGCCCGTCGCCCTGGCCGAACGGCTGCTCCAGCTCTTCGGCCGGGACGGCAAGGTCTTCTTCTGCAACTCCGGAGCCGAGGCCAACGAGGGCGCCTTCAAGATCGGACGGCTGACCGGGCGCACCCATATGGTCGCCACCGAGGGCGGCTTCCACGGGCGCACCCTGGGCGCCCTCGCGCTGACCGGCCAGCCCGGCAAGCAGGAACCGTTCCTTCCGCTGCCCGGCGATGTCACGCACGTCCCCTACGGCGATGCGCAGGCCCTGGCCGCCGCGGTCACGGAGGACACCGCGCTGGTCATCATCGAGCCGGTCCAGGGCGAGAACGGGGTCGTCGTCCCGCCCGCCGGCTATCTCAAGGCGGCACGCGCGATCACCGCGGCCACCGGGGCGCTGCTCGTCCTCGACGAAGTGCAGACCGGTGTCGGACGCACCGGGCACTGGTTCGAGTACCAGGCCCACGAAGGCGTGCTGCCGGACGTGGTCACGCTTGCCAAGGGGCTCGGCGGCGGCCTGCCGCTCGGCGCCACCGTCGCCTTCGGCCGCGCCGCGGACCTGCTCCAGCCGGGACAGCACGGCACGACCTTCGGGGGGAACCCCGTCGCGTGCGCCGCCGGGCTCGCCGTCCTCGACACCATCGCGGGCGAGGGACTCCTGGACAACGTCAAGCGGCAGAGCGAGAAGCTGCGCGACGGAATCGAGTCCCTGGGGCACCCGCTCGTCAGCCACGTCCGAGGCTCCGGCCTGCTCCTGGGTATCGTGCTCACCGAGCCGCTCGCGCCGCAGGCGCAGCAGACGGCTCAGGACGCCGGTCTCCTGGTGAACGCGCCCGCCCCGAACGTCGTACGGCTGATGCCGCCGCTGAACCTCGGCGACGACGAGGTGGAGGTGTTCCTCCGGGGGCTTCCCGGTGTCCTCGACGCAGTGAACGGGGACGGACGAGCCGGAGAATGAGACGACAATGAGTCAGGCGCAGGACCACGAGCACGCGGGGCCCGCCCTGCCGCAGACCCGCACCGCACGCCACCGCCGGATTGTTGACATCCTCAACCGGCAGCCGGTGCGCTCCCAGAGCCAGCTGGCGAAACTCCTCGCCGACGACGGGCTGAGCGTCACCCAGGCGACGCTCTCCCGGGACCTGGACGAGCTGAACGCGGTGAAGATCCGCAACACCGACGGAGACCTCATCTACGCGGTCCCCAGCGAGGGCGGTTTCCGCACCCCGCGCGCACCGCTCGGCGAGTCGGCCAAGGAGGAGCGGATGCGGCGCCTGTCCCAGGAGCTGCTGATCTCCGCGGAGGCCTCCGCCAATCTCGTGGTCCTGCGTACACCGCCGGGTGCGGCCCAGTTCCTCGCCTCGGCCATCGACCAGGCGGAACTGCACGACATCCTCGGAACCATCGCGGGCGACGACACACTGCTGCTGATCAGCCGCGACCCGACCGGTGGCCAGGCGCTGGCGGACCATCTGCTGCGACTGGCGCAGAACAACCACTGAGACACGTTCGGGAGGGCGTACCGGACCGGTACGCCCTCCCGCGTTCGTCACTCCTGCTCACCCCAGGGGGCGTGCCCTTTATCCGAGGCGCGCCGCAAGGCCTCCGGTGCACCGCACCTCGTCGCCCGCCGTGATCAGCAGGGCCTCCACGTCCGGCAGGGACTCCAGCCAGTCCAGCGCCTGCCGCGAGCCCATCGCGAACGCGGCCGTGGCCCAGCAGTCGGCCCAGGTCAGCCGGGGGCCCACCACGGTCACCGCCGCCAGGTCCGTGACAGCGGATCTGCCGGTGCGGGGGTCGACGATGTGCGCGCCGCGCTCCGCGGTCCCGGACGTGGCCACGGCCAGTTCACGGTCGACGGCCGCGGAGACCACCGCCGCGAGCCCGCCGGGCCGCAGCGGGTCCGCGATGCCCACGCGCCAGGGCCGGTGCGGTGCGGGCATGCCGTACATCTGCACGTCTCCGCCGCCGTTCACGCTGACCCCGTCCGCCCCGGACGCCGCCAGCTGCCGGGCCGCCCGTTCGACCGCCCAGCCCTTCACGATCCCGGTCGGGTCGACCTCGCCCTGGAACCTCGTGCTGAACCAGCCGTCGCTCACCCGCTCCGCCTCGGCGCCGAGGGCGAGCACCTCGGCGACCTCCGGGTCGCACTCCTCGACCGTCAGCTCTCCACGGGCCAGCCGCGAGACCTGGCTGTCCTCCCGGTAGGTGCTGAACACCTCGTCGACGCGGTGCAGGCCCGCGACCGCCTGCTCCAGCGCGGTCCGTACGGCACCCGGCGCGCCTCCGCGCACGTCGAAGGAGACGACGGTGCCCATCACCTCTTCCACATGGCGCAGCGCGGGCGGTGCCCCGGCGGGGTCGGTCATCTGGCCGACCACTCAGCCACCGGCCTTGTCGAGGGCCGACTGCAGCGACTCCTTGTATCCGGCGCTGGTGTACGTGGCGCCGGAGACCGCGTCGATGTCCGCACTCTGCGCGCTCACCGCCTCCTGGTTGAGCTTGGGCACGGCGAGGGCGGTCTTCTGGTCGCTGACCCCGCCCTTGGGTGCCTGGACGGCCTCGGCCTCGGTGATCTTCCCGCCGCTGACGGTGAGGCGGACCTGGACCGGGCCGTACTGCGTCTGGGACACATCACCCGTCACCGTACGCGCCTGGGCCGAGGTCCCGGAACCGCCTGCCGCCCCCGACGAACCGCTCCCGGACGCGGCCTTCGCCTTGTCGATCGCCGACTGCAGCGACTGCTTGTATCCGCCGCTGGTGTATGTGGCGCCGGAGACCGCGTCGATCTGCGCGCTCTGCGCTGCGACGGCCTCCTGGTTGAGCTTGGGCACGGCGAGGGCGGTCTTCTGGTCGCTGACCCCGCCCTTGGGTGCCTGGACGGCCTCGGCCTCGGTGATCTTCCCGCCGCTGACGGTGAGGCGGACCTGGACGTTGCCGTACTGGGTCCGGGCCACGTCACCGGTCACCGTCCGCGTGCCCGTCTGCTGCCCGCTGCCGCCCTGCGGCGACTCCTGCGCCGTCGCGGTCTGCTGGGGGGCGGCTCCGCCGGCCGCCTGGGCCGAGGCCGGGTCGGACGCCGGCTTCAGCGACAGCAGCAGCACGATCCCGGACACGGTCGCGGCGCTCGCCAGCACGGCACGCCGAATGGGGTGGCTGTTCCTCATCTCTCCTGAGCTCCTGATGTCCGTCGCTCACATCTCGAACGACTCGTGATGGATGCGGCGGGCAGGGACCCCCGCGCCGCGCAGTGCCTCGTACACCTGCTGGGCGAAGCCGGGCGGCCCGCACATGAAGACGTCGTGCCGGTCGATGTCCGGCAGCTTGCGGCGCAAGGTGTCCGCGGAGATGTCCGGGCGCTTCCCGTCCGGGCTGTTGACCGCGTACATCAGCCGTGCCCCGCGTTCCTCGGCGATCTGGGCCAGCTCGTCCCACAGGGCCAGGTCCTGGGTGCTGTTGGCCCGGTACAGCAGTGTCAGATCACCCGTCGCGCCGGGCAGCGTCTCGAACAGCGCCCGCATCGGCGTGATGCCGACGCCGCCCGCCACCAGCAGCACCTTGCCGCGGCTGCGCCGGTCGGCGGTCAGCGCCCCGTACGGCCCCTCGGCCCACACCCGGGTGCCGGGCTCCAGGTCACGCAGCGCGGAGCTGTGGTCGCCGATCGCCTTGACGGTGATGCGGAGCATGTTGGGGCGGGGCGCCGCCGACAGCGAGTACGGATGCGAACTGAAGCGCATGCCGGGGGCGAGGAACCGCCAGCGGAAGAACTGCCCGGCCTCCGCGCCGATCCGGTGCAGCTTGCGCCCGCTCATCAGCACCGAGACGATCCCGGGCGTCTCCTCGATGACGGCTTCGACCCGCAGCCGGTGGCGCATGTTCAGCCGTACCGGGGTGATGATCCGGTACCAGACCACCAGCGCGGTCACCGACCCGTACAGCGCGTACCAGGCGGTCTTCGCCTCCGGCTGGGCGGCGAACTCGTTGCCCGTGGACAGCTGGTGCCAGAACGACAGGTACGTGGCCGCGTAGGTGAGCAGATGGACGTGGTACCAGAGGTCGTAGGAGATCCTGCGGCGGATCGGGCCGATCGAGATCAGCCCGATGAGCACCAGCAGACCGGTGCCGATCGCGGCAAGGCCGACGTCCGGCAACTGGTTGATCGAGTCGATGGTCTGCTGCACGATCCCGCCGAGGCTCTTGCCTGCCTGGAGGGCGTAGCCCCACATGGTCAGGAAGAGGTGGGCGAGGACGAGGCAGATGGTGTAGCGGCCCGTCATCGCGTGCCAGCGGGCGACCCGGTCGGAGCCCACGCGGCGCTCCAGGGCGGGCACCCGCGCCATCTGCAGCACGACCAGCGCCATCAGATAGCCGGCGAGCAGGCCGGTGATCCGCCCCGCGTTGAGGATCCTGCTGGTGTTGTCGGCGATGGACGGGGTGTTCATCCACCACAGCCAGATGACGCCCGCCGCGCCCGCCCAGACGGCGACGACCAGCGGGACGGCAGGGGAGCGGCGTGGGCGGATGGCGCGCATCGTCTGGCGCCGCGCGGCGCGGCCACCGGCGATCGTGGACACGGTCTCCTCCGTGGTCCTCCGTGGGACGGGTGAGGCCAGTGGCCCCCTTGGCCCACAGGTACGTGGCGGAACGGCCACGCGTTCAACCCTTCGCGGAGTCCAGTGCCGACTGGAGTGACTGCTGGTAACCCTGACTCGTGTAAGTCGCCCCGGAGACGACGTCGATGTTCGCGCTCCGGGCGGCCAGCGCCTCCCGGTTCAGCTGCGGGACGGCATAGCTGTTGATCTCCTGGTCCCTCGGGTTCTCCTGCGGGTACGTCACCGCCGTCACATCGGTCAGCTCGCCGTTCTTCACCGTGATCCGGACCTGGACGGGGCCGTAGCGGGTCTCGACCGAGTCCCCGGTGACGGTCCTCGTGCCCGCCGTGCCCGCCGTGGCCGGCGCGCTCGATCCGCTGGAACCGCCCGCGTCGCCGGACTCAGCGGACCCGCCGGACCCGCCGGATCCGGCCGATGCGCTCGCAGTACTGGTCGGGGCAGGTGCGGCCACGGCCGGAGCGGGCGGGGTGTGCGGCTTCAGCGACAGCAGCAGCACCATCCCGGTGACGGTGGCGGCACTCGCCAGCACGATCCGGCGCAGCGGGCTCTTCCTCTTCAGCGGGTGCATGACGGCCTCACAGCTCGAACGACTCGTGGTGGATACGGCGGTCGGGGACGCCGGCCGCGTGCAGCGCCTCGTACATGTCCTCGGCGAAGCCGGGCGGGCCGCACAGAAAGACGTCGTGGTCGGCGAGACCGGGCACCGCCGAGTGCAGCGCCCCGGGGGTCAGGCGCGGGCGCGAGCCGTTCTCGCCGTTGAGGGCGTACAGCACCCGGGCGCCGCGCCAGCGGGCGATCGCCTCGAGCTCGGCCCCCAGCGCCAGGTCCTCGGCCGCGCCGGCCCGGTACAGCAAGGTCACCTCGCCCGGCAGGGTCTCGAAGAGGGCGCGCAGCGGGGTGATCCCGACGCCGGCGGCGATCAGCAGCGACCTGCCCGTGGTCTGCCGGCCCGCGGTCAGCGACCCGTACGGGCCCTCCGCCCACACCCGGGTGCCGGGCCGCAGCCGGGCCACCGATGTGCTGTGGTCGCCGAGCGCCTTGACAGTGATGCGCAACTGGGTGCGGCGCGGCGGTGCCGACAACGAGTACGGCGTGGACGTCCAGCACAGGCCGCGGGTGAGGAACCGCCACCGGAAGAACTGCCCCGGCTCGGCGTCCAGCTCGTCCAGGCGCCGGCCGCGCACGACGACCGACCAGACGCCCCGCGCCTCCTGGTGCACCGACTCCACCCGGAAGCGGTGGCGCAGATTGGCCCGCACCGGGACGAGGAGCCGGAACCAGACGACCAGGGCCGCGACGCCCAGGTACAGCGCGTACCAGGCGGCCTGGGCGGCCTTGTTCCCGATGAACTCCGCGCCCAGCGCCAGCTGGTGCCCGAAGGTGAGGAAGACCGCCGCGTAGGTCAGCAGATGCGTGTAGTACCAGAACTCGTGGCTGATCCTGCGGCGGACGGCACGCGCCGAGGTGATGCCCACCGCGAAGAGGACGAGGGTCCCGAGAGCGGCCTTCAGCATCTCGGGGTAGTGCAGGATCACGTTGACCGTCTCGTGCACGATCGAGGCCCGGTCCTGCGCGGCGTACCCGGCCAGGATCAGCACGATGTGCGCGACCAGCAGACAGACCGTGTACCGTCCCGCCATCGCATGCCAGCGCGCCACCCGGTCCGAACCGATCCGCCGCTCCAGCAGCGGCACCCGTGCCATCAGCCCGACGAGCACCGCGCAGGAGTACCCGCACAGCAGACCGGCGATCCGTCCCGCCCCCTGCAGCCGGCCGGCCGTGCCCACGACCGAGCCGGTGCTGTGCCACCACAGGGCCACCACGGCCGCCGCCCCGGCCCACAGCAGGGCCGGCACCAGGCCCGCCGGGAAGCGCCTGACGAGCGGTGGCGCGGGCGGCGCCTGCTGCTGGTGGACCGTGGTCATGATCCGTTCCTTTCGGACATCGGGAACGCAACTGTGCCGCCGGAACCTCTGTGGCGGCTCTGAGGAATCTGAGCCCGTGCTGAAGAAACCGGGGGAGGGGCCTCTGGGCAGGGAAAACCCTCGGCGGGCGTGCCCCGGCATTCATGGCGAACTCAGAGGAAGCGGCCTCCCCGGACGCCGCCGGGAGGGGGGATCCTGGAGAGCGCGATGAACACACCCCGCTCCGGCCGCCCCGCCCTCACCCGCCCCGACGGCACGCCCCTGCGCGTTCTCGTCGTCGATGACGATCCGGACCTCGCCGAGGTGCTGTCGGGAGCCCTGCGGTACGAGGGCTGGGAGGTGCGCACGGCGGGCGACGGCGCCTCGGCCGTCACCGAGGCCCGCGATCTGCTGCCCGACGCCGTCGTCCTGGACGTGATGCTGCCGGACACCGACGGCTTCGCCGTGCTGCGCTCCCTTCACGAGGTGAAGCCCGAGGTCTGTGTGCTCTTCCTCACTGCCCGCGACGCCGTGGAGGACCGGATCGCCGGCATCACGGCGGGCGGGGACGACTATGTGACCAAGCCGTTCAGCCTCGAGGAGGTCGTCGCCCGGCTGCGCGGACTGCTGCGCCGGGCCGGCATGGCGCGCCAGCTGGAGGAGGGCCCCCGGCTGACGGTCGGCGACCTGGTCATGGACGAGGAGGCCCGCGAGGTGACCCGGGCCGGCCGGCTGATCGAGCTGTCGCCGACCGAGTTCGAACTGCTGCGCTTTCTGATGCGCAACCCGCGGCGGGTGCTCAGCAAGCCGCAGATCCTCGACCGGGTGTGGTCCTACGACTTCGGCGGCCAGGCCCATGTCGTCGAGCTGTACATCTCCTACCTGCGCAAGAAGGTGGACGCCGGCCGTGAGCCCATGATCCACACCGTGCGCGGGGCCGGATACGTGCTCAAGCCGGGGGCCCGGTGAGGGCCCGGCTGCGGTGGGTGCGGCGCCTGCCCTGGCCGCGCACGCTGCGATCCCGGCTGACCGCCGGGCTCGTCGTCCTGCTCGCGCTCTGCTGTGCCACGGTGGGGGTGGCCGCCGTGGTGGAGCTGAACGGCTTCCTCACCGGCCGGCTCGACCAGCAGCTGCGGGACGTCGGCCCGCGCTTCCCGGCGAGCCTGGAGCACGGCGTCAGGCTCTCGGACCACGACGGGGACGAGCACGGCGACACCCGCAAGCAGTCCACCGGGACCTTCGGCGCCTGTGTGGTCCACGGCACGGTCACCAGCGCGGCGGTGGTGCGCCCCCTCAGCGACAGCACCCATCTGAGCGCCCCGCTGGACACGCGGGACCGGCGCATGCTCGCGGCGATCCCGACGGACGGCCGGGGCCACACCGTCCGTCTGGCCTCCCTCGGCGGGTACCGCCTGATGGCGGCGACCGCCCCGGACGGCGACGTGCTGATCACCGGACTGCCGCTGGAGCCGGTCGAGGCCGCGGTGCACCGTTTGGAGCTCGTCGCCGTGGTCGTCTTCGGCGCGGCCCTCGCGGTCACCGGGGTCGCCGGCGCCCTGTGGGTGCGCTGGTCCCTGCGGCCGCTGAACCGGGTGGCCGCGACCGCCACGCGGGTCAGTGAACTCCCGCTCGCCAGCGGTGAGGTCGCCCTGCCGCCGCGCGCCCCCGAGAAGGAGCCGCGCAGCGAGGTGGGCCGGGTCGCCACCGCGTTCAACCGCATGCTCGGCCATGTCGAGGACGCCCTGACCAAGCGGCACGCGAGCGAGGAACGGCTGCGCAGCTTCGCCGCCGACGCCAGCCACGAGCTGCGCACCCCCGTCGCCTCGGTCCGCGGCCATGCGGAGCTGGCGCTGCTGCACCCGGGCCCGGTCCCGCCGGAGGTGACCCGGGCGCTCGAGCGGATCGCCGCCGAGTCGGCCCGCATGGGTGAGATGGTGGACGATCTGCTGCTCCTGGCCCGTCTGGACGCGGGCCGCCCGCTGGAGCGGCGCCCCGTCGACCTGACCCGTCTGGTCCTGGACGCGGTGACCGACGCGCGCGCGGCCGGTCCCGGTCACCGCTGGACGCTGGAGCTGGCCGAGGAGCCGGTGACGGTGACCGGCGACGAGCACCGCCTCCACCAAGTGCTGGCCAACCTGCTGGCCAACGCCCGTCTGCACACGCCGGAGGGCTCGAAGGTGACCGTCTCGCTGGAGGGCGGCGGTGCCGGGGCCGTGCTCACGGTCCACGACGACGGGCCGGGGGTCCCGGGAGACATCCAGCCGGGTGTCTTCGAGCGCTTCACCCGGGCCGAACACCGCCGCCGCCCGGAGAACCACGGCGGCGGCGCCGGGCTCGGCCTGTCGATCGTGGCGGCGGTGGCCGAGGCGCACGGCGGGAGCGTGGGACTGGAGAGCCGCGCGGGATCGACGACGTTCACCGTGCGGCTCCCCGCGGCCCGGGCTAGTAGCGGCTGATCGCGGTCGTCCCGCCTGCCGTCCCGATCGCGATGTGCGGCCCCCGCGCAGGGTCCGCCCACAGCAGGATCCGCCGCATCGCGTCCTCCGGCACCGACACACAACCGGCTGTGGCGCCCCTGCCGTTCACGTGGAGGAAGATGCCGGCGCCGCGGCCGCGCACCGGATGGTGGTAGTTGAAGCCGATGACCAAGGCATGCCCGTACTGGGGGTCATAAGCGGCCAGGTGCTCCGACTCGGAGGCGCGGCAGTCGGGCGGGAGGGGCTCGGTCCAGCGGTTGTAGGAGGCGGAAGCGCTGTCCTCGCACCACCACGAATCCTGGTGGACCGGGCGGTACAGCGTCTTGGTGCCTGTGGGGGCGGCCTTGATCCCGAACGCGTACGGCATGTCGTACAGGCCGGTCGGTGTCGTGCTGGTGCCCTGAGTGCGCGAGCCGCCCTCGACGAGCCCGCGCGCGCCGAAGCGTGCCGGTGCCGAACCGGCCTTCACCCACCGTCCGTCCCGGCGGTCCCACCAGCTGACCGTGCCCGACGTCGCGCCGGTGGTGGGCGCCAGGGCGGTGATCAGCTGGGTGCCGCCGCCGGTGTCCGCCAGCCGCTCCGGCAGCGGGGCGTCTTCGCGGGGGACCGGCGCGGCATCGAGCAGAAGGAGGGAGGCGAAGGCGAGGGCGGCTACGACACCAGGACGCATGCGTCAGAACGTAGACGGCGGCAGCGGCAGAGGCAGGCCCGGCAGGCCGTCGAGGCTGGTTTCGACGTGTTCTTTCCTCCGAAAGTAGTCGCTGAGGGAAGAGTCGTCCTCACGTGCGAACCGCTTGCCGTGCAGGTCGCGGTCCTCCTCGTAGGACATGAAGGGCACCGCGTAGCCGCAGGAGTCCCGCACGTGCTCGGCCGTCACGACGATGATCGCGCGCAGACCGTGAGGAGTCGGGTCGATCTCCGGGAAGTGCTCGAGGAGTCCCGGGAACCGGGGGTTGTCGCGGAAGACGGCCTCACCGCGGCCGTGCACCCGCACGATGTTCGGCGGGCCCTGGAAGGCGCACCACATGAGGGTGATCCGGCCGTTCTCCCGCAGGTGAGCGATGGTCTCGGCGCTGCTCCCGGCGAAGTCCAGGTAGGCGACCGTGAGTTCGTCGACGACGGCGAACGAGCCCCTGAGTCCCTTGGGGGAGAGGTTGACCGTGCCATCGCCCGACAGAGGTGCGGTGGCGGTGAAGAAGACGGGTTGCGCCTCGATGAACGTACGCAGTCTGCCGTCAATGCGTTCATAGGTCTTACCCATGTCCACGGATTATCGGTGAAAGTCGTTCGGCTGTCTAATGAATCGCCGCTTCCGGTTGCCCGTGTCCGCAGGCCCGGTCGAAGCCCCTCCGTGGTGAGGCCCGCGGCGCCGCGCGTGGCTGGATTGACGAATCATGCATGGTGCTGCATACTCATGCATATCAGCGAATGCACTGTGAGGGAGAAACCCGTGACCGAGCGCGTCGTACTCGCCTACTCCGGCGGTCTGGACACCTCCGTCGCCATCGGCTGGATCGCCGAGGAGACGGGCGCCGAGGTCATCGCCGTTGCCGTGGACGTCGGCCAGGGCGGCGAGGACCTGGACGTCATCCGCAAGCGCGCGCTCGCCTGCGGTGCCGTGGAAGCCGAGGTCGCCGACGCCAAGGACGAGTTCGCCGACGAGTACTGCCTCCCGGCGATCAAGGCCAACGCCCTCTACATGGACCGCTACCCGCTGGTCTCCGCGCTCTCGCGGCCGACGATCGTCAAGCACCTCGTCGCCGCGGCCAAGAAGCACGGCGCCACGACGGTCGCGCACGGCTGCACCGGCAAGGGCAACGACCAGGTCCGCTTCGAGGCCGGCATCGTCGCCCTCGCCCCCGACCTGAAGTGCATCGCACCGGTCCGCGACTACGCGATGACCCGCGACAAGGCCATCGCGTTCTGCGAGGCCAAGAACCTCCCGATCGCGACCACCAAGAAGTCCCCGTACTCCATCGACCAGAACGTCTTCGGCCGCGCCGTGGAGACCGGCTTCCTCGAGGACATCTGGAACGCCCCGATCGAGGACATCTACGAGTACACCTCCAACCCGGCCGAGCCCCGTGAGGCCGACGAGGTGATCATCACCTTCGAGAAGGGCGTCCCGGTCGCGATCGACGGCAAGCCCGTCAGCGTCCTGCAGGCCGTCCAGCAGCTCAACGAGCGCGCCGGCGCCCAGGGCATCGGCCGGATCGACATGGTCGAGGACCGGCTGGTCGGCATCAAGTCCCGCGAGGTGTACGAGGCTCCGGGCGCGATCGCCCTGATCACCGCCCACCAGGAGCTGGAGAACGTCACCGTCGAGCGCGAACTCGCCCGCTACAAGCGGCAGGTCGAGCAGCGCTGGGGCGAACTGGTCTACGACGGCCAGTGGTTCTCCCCGCTCAAGCGCGCGCTGGACGGCTTCATCAACGAGGCCAACGAGCATGTCTCGGGCGACATCCGGATGACCCTCCACGGGGGCCGCGCCGTCGTCACCGGCCGGCGCTCCCAGAAGTCGCTGTACGACTTCAACCTCGCGACCTACGACACGGGCGACACGTTCGACCAGGCCGCGGCCAAGGGCTTCATCGACATCTACAGCCTGTCGTCGAAGATCGCCGCCAAGCGCGACCTGGTCTGACCGCCCGGCCACCTGGCACGGACTAGCCTGACAGCCGCCTCCTCACTTGCCGAGAGTGGGGAGGCGGTCGCACACCGCCACCTTCGAGGAGCAACGCAGAGTGAGCAGCAACAGCGGTGACGTACGGCTCTGGGGCGGCCGTTTCGCCGACGGTCCCGCCGAAGCCCTGGCCAAGCTGTCCGCATCCGTCCACTTCGACTGGCGCCTCGCGCCGTACGACATCGCCGGTTCCCGTGCCCATGCGCGCGTGCTGCGCACGGCGGGGCTCCTCACCGACGACGAGTTGGCGCGCATGATCGACGGGCTCGACCGGCTGGAGGCCGACGTGGCCTCCGGCGCGTTCACCGGCACCGTCGCCGACGAGGACGTGCACACCGCACTGGAGCGGGGCCTTCTGGAGCGGCTCGGCCCCAGCCTCGGCGGCAAGCTGCGCGCGGGCCGCTCCCGCAACGACCAGGTCGCCACCCTCTTCCGTATGTACCTGCGCGACCACGCCCGGATCATCGGCGGTCTGATCGCCGACCTCCAGGACGCGCTGGTCGGACTGGCGCAGGCGCATCCCGGCGTGGCGATGCCCGGCCGTACGCATCTGCAGCACGCCCAGCCCGTGCTCTTCGCGCACCACGTTCTCGCTCATGTGCAGTCCCTGTCCCGGGACGCCGAGCGGCTGCGCCAGTGGGACGAGCGCACGGCCGTGTCCCCGTACGGCTCGGGCGCGCTCGCGGGCTCCTCCCTCGGCCTCGACCCGGAGGCGGTCGCCAAGGACCTCGGCTTCGAGCACGGCAGCTCGGCCAACTCCATCGACGGCACGGCCTCCCGCGACTTCGCCGCGGAGTTCGCCTTCATCACCGCGATGATCGGGGTGAACCTCTCGCGTATCGCGGAGGAGGTCATCATCTGGAACACGAAGGAGTTCTCCTTCGTCACCCTGCACGACGCCTTCTCCACCGGCTCGTCGATCATGCCGCAGAAGAAGAACCCGGACATCGCCGAGCTCGCGCGGGGCAAGAGCGGCCGGCTCATCGGCAACCTCACCGGGCTCATGGCCACCCTGAAGGCACTCCCGCTCGCGTACAACCGCGACCTGCAGGAGGACAAGGAGCCGGTCTTCGACTCCATCGACCAGCTTGAGGTCCTGCTCCCGGCCTTCACCGGCATGATGGCGACGCTGACCGTCCACCGTGAGCGGATGGAGGAGCTGGCGCCGGCCGGTTTCTCGCTCGCCACCGACATCGCCGAGTGGCTGGTCAAGCAGGGCGTGCCGTTCCGGGTCGCGCACGAGGTCGCCGGTGAGTGCGTGAAGGCCGCCGAGGCCGAGGGCAAGGAACTGGACGAGCTCACGGACGAGCAGTTCGCGAAGATCTCCGCGCATCTCACCCCCGAGGTGCGGTCCGTGCTGAACGTGCCGGGTGCCCTCGCCTCCCGTAACGGCCGCGGCGGTACGGCGCCCGAGGCGGTCGCCGTGCAACTCGCCGAGGTGAAGGCCGACGTGGCGGCCCAGCACGCGTGGGCGACGGCAAAGCAGAAGAAGTAGCAGGTCGCGTACAGGAAGGGCGTCGCGCGTTAGGTTGGTCGGCAGCCGCAAGGAGCCGACCGAACGGAGCCCGCGATGCCCTTCGCCCGACTGGCCTCAGCAACGACTCCCACCTGCCACCTCGGCCTGGGCCTTGCCGCGGTCGGCCGGCCCGGCTACATCAACCTCGGCCGGGAGCAGGACCTCCCGCCCGACCGCAGCGTCGACGCCCTGCGCGAACGCACCCATGAACTGCTCGACGCCGCCTACGCGCAAGGCGTCCGCTACTTCGACGTCGCCCGCTCCTACGGGCGCTCCGAGGAGTTCCTCGCCGGCTGGCTGCACGCACGCCCTGGCATCGACGACGTCGTGGTCGGCAGCAAGTGGGGCTACACCTACACCGCGGCCTGGAGCACCGACGCCGAGCAGCACGAGGTCAAGGACCACGGTCTCGCCACGTTCGAACGGCAGCACGCCGAGACCACGGCCCTGCTCGGCGACCGGCTCGACCTCTACCAGATCCACTCGGTGACCCCGGACAGCCCGGCCCTCACCGACAAGGAACTCCACGCCAAGCTCGCCGAGACAGCCGCGGGAGGCACCACGATCGGCTTCTCCACCAGTGGGCCCGCGCAGGCCGCCGCGATCCGCGCCGCGCTGGAGGTGACGGTCGACGGCGAACCTCTCTTCCGCACGGTGCAGTCCACGTACAACCTGCTGGAGACCTCGGCCGCCCCCGCGCTCGCCGAGGCCCACGACGCCGGGCTCACGGTGATCGTCAAGGAGGCCATGGCCAACGGGCGCCTGGCCGACCCGCACGCGCCGCAGGCGCTGAGGGCCGTGGCGGCGGAGACCTCCCTCGGCAGCGACGCGGTCGCCCTCGCGATGATCCTGCGTCTGCCCTGGGCGGGCGTCGTTCTCTCCGGCGCGGCCACCGTCGGTCAGCTCGCCTCCAACCTGCACGCCGCCGCCGTCGACCTCGGCGAGGAGCAGATCGCGCGGCTCGAGGCCCTCGCCGAGGAGCCGGGCGCGTACTGGGAGCAGCGGGGCCGGCTGCCCTGGCACTGACCAACGCCCGTTGATGGAGACCGTGAGACGCGCACGCTTCTGTTGAGACAAAGATGTCTCACATGGGTTATCGTTGTCTCATGGCCGTCGATCGCGATCACGTGCTGCGCACCGCGGCAACCCTGCTCACCCGGAAATCCACCGCCACCATGGACGAGGTCGCCAGGGCGGCCGGGATCAGCCGGGCCACCCTGCACCGCCACTTCGCCGGGCGCGACGCCCTCGTACGGGCGCTCGAGGCGCTCGGCATCGAGGAGTGCGAGTCGGCGCTGGACGCCGCCCAGCTGGACGAAGGCACGGCCCAGGAGGCCCTGCGCCGCTTCGTGTCGGAGATCGAGCCGGCCGCGGGCCTGCTCGCCTTCCTCTACACCGAGAACCAGCTCTTCGAGGGCGAGGAGCAGAACGAGGGCTGGGCCCGGCTCGACGCCCGGATCGCGGCGCTGTTCCGCCGCGGCCAGGCGAGCGGCGAGTTCCGTATCGACCTCACCCCGGCATGGCTCACCGAGGCCCTGTACGGCCTGATGGCCTCGGGCGCCTGGGCCGTGGCCGAGGGGCGTCTGGCCCGCAAGGACTTCACCTACATGATCGTCGAGCTGGTGCTCGGCGGCGCACTCCGGAGAGAGGAACCATGACCAGCACCCTGCAGCCGGCTGCCGCGCCGCGGGCGAAGAGGCGTCCGGGCCGGTGGCTCGCGCTCTGCGTCCTCGTGCTCGCCGTGCTGCTCGTGGCCGTGGACGCGACCGTCCTCGGCCTCGCGACCCCCTATCTCAGCGAGGACCTGGAGCCCTCGGGCACGCAGCTCCTCTGGATCGGCGACGTCTACTCCTTCGTCATCGCCGGGCTGCTGGTGTCCATGGGAAGTCTCGGCGACCGCATCGGCCGCAAGCGGATCCTGCTGGTTGGGGCCACGGCCTTCGGACTGATATCCGTCCTCAACGCCTATGCGTCGACGCCGGAGATGATGATCATGGCGCGGGCGCTGCTCGGTGTCGCGGGCGCGACCCTGATGCCGGCCACCCTCGCCCTGATCCGCAATCTCTTCCACGACCCGCGCGAGCGCAGCGTCGCCGTCGGCATCTGGGGCGCGGCCGCCTCGGCCGGCACGGCGGTCGGCCCGATCACCGGCGGTTTCCTCCTCGAACACTTCTGGTGGGGCTCGGTCTTCCTCATCAATGTGCCGGTCATGGTGGTCCTGGTCCTCGTCGGCATCAGGACGCTGCCGGAGTCACGGAACCCCGACCCCGGCCCCTGGGACCTGAACAGTGTCGTGCTGTCGCTCGTCGGCATGGTGGGCATCGTGTACGCGGTCAAGGAAGCGGCCGCGCACGGCTTCGCCTGGCCCGCCCTGGCCACCGGTGTCCTGGGCGTCGCCGCGCTGTACGGATTCGTGCGCCGCCAGCTCAGTCTTCCGGTACCGCTGCTGGACATGCGGCTGTTCCGCAGCCGCGGCTTCAGCGGTGCCGTCCTCGCCGACCTGCTGACCGTCCTCGGCATGTCCGGGCTGGTCTTCTTCCTCTCGCAGTTCCTGCAACTGGTGCAGGGCAGGCGGCCGTTCGAGGCGGGCCTCGCCGAGCTGCCGGCCGCCGTCGGCGCGGTCGCGGCGGGGCTGGCCGCGGGCGCCGCGGCCCGTCGCTTCTCGGTGCGGGCCGTGGTCTCGGCCGGGCTCGCTGCGGTGGGCCTGGCGCTCGCCGCCCTCACCGTGGTCGACCGGACCACGGGCTACCCGCTCATCGGGGCCGCACTGCTGGTCGTGGGCGTGGGCGCCGGCCTGTCGTTCACGGTGACCGCGGACGTCATCCTCTCCAGCGTCCCCAAGGACCAGGCGGGCGCGGCCTCCGCGGTCTCGGAGACGGCGTACGAACTCGGCGCGGCTCTCGGCATCGCACTGCTCGGCTCCATCGTGACCGGCGTCTACCGCGGCTTCACCGGCCCGGCGGGCACCCCGGCCGCGGCACACGAGTCACTGGGCGGCGCGGTCGAGGCGGCGTCGGCCATGCCGCCCGAGCCGGGCCGCGCGCTGCTGTCGTCGGCGCGGGAGGCGTTCGTGGACGGCCTGACGCTGGCGACGGGCGTCGGTGCGGCGGTGCTGCTGGCCACGGCGGTGGCGGCGTGGTTCCTGCTGCGGGGCCAACGGCTCGGGGATTCCTAGTCCCGTCCCCGGGCGGGCGGAGGGTCCGCGCCCACGACGGGCGCGGAAACCGCGCGAACCCTCACGACGCACCCACGCCCGCCCAGCGGGACGCCGCCGACGGCACGGATGAGCCCTCGGCCTTCGCTACGCCGCTTCCTTCGCCTTCGTGGCATACATGTCCACGTACTCCTGCCCCGACAGTCGCATGACCTCCGTCATCACGGAGTCGGTCACGGCCCGCAGCACATACCGGTCCCGGTCCATCCCCTCGTACCGCGAGAACTCCATCGGCTCGCCGAAGCGGACCGTGACCTTGCTCGGCCGGGGCAGGCCGGCGCCGCCGGGCTGGATCTTGTCGGTGCCGATCATCGCGAAGGGGACGACGGGCGCCCCGGTCATCAGCGTCAGCCGCGCGATACCGGTGCGCCCCCGGTACAGGCGGCCGTCGGGAGACCGCGTGCCCTCCGGGTAGATGCCGAAGAGCTTGCCCTCCTCGAGGATCCGGCGCCCGGTCATCAGCGCCGCGACACCGCCCTTGCCGCCGTCGCGGTCGACCGGGATCATGCCGACGCCGGTGAAGAACCAGGCCATCAGCCGGCCCTTGAGGCCCTTGCCGGTGACGTACTCGTCCTTGCCGATGAAGAAGACCTGACGGTCGCAGACCAGCGGCAGGATCATCGAGTCGATGAACGTCAGGTGGTTGCCGGCCAGGATGACGGGGCCGTCGCCCGGGATGCGCTCCGCGCCCTCCACCTGTGGGCGGAACATCAGGCGCATGATCGGTCCGAGCACTGCCTTGATGAGCGCGAAGCGGGACAACGTACCCTCCGGTGCCAAGGGATGCGGTATGAGTCTGTGCAGGTGAGGACGATACTCGCGACAACCGCCGTGTCGCACATCGGGTCACACTGCGAAATCGCGTCGTTGACGAGTGTTTACCTGCGACGACGCCTTGTCGCACGTTCGTCATCCGCCGGACGGGTGTGACGGACATCGCGCCGGAGGGTGACGGTCCGTCACTACGAGTGCCCCGTAAGCCCTCCGTCATGCAGCCGGCAGGACGGCGCACGTCCGCCACGCGTTCCCGCGCGCGTCTCCCGGCCGTCATCGGTACAGACCTACGATCGACCCGCTTCGACAGATGTCACGGGAGGGCACTCATGGCGACCCAGGAGTCGTACGAGCAGGGGCGAGGAACGGGACGACGGGCGCTGCTCGGGGCCGCGGTCCTCGGCGCGAGCGGAGCGGTCCTCGGACTGCCCGGTGCCGCGGCGGCGGACGCGCGGCCCAGCGCCGGGCTGAAGAGCCTGCCCGTGCCCGCGATCATCGGGCACCGCGGGGCGAGCGGCTACCGGCCGGAACACACCTTCGGCTCCTACCAGCTGGCCCTCGACCTCGGTGCCGACATCGTCGAGGCCGGCGACCTGGCGCCCACCAAGGACGGCCACCTCGTGTGCCGGCACGAGCCGGAGATCGGCGGGACCACCGATGTCGCGGACCACCCCGAGTTCGCGGGCCGCAAGACCACCAAGGTCCTGGACGGCGTGCCCGCCACCGGCTGGTTCACCGAGGACTTCACGCTCGCCGAGCTGAAGACCCTGCGCGCGATCGAGCGGATCCCGGCCAACCGCCCGCACAACACCCTCTACAACGGCCACTGGGAGATCCCCACCTTCGAAGAGGTCCTGAAGTGGCAGGACGAGCAGACCCGTAAGCGCGGCAAGCAGGTCTGGATCTACCCCGAGACCAAGCACCCCACCTACTTCCGCAAGCTCGGCCTGGGCCTGGAGGAGCGGGTCGCCAAGCTGCTGCGCAAGTACGGCAAGGACAAGCGGAACTCGCCGGTCATCCTGCAGTCCTTCGAGCCCGGCAGCATCGAGCGGCTGAACAAGCTGGTCGACAACCCGCTCGTCGTCCTGCTCTCCACCGCCGACAGCCGCCCCTGGGACTTCGTGGACGCGGGCGACGCGCGCACCGTCGCCGACCTGATCACGCCGCGGGGCCTGCGGGAGATCGCCGGCTACGCGCAGGGCATCGGTCCCACACTGGACCTGATCATCCCCAAGGACGCGAACGGCCGCCTCACCAAGCCGACCACGCTCGTCGCCGACGCGCACAAGGTGGGCCTGATCCTGCACCCGTACACGATGCGCAACGAGAACCCGTTCCTGCCCGCGGAATTCCGCAAGGGCACGGAGGTGGACGGCTACGGCGACGCCTTCGGTGCCTTCAAGACGTACTTCGCCACCGGCATCGACGGTGTCTTCACCGACAACGCCGACACCGGACTGCTCGCCCGCGCGGACTTCCTCCGCGGCTGAACAGCGGGCCCGCGTCAACGCAGCGGACTCTCGCCCCGGTTGGGGTGACTTACGGCCGCCCCGGCAACCTCTTGCCGGGGCGGCCGCGTCACGCCGGACGTGACCCACGAGATGCTCACGGTCCTGCGTCCCCTGCTCGCCGCCGAGGCGTCGGCGGAGGCGTACATATTCGGGATGGAGCCGGGCGACCTGGAACAGGCGGTCTGGCTACGGCTCCTGGAACGGCTCGCGGCGGACCGGCCGCCGGTCGACGTCCCGGGATGGCTGCGCCGGGCCGTGCGCTCCGAGGCGCGCCGCGGCCGCCGCACCGCTCGTCTCGAACTGTCCCACCGCACCGAGCCCGCGGACGAACTGTGTCCCGGCCCAGAGCAGCAGGCGCTCATCGCGGCCCGCCGCCGGGACCTGTACGCGGCTGTGCGCCGGTTGCCCGGGCGTTGCCCCCGTCTCGTGGCCGCGCTGCTCTCCCCGCGGGATCTGACCTACCGGGAAATCGCGGGGGAGTTGGGTATCTCACAGGGCAGTCTCGGACCGGAACGCTCCAAATGTCTAGGATGTCTACGTCGATTGATGACGGCGGAGGTTGCGGCTCACGAAGTGCGGGGATAGGAGTGTGGAACAACAGGCGATCAGGTGAGCGGGAGGAGTGCGCACATGGGCATGAGCGTGACCATCTCGGTGGCGACCGAGCAGGATGCCGAGCAGATCTTCAGGCTGCAGTACCTGTGCTTCCAGAGCGAGGCCGCGCTGTACGGCAACTACCGCATCGACCCGCTCGTCCAGAGCCTCGAATCGGTCCGCGAGGAGGTCACCTCCGACTGCGTCTTCGTGGCGCGGCTGGGCGAAGAGGTCGTCGGCTCGGTGCGCGGCAGCGTGACCGAGGACGGCGCGGCGTCCATCGGCAAGCTCTGTGTGCACCCGCGGCTCCAGGGTCACGGCATCGGCGCCCGGCTGCTGCGTGCCGCGGAGGCCGCGCTGGTCGAGGAGCGCGGCGCGAAGAAGCTCCGCCTCAGCGCCGGCCACCGCAGTGAGGGCAATCTGCGCCTGTACCGCCGGGTCGGCTACGAGACGGTCGGCACGTCACAGGGCGCCGACGGCGTACCGATGATCATCCTGGAGAAGCAGGTACCGGCGGGTTCCTACGCGACGACGGCCTGAGGGAACGCGCCCCGCAAGGGGCGCGCCCCGATCGCCTCAGACGCCCTCTTGCCGCGCCTGCGCCTTGCGCAGCCAGTACATGGCGGACAACGGCAACAGCACCGGAATGAAGATGTACCCCATGCCGTAGTCCGACCACACGGTCGCGTCCGGAAACGCCGACGGCTCCACCAGCGTCCACGTGCCCACGATCAGAACTCCCGCCAACTCGGCCGCGCAGCACACCAGTGCCGCCCGCCGGGCCGTCTCGCCGCCGCGGACCAGGGAGTACGTGATGAAGCCGTAGACGAGGCCGGCGACCGCGGACAGGGAGTACGCCAGCGGAGCCTTGTCGAACTCGGTCGAGATCTGCACCACCGAACGCGACACCGCGCCGACCACCATCACGCCGTACAGCCAGACGAGCAGCATGCCCGGTCCGCTGATCAGCCGCGTCCTCACCGGCTTGTCCTGTGTGGCCGTCATCTCACCCTCCCCAGATGTCATAGAGCCGCACCTCCAGCACGGCGAGGACCACACCGCCGGCCGCGACCGTCACCGAGCCCCAGCGCGTGCGCTCGGCCAGCGACATGAACCCCACCGCCGGGATGCATGCGAAGGCGCCGATCAGATACGCCACGAAGATCGTCGTGCCCTGCTCCGCCTTCTCGCCGCGCGCCAGCTGGACGATGCCGACGACCAGCTGGACCAGGACCAGCAACGTCAGCACGGCCATGCCGATGAAGTGCCAGTCCTTGGTGGGCTGATCTCGGTGAGCCGCCCAGCCGCACCAGGCGGCGAGCAGCAACGCGGCGACACCGGTCACCAGTGTCAGGGCATCAAGCATGCCGTGACCCTATTACGGGCCAAAAGGCCCGATGCGCTCGCCCCCGGGCCGACTCCGTAGGGTCGGGGGCATGAAGATCCATGCTGACGCGCTGCTGTTCGACAACGATGGGACGCTCGTCTCATCCCTCGAGTCGGTCAGGCGGTGCTGGACGCGGTGGGCGCACGAGTACGGGGTCACCGCCGAGCAGTTCGGGCGCATCCAGCTGCACGGCCGCACCGCCGTGGACATAGCGGCCGACCTGCTGCCCGCCGACGTCGTCCCCGAGGCTGTCGCGCGTATCGAGCGACTGGAGGTCGAGGACGTGCCGAACGGAGGTGTCCGTCTGCTGCCGGGCACCCGGGAGTTCCTGGACTCGCTGCCTGCCGACCGCTGGGCCGTCGTCACCTCCGCGACGCGCCGCCTCGCCGAAGCCCGTCTCGAGGCCGTCGGCATCCGGCCCAAGACCCTCGTCGCCGCGGAGGACGTCACGCGCGGCAAGCCCGATCCCGAGCCTTACCTCCTCGCCGCCCGTGCGCTGGGTGTCGAGCCGTCCCGCTGCGTCGTCTTCGAGGACGCCCCCGCGGGCCTGGGGGCCGGACGCGCCGCCGGTATGACCACCGTGGCCTTGGCCACAACACACGGCGCCCATGAACTGGACGCCGACCTGGTGGTGAAGGACCTCTCGGCCTTGTCCGCCTTGGTCGAGGGCGGTTCCGTGGAGGTCCGCACCCGCGGCTGAAGTGTCCACGGCTGTCCGCCATGCGGACAGCCGTGGACAGGGTGCGGTTGTGCGTCTGCTTTACTTGGCCCATGACCACGACGAGCGACCGCACCTTTGCGACCGAGGCGACCATGACGCCCGGTGCTCGTTGTATGTGTCGAATGTGCGCCTGCTAGAGGGCCCCCGCACCGCCCAGAGCCTCGCGCCCCGAAGCGAGACCGCCGTGGCATGTCCGTACGCCTTCTTCGTACGTGACTGAGCCTCAGCGCACACGTTCTCCCTGGTTCGATCGCCAACGCGAGAACCGTGCCGCGTTCCCACGCATGCACCCGTGCCCGGCGCACATCCACGCCTGCACTCGACAGTGACGGAAACCCAGTGATCACCACATCGGGCCTTACCAAGACCTACCGGGCCGGCCGCTCGCGCGACCGCGAGGTGACCGCCCTCGACGGGGTCGACCTGCATGTACGCGAGGGCGAGGTGTTCGGCGTCATCGGCCAGTCCGGCGCCGGCAAGTCCACGCTCATCCGCTGCGTCAACCTCCTGGAGCGCCCCACCTCCGGCACGGTCACCGTGGCCGGCCAGGACCTCACCGCGCTCGCCCGCCGCGGACCGCGCGCCGGCAAGGAGCTCCGGCAGGCGCGCAGCCGTATCGGCATGGTCTTCCAGCACTTCAATCTGCTGTCCTCCCGCACCGTGCAGGACAATGTCGAGTTGCCCCTCGAAATCCTCGGCCGGTCTGGGAAGGAACGTTCCCGCAAGGCCCTGGAACTGCTCGATCTGGTAGGCCTGGCAGACAAGGCCAAGGCCTATCCGGCCCAGCTCTCCGGCGGTCAGAAGCAGCGCGTCGGCATCGCACGCGCCCTCGCGGGCGACCCCAAGGTGCTCCTCTCCGACGAGGCGACTAGCGCGCTCGACCCGGAGACCACGCGCTCGATCCTCCAGCTGCTGCGCGACCTCAACCGCCGGCTGGGCCTGACGGTCCTGCTCATCACCCATGAAATGGACGTCGTGAAGACCATCTGCGACTCGGCCGCCCTCATGGAGAAGGGCCGCATCGTCGAGTCCGGCACGGTCAGCGAGCTGCTCGCCACCCCCGGCTCCGAACTGGCCGCCGCGCTCTTCCCGGTCAGCGGCGACGCGTCCGGCGACGACCGCACCGTCGTCGACGTCACCTTCCACGGCGACGCCGCCACACAGCCCGTCGTCTCGCAGCTCGCGCGCACCTACAACATCGACATCTCGATACTCGGCGCCGCGATGGACACCGTGGGCGGCAGGCAGGTCGGCCGGATGCGCATCGAACTGCCCGGCGCCTACGAGGAGAACGTCGTACCGATCGGCTTCCTGCGCGAGCAGGGGCTGCAGATCGACGTGCTGGGCCAGGAGCCCGTGCTGGTGAAGGACGGTGCACAGTGACCTGGTCCGAGATGCAGCCGCTGCTGTCCCAGGCGTGTTGGGACACCCTCTACATGGTCGGCTGGTCCACCCTGATCGCGGTCGCCGGCGGTCTGCCGCTCGGCATCCTGCTCGTACTGACCGACCGCCGCGGGCTTCTTCAGAACGTCCTCGCCAACAAGGTCATCGGACAGGTCGTGAACGTCGCCCGCTCGATGCCGTTCATCATCCTGATGGTCGCGCTGATGAGCTTCACGCGCACGATCACGGGAACGACGATCGGCCGTGAGGCCGCCATCGTGCCGCTCGCCATCGGCGCGATCCCCTTCTTCGCGCGCCTGGTCGAGACGGCTGTCCGCGAAGTGGACGGCGGACTGGTGGAAGCCGTGCAGGCGATGGGCGGCAACACCTGGACCGTGGTGCGCAAGGTCCTCGTCCCGGAGGCGCTGCCCTCGCTGATCTCCTCCGCCACCACCACGGTCGTCGCCCTCATCGGCTACTCGGCGATGGCGGGCACGGTCGGAGCCGGCGGCCTGGGCGACATCGCCATCCGCTACGGCTACCAGCGCTTCGAGACCCAGATGATGTGGATCACCGTGGCGATCCTCGCCGTCGTCATCTCGCTGATCCAGTTCGCCGGCGACTACGCGGCCCGCGCCCTGCACCGTCGCGGCGGTGGCTCGTCGGCCGCGCCCCGGCTGAGGCTGCTCAAGGACGAGGCGCCCGCCGCACCGGCGGCCACCGCCGAGGCCGCCACGGCCGATGCGAGCAAGGCCGCCTGAATCCTTCGCCCCGATCTCCCCGTTCCCACCCGCGACGGGGTCGCACCACCCATCAGGAAAGGCACTTTTCGTGCGTAACACTGCCAAGATCACCGCCGCCGTCCTCGCCGCCGGAGCCCTCACCGTGGGGCTTACCGCCTGCGGCTCCGGCAAGAGCTCCTCCGCCTCCGCCGACTACAGCGGCCCGCTGGTCGTCGCCGCGAGCCCCGCCCCGCACGCCGAGATCCTCGACTTCGTCAAGCAGAACCTGGCGAAGAAGGCGGGCCTCGACCTGGAGGTGAAGGAGTTCACCGACTACGTCACGCCGAACACGGCGACCGAGGACGGGTCGGTCGGTGCCAACTACTTCCAGAACCAGCCGTACCTCGACGACTTCAACAAGAAGAACGGCACCCACATCGTGCCCGTCGTCACGGTGCACCTGGAGCCGCTCGGTCTCTATTCCCACAAGGTCAAGAGCACCGACGCCCTGAAGAGCGGTGCGACCGTCGCCATCCCCAACGACACGGTGAACGAGGCGCGGGCCCTCAAGCTGCTCGCCACCAACGGACTCATCGAGCTCAAGAGCGGCGTGGGCACCGAGGCGACCCCGCAGGACATCACCAAGAACCCGAAGAACCTGAAGTTCAAGGAGCTGGAGGCCGCCCAGACCCCGCGCTCCCTGGACGACGTGGACGCCGCGGTGATCAACGGCAACTACGCCCTCTCCTCGGGCCTCAAGCCCGCCAAGGACGCCCTGGTCCTGGAGTCCGCCAAGAACAACCCGTACGGCAACTTCCTCGCGGTCAAGAAGGGCAACGAGAAGGACCCGCGCGTGAAGAAGCTGGCCGCGCTCCTCACCTCTCCCGAGGTGAAGAAGTTCATCGAGGACAAGTACGCCGGATCCGTCCTCCCGTCCTTCTGAACACCCCCGGCCCACCGCTGACGACGCGTATACCGCGTATCGCCACGCACGGGGTCCGCTCCCTCAGGGGGGAGCGGACCCCGTGGTGCGGTTAGGTGCTTTCATGCTGCATGCTGGGCAGTTCAGCAGGCCCTGAAGGTCTTCCGAAGGATACGGAGCGGCGCATGACTGGCACCTTCCCCAACGTCTCCATCAGCACGGAGCGGTTGGTACTGCGCCCTCTCGAGGAGCCGGACATCGACGCCTTCGCCGAGATGATGAACGACGAGCTCGTCACCGCCTGGACCTCCGTGCCGCAGCCTTACACCGAGGCCCACGCCCGCAGCTGGATCACCGAACTCGCGCCGGCGGAGCGTGCCGAGGGCCGCGGCATCGTCTTCGCGGTCACCGAGTTCCTCACCCAGCGCCTGGTCGGCACGCTCCACCTGCGGAACACCGACTGGCGGGTGCGTTCGGCCGAGATCGCCTACGTCATCGCCCCCTGGGCGCGCGGAGAGGGGTACGCCTCCGAGGCGGCCTTCGCCACCGCGCAGTGGCTCTTCCGCGATCAGTGGTTCGAGCGCCTGGAGCTGCGCACCGCCGCCGACAACACCGCCTCCCAGCAGGTCGCCCAGAAGATCGGCTGCATCAGCGAGGGCGTCCTGCGCGGCGCCTGGATAGCGCGTACCAGGGGCGACGACGGCGAGTGGACCGACGTCCGCACCGACCTCATCATCTGGAGCCTGCTGCCCGAGGACCTCGACGGGGTAAGTGAGGAGCTGGCCGACACCGGTGGTTTCACGTCGTTCTCGAACTGGAACTGACACCGGGGGACCGCTCCCACCGGCCGGGCCCGGGGCGGGGGCTCCGAGCCGCACCGGGTACCCTCACGGTGCCTGCCGTGCGGGCTGCCCTCCTGACGACCTGCGCAAACCCCCTGGAGACTGACGACGATGGCCGACCGGGTCACGGTGATCGGCTGGGACGGCTCGCCGCTGACCGCCGCGGCGCGCTCCGCCCTCGGTGCCGCCACGCTCGTCGCCGGCGCCGCCCACCACCTCGCGCTGCCCGAGGTGCCGCCGACGGCCGAGCGCATCCGCCTCGGCAGCGTCGGCCTCGCCGCCCGCCGTATCGCCGCGCACCGCGGCACCGCCGTCGTGTTCGCCGACGGCGACCCCGGCTTCTTCGGCGTCGTGCGCACACTGCGGGCCCCCGAGTTCGGCCTCGAGGTCGAAGTCGTGCCGGCGGTCTCCTCGGTCGCCGCCGCCTTCGCCCGTGCCGGGATGCCCTGGGACGACGCACAGGTGGTCGTCGCACACCGCCGCACCCTGCGGCGGGCCGTGAACGTATGCCGTGCCCATACGAAGGTCGCCGTACTCACCTCTCCGGGCGCCGGGCCCGCCGAACTCGGCCTGCTGCTCGACGGGGTCCATCGCACCTTCGTCATCTGCGAGGAACTCGGCACCGAGCGGGAACAGGTCACGGTCGTCACCTCCGACAAGGCGGCCGACCACACCTGGCGCGATCCCAACGTCGTCATCGTCATCGGCGGACCCGTGACCGCGGCCGACGGCGGCGGCTGGCTCGCCGGACGCGATCCGGGTGCGGGACCGCGCGGCTGGGCGCTGCCCGCCGACGCGTACGGCGGGGGACTCGGCGAAGGCGAAACGGATCTGCTGCGCGCCGCGCAACTCGCCCGCCTCGGGCCGCGGGTGGGTGACCTCGTATGGGACATCGGCAGTGGCAGCGGGGCCTTCGCCGCGGAGGCCGCCCGCTGCGGAGCCGCCGTCATCGCCGTGGACAGCGACCCGGACGCCTGCGGCCGTACGGCTGCCGTCGCCCGCCGCTTCGGGGTCCAGCTCCAGATCGTGCACGGCACCGCCCCGCACATCCTGGAGAACCTGCCCGAACCGGACGTCGTGCGCGTCGGGGGCGGGGGAGCCGCGGTGGTCTCGGCCGTCGCCGACCGCCGCCCGCAGTGCATCGTCGCGCATGCCGCGACCCGCGACGCGGCCGAACTCGTCGGCAGGGACCTCTCGGAGCACGGCTACGACGTCGAGTGCGCGCTGCTGCAGTCCGTCGAACTCGACACGCGTGCCTGGGCGGAGAAGGAACGGAGTGTCGCGTTCCTGCTCAGTGGGCGACTGCCTGAACGCGCCCCGTGATCCGGTTGTCGTACCGGCGCGGTAGGCTGGCCGACCGTCGCACCGCACTAGGGTGATCCGGCATTCGTCAGCCAATGTCCGGAAACCGTGCCCCTTTTGAGGCAAGTGTGGTACGGCAGAACCGGAGGGCGCGCAACGTGGCGCAGTCCACAGCGGGTCGTCGCGGATCAACCTGTCGTGACGGCGGGACGACCGCGACAATGCCGTTCAAGGGCTTTGTCGTCATTGTTGCCGGGTCGTTCGTGCCGCTGGGCACGCACGCTCGTTCTTCACTGCGGGCGGTCGGCGCGACGTTCCGGGCGAGCTGGCCGTGGAAGCACTAAACCGATGGGCGAGGGGTACGCATGACCGACACCGGCCAGGTCCCGGGCGAGGGGCTGCCGGAGAACGCAGGCATGGTGGAGCAGCCGGGCGTCCTCGCGCCGGGCGCGTACACCTACCTCGACCACTCCGACACCGCCGCCGTGGAAGACGACGACCTGCTCCTGATGCCCGGCCAGCAGGGCGCGTGGGGCAACGAGATGCCGCAGCCCGCCCCGGCCCCGGCGTCGTTCCACCACGAGCCGGGCCCGCACGAGACGTCCGGCCGGGACAGCGGCTCGATCGACCTCGGCGCGGTGCGGATGCCGCCCCCCGCGACGCCGGCACGCCGCCCGCTGCACCTCGGTCCGCCCACCCCGGACAACTCCTCCAGCCTGGTGCGTTCGCTCGCCGACCGGGGCCCGGCCGCCGCGCCGATGCGCCCCTCCGGGCCGCCGACGACCGGGCCCGAGTACCTCGACGTGCACCAGCTGGGGGAGAACTCCCCGCAGGCGGCGGCGCCGTGGGACGCGTCCGCGCAGACGCAGTTCGTGCCGGCGGTGGGTTCCGGGGCGACGGCCGAAGAAATGGGTGTCCCTGCATCGGCGTCCGAGCCGGCGCCGGCCGCGCCCGAGGCCGCGGTCATGGTCGCGGAGGGGTCCGGTGCGTTCCACGCACAGGCGATCCCGGCTGGTTCGGCGGGATTCCAGGCCCTCGGAGCGCCGTTCGGCACCGATCCGTTGTACGGCCCGGCCGCTCCCCACGACCTCGCGGGCACGGCTGCGGCAGAGCAGGCGGCCCCGCACACTCCGAGCGCGGCCCACAACGAACCCACCCCCGAGGTCATGCCGACGGCTGAGGCCGCGCCCGCCCCGGAGGGCCCGCGTTTCCCGCACACCCCGATCGCCGAGCCGGTAGCGTCCACGGACGCCACGCCCGTTCCGGTCCCCCCGCCGTTCCCGGAAGCCGCGCCGGACGCCGGGTCCTTCGCGCCGGTACCGGACACCGCACATCCCGCGGACGAGACCCCGCACGCCGGACCGGCCGACGCCGCCGGCATCGGCACGTCCTCCCACGGCGCCGGGATTCACGCCTCCGCCCTCGACGACATCGCGCTGTCTCCTCCGCCGGCCGCCGAGCCCGCCGCCTCGGCTCCGGCTGAGGAGGACCCCGCCCAGGCCGTGCCCCTCGTACCGGACCCGCACGCGCCCGAGCTTCGCCCCGCTGCTCCCGTCGGCTCCGTCGAGGACACCACGGCAGAAGCAGAAGGCGCGGAGGCGCACTTCGAGAAGCCCGCGCCGGAACGCACCGCCCGGCGGCGGCGCCTTGCGGTCGCCGAGCCCGACCAGGTCCAGCCGGTGGGCGCCGCCCGGTCCGCGGAGTCCGAGGCGTCCTCGACCCCGCCGCACGGTGTGCAGGCGCACGGCGGACTGCCCGCGTCCGGTGAGCAGTCCGGTGCCCCCGGTGCCGGAGCGGAGTTCTCCGCGGACCACTCGCTCGGCCACTTCGTGCCCGTCGAGGGCACGGTGCCGACCACGCCGTACCTCGCCCCGACCCCGCCCCACGCCCTGCGTGTGCCGCCGCTGCCCGAGCGGGAGCAGCAGACCGGCGAAGAACCCGCCGCGGCGGCCGCCCCGCAGGAGCAGCCGGCCGCCGGCCCGGCGGCGGAGGAACCCGTCGCCACGGTTCCCGCCCCCCGTGAGGGCGAGTCAACCGCCCCGGAGCCGCTCCTCGCGGACCCGGAGCCCGTAGTCGCACAGCAGGCGGAGGACCTGGACACCAGGGCCGCCGACCAGGAAGAGAGCACGGCCGCAGTGGAAGAGGTACGAGAGTCCACCGGCCCGGCGGCGCCCGGTTACGACGAGGTCGAGCGCGAGGCCGTGCTGCGCGTGATGCGCGAGCGCCGCGACATCCGCAACGGCTTCCGCAGCGACCCGATCCCGCACGACGTGCTGCTGCGTGTCCTGGAGGCAGCCCACACGGCCCCCTCCGTGGGCCACTCCCAGCCGTGGGACTTCGTCGTCATCCGCTCGGCCGAGACCCGCCGCACCATGCACGAACTGGCCCAGCGTCAGCGCGAGGCGTACGCCAAGTCGCTGCCCAAGGGCCGGGCGAAGCAGTTCAAGGAACTGAAGATCGAGGCCATCCTCGACACCCCGGTGAACATCGTCGTCACCGCCGACCCGACCCGCGGCGGCCGCCACACCCTCGGCCGGCACACCCAGCCGCAGATGGCCCCGTACTCCTCCGCGCTCGCGGTGGAGAACCTGTGGCTCGCGGCCCGCGCCGAGGGCCTCGGCGTCGGCTGGGTCAGCTTCTTCGACGAGCGCGAGATGGTCCGATCCCTCGGTCTGCCCGAGCACCTGGAGGTCGTGGCGTATCTGTGCGTGGGCTACGTCGACGAGTTCCCGGAGGAGCCCGAGCTGATGCAGGCGGGCTGGTCCAAGCGCCGCCCGCTGTCCTGGGTCGTGCACGAGGAGACGTACGGCCGTCGCGCACTGCCCGGCGAGGAGCCGCACGACCTGCTCGCCGAAACCGTGGCGAGCATCCGGCCGCTGGACGCCAAGGCGCTCGGCGAGGCCTGGGAGCGGCAGAAGCGGATGACCAAGCCGGCGGGTGCGCTCGGCATGCTGGAGATCATCTCCGCTCAGCTGTCCGGACTGTCCCGGCAGTGCCCGCCCCCGATCCCGGAACCCGCGGCCGTCGCCATCTTCGCGGGCGACCACGGGGTGCACGCCCAGGGCGTGACCCCCTGGCCCCAGGAGGTGACCGGCCAGATGGTCGCCAACTTCCTCGGCGGCGGAGCGGTCTGCAACGCCTTCGCCAGCCAGGTGGGCGCCGAGGTCTGCGTCATCGACGTCGGTGTGGCCTCCGACCTGCCCGCGACCCCCGGCCTGCTGCCGCGCAAGGTCCGCCCGGGCACGGCCGACATGACGACCGGTCCCGCGCTCACCCGCGAGGAGGTCAAGCAGGCGATCGAGGTCGGCATCGAGACCGCCCGGGACCTGGTCGCGGCAGGCAACAAGGCGCTGCTCACGGGCGAGATGGGCATCGCCAACACGACGGCCTCGGCCGCCCTGATCGCGGTCTACACGGACACCGACCCGTCCGAGGTGACGGGCCGCGGTACGGGCATCAACGACGAGACGCTGGCCCGCAAGACCGAGGTCGTGCGCCGCGCCATCGAACGCCACCAGCCCGACCCGGCCGATCCGATCGGCGTCCTGGCCGCGTTCGGCGGCCTGGAGCACGCTGCGATGGTCGGTCTGCTGCTCGGCGGCGCCTCCCTGCGCACGCCGGTGATCCTGGACGGTGTCAGCGCGGGCGCCGCGGCCCTGGTGGCCCGTGCCATCGCCCCCGAGGCCCTCTCGGCCTGCATCGCCGGCCACCGCAGCGCCGAGCCCGGCCACGTGGCCGCCCTCAACAAGCTGGGGCTGCGCCCCCTGGTCGACCTGGACCTGCGCCTCGGCGAGGGTACGGGCGCGCTCCTCGCCCTGCCGCTCGTGCAGAGCGCGGCGAGGGCGATGCACGAGGTGGCGACCTTCGATTCGGCCGGGGTCACCGAGAAGTAGGGCCCGGCGAAGCAGTTGCAGGGCTGTGCCCACCCGTTCCGTTCTGGCGGAACGGGTGGACACAGCCCGCGCATGACGCCCGCATCGGACCGCGCCGTCCGGCCCCGCCCGGCTCCGCGCTTGCCCGTGGCGCCTAAAATCCCCATGTCAGGGCCGCTCCAACGCCGCAGAGGCCCCTTCCGTACCGCCTGGACGAGGAGCCGCACCTCCATGGCCGAACACCCCCCATACCCCGTAGGGCTCCGTCTGACCGGTCGCCGTGTGGTCGTCCTCGGCGGCGGCCAGGTCGCGCAGCGCCGTCTGCCCGCGCTGATCGCGGCCGGCGCGGACGTCCATCTGGTGTCCCCCGAAGCGACTCCCTCGGTGGAGGCGATGGTGGCCGCGGGTGAGATCACCTGGCTGCAGCGTCCGTACCGGCCGGGGGACCTGGAAGAGGCCTGGTACGCCCTGATCGCCACCAGCGACCCCGAGGCCAACGCCGCCGCCTCCGCCGAAGCCGAGCGCCGCCGCGTGTGGTGCGTGCGCTCCGACGACGCCGACGCGGCCACCGCCTGGACCCCGGCGACCGGTCACAGCGAAGGCGTCACGGTGGCCGTGCTCACCACGCGACCGCAGGGCCGGGACCCCCGTCACACCGCCGCGATCCGCGACGCCGTCGTGGAGGGCCTGCGCGACGGAACGCTCGTCGCCCCGCACCACCGCACGCGTACGCCCGGTGTGGCGCTGGTCGGCGGTGGCCCCGGCGACCCCGATCTGATCACCGTGCGAGGCCGGCGCCTGCTGGCCGAGGCGGACGTCGTCATCGCCGACCGGCTCGGCCCCCGCGACCTGCTGACCGAACTCCCGCCGCACGTCGAGGTGATCGACGCGGCGAAGATCCCGTACGGCCGCTTCATGGCCCAGGAGGCGATCAACAACGCGCTGATCGAGCACGCCCGGCAGGGCAAGTCGGTCGTACGGCTCAAGGGCGGCGACCCGTTCGTCTTCGGCCGCGGCATGGAGGAGGTCCAGGCGCTCGCCGAGGCGGGCATCCCGTGCACCGTGGTCCCGGGCATCTCCAGTTCGATCTCGGTGCCGGGTGCGGCAGGCATTCCGGTCACCCATCGCGGTGTCGCACACGAGTTCACCGTGGTCAGCGGCCATGTCGCTCCCGACGACGAGCGCTCGCTGGTCGACTGGCCGTCGCTGGCGAGGCTCAGGGGGACGCTGGTGATCCTCATGGGCGTCGACAAGATCGGGAAGATCGCCGACACGCTCGTCGCCCACGGCAAGGCGCCCGAGACCCCCGTCGCCCTGGTCCAGGAGGGCACCACCGCCGCCCAGCGCCGGGTCGACGCCACGCTCGCGACGGTCGCCGAGGCCGTGCGGACCGAGGACGTGAAGCCCCCGGCCGTCATCGTCATCGGCGAGGTCGTGCAGACAGGCCCGCGCCCGGTGGGCTGACAGGAACCGGACAGACCCATTCGTAACCCGCGGTAACCCGGCCCGTTCCAGCCGTTGGCACCGCCCCCAGGACAAGGCAGTATCACCCTGTGGCCGATCTCATCACCGTTGAGGACCCCGACGACCCGCGCCTGAGCGACTACACGGGCCTGACCGACGTAGAGCTGCGCCGCAAGCGCGAACCCGCCGAGGGCCTGTTCATCGCCGAGGGCGAGAAGGTCATCAGGCGAGCCAAGGAAGCCGGCTACGAGATGCGCTCCATGCTGCTGTCGGCCAAGTGGGTCGACGTCATGCGGGACGTCATCGACGAACTCCCGGCCCCGGTGTACGCGGTGAGCCCGGAACTCGCCGAACAGGTGACCGGCTACCACGTGCACCGCGGAGCGCTCGCCTCCATGCAGCGCAAGCCGCTGCCGACGGCGGACGAACTCCTGGCGACCGCTCGCCGGGTCGTGGTCATGGAGTCGGTGAACGACCACACCAACATCGGCGCCATCTTCCGGTCCGCCGCGGCCCTCGGCATGGACGCGGTCCTGCTGTCGCCCGACTGCGCCGACCCGCTCTACCGCCGCAGTGTCAAGGTCTCCATGGGCGCGGTCTTCTCGGTGCCCTACGCCCGTCTCGACACCTGGCCCAAGGGCCTGGACTCGGTGCGCGAGGCGGGTTTCACGCTGCTCGCGCTCACGCCCGACGAGAAGGCCAAGAGCCTCGACGAGGCGGCGCCGCACCGGATGGACCGTGTCGCGCTGATGCTCGGCGCGGAGGGGGACGGTCTGTCCACCCAGGCGCTCGTCGCCGCGGACGAATGGGTCCGCATCCCCATGGCCCACGGCGTGGACTCGCTCAATGTGGGCGCGGCGGCGGCCGTCGCCTTCTACGCGGTGGCCACCGGTCGCCCCCAGCCCTGATCGGACAGGCCGATGGCCCAGCGAGAGGCGATCGTCGCGGTGCTGCGCCGCGCCGACCGGTTGCTCGTCATCAAACGCGGTCCCGCGGCGCGCCGCCCCGGCTACTGGGCCCCGCTGAGCGGCACGCTCGAACCTGACGAGACCCAGGAGGAGGCGCTGGTCAGGGAGGTCCGTGAGGAGGTCGGTCTGACCGTCCGCCCGCTGGCCAAGGTCTGGGAGTCCGAGACCGACGACGGGATCTTCCGCCTCCACTGGTGGACCGCGGACCCGGGCACGGACGAAGTGGTCGCCGACCCGGGGGAGGTCGGCGACGCCCGCTGGGTGACCGCCGAGGAGTTCCTCGGGATGGACCCGGTCTTCGACGGCGACCGGGAGTTCTTCGAACGGATCCTGCCGCAGCTGTGACGGTCCCCCGGCGTCCGAGCACGGGCGCAGGGATCAGCGCGGGCGCCGCTCGGTGCTCACCCGTCAGCTGCCCTGGCTCAGCCCGCCGCGGTGCCGGTCGGTCACGAGAGCGGCGGCCGGGGAGGCGTATGACCGCTCGGGCCGGACGTCCCAGTGGGCGTTCCCGTCGTCCAGCCCTCGCGCGGGCCCCTGGCAGCCCTGGGCCGCCGCGATGCCCAGTGCCACCAGCAGCGTCACCACCACGAAGACGATCAGGCGCTGGCGCAGCAGCCGCGGATTGGCCGGGCGCCGCCCGGTTCCGGTGGTCCGGGGGGCGGGGCGTCCGGCGCCGCTGCGCGGCACGGGCCGGCCGCCGGAGCGAGTCGAGTTGCGCTGCGCCGGTGTCGGGCGCGCACCCGGCCGGGAGCCGTTGCTGCGGGGCGGGGGAGTACCCGGCCCCGGCGGTCGCCGCACGGTGCGCTGATCCGCGTACTGCTCCGCGAGCCGGCCCGTGGGCCGGTCCGGCTCGCCCCGCTGCGACGGCGGCCGCACATCCCCCCCGAGCCCCTGGGCCTCCCGGGTCGCGATCTCCTTGAGCCGCAGCGAGAGTTGGAGCGTGCTGGGCCGCTCCTCCGGGTCCTTCGCCAGACAGGCGCGGACGAGCGGGGCGAGCGCGTCCGGCATGCCGTGCAGCTGGGGTTCCTCGTGCACCACCCGGTAGAGCATGACCTCGGAACTGCCGTGCCCGAACGGCGAGTCTCCCGTCGCCGCGTACGCGAGCGTGGCGCCCAGCGAGAACACGTCCGTGGCCGGGGTGACGGCGGCTCCGCGCACCTGCTCGGGGGCGAGGAAGCCGGGCGATCCGACGGCCGTGCCGACGTGCGTGAGCGTCGAGGCGCCCGTCGCCCAGGCGATGCCGAAGTCGATGATCCGCGGCCCCTTCGGGGACAGCAGGATGTTGGACGGCTTCAGGTCGCGGTGGACGACCCCGGCCTCGTGCACCGCCACGAGCCCCTCGGACAGGGCGGCGCCCACCGCGGCCACCTCGGCGGCGGTGAGGGGGCCCGCATCGGCGACCTTGTCGTGCAGGGAGGGGCCGGGCACGTACTGCGTGGCGAACCACGGACGGTCCGCCTCCAGGTCGGCGGCCACCAGTCTCGCCGTACATCCGCCGCGGATCCGCCGTGCCGCCGAGACCTCACGCGCGAACCGCGACCGGAACTCCTGGTCCTCCGCCAGATCCGGCCGGATCACCTTCAGGGCGACACGCTGGCCGCGCTTGTCCGAGCCCAGGTAGACGACGCCCATCCCGCCCGCGCCGAGCCGCCGGTGAAGCCTGAACGAGCCGACGACACGCGGGTCCTCACGCCTCAGGCGCATCATCGCCATGTCCATCCCCGCTGCCCGGTCCGTTTGACGAGCCACAGCTTACGTTTCCGCGGCCGGGTGCGCGCAGAGGCCGCGCCCTCTCCCATCGATCGATTGTCAGTGCCGGGTGGGAGAATTGAGAGGTGGTCAGGGGGCGTGCGAGCAGGGCGGTTTCGCATCACCCTTGATCTCAACCACCCTACGTCGAAGGGGGTTTGAGCCCGTGAAGGGTGATCGTGTGGAGATAGTCGTGGACGCCGGTGACACGACGCGCACCTACGAGGTGGTGGCGAGCAGGGCGGGCCGCCGGGTGGAGACGGCGGTGCGCAGGGGAGTCGTGGAAGTGAGCGAAGTCACCCGAAGTGGGACTGTCGTACGGACGGCCCGCTTTATGGCGAACCGGGTGCTCGCACTGGTGGAGCAGCCGGTTCCACGGGAGGACGGATCCGAGCAGAAGGGGCATAGCAGACACCCCCTCGGGGATGACCCTGAGACCTAGGACCTCGTCTCCACCCAGGGGAGTACACCACAGGTCATCGCTCATCCTCCGGGAGGCCAGGCAATCGATACGAGGGCATGACGCCCCGGGGGCGCCAGGATCCTAGATTTGAGGTCAAGCGGCGGGTGCAGCACTCGTCCCCCGAGGTCGGTCACCCGCCGCTGCCGACGACAACCACACAACGGTCAGGAGAGGGACCATGGCCCAGACGGCACCGCGGACGCTGGTCCGCACGCAGGGACGCAAGGCGTTCGGCCTCGCGTTCGGTACGCACCGTCAGGGCCGTCGCCACCCGCTGGTGGCGACCGCGATGGTCCTTCCCCTGGCGGCCCTGCTCGTGTACGCCTTCGGCGGCTGGGAGGCAGTGGTCACACAAGCGTCGTCCGTGGGAGTGATGCTGGGGCGCTGAGCGGCGCCCCAGGCCCGGAAGAGCGGTCCGGGCGGGGACATCCACCCATGAAACCCCGTGGGGACGGGGGTGCGGCGGACGGCACAAACGCCCGCGCAGCTGGGGAGCTGCGCGGGCGTTGCGCCGTTTTCCGGGCCGGAGCGGCGTCGCGCTGGCGGATCCGGTCGATCGCCGTCCCGGCGCCTGCACACCTCATCTGCGGCCGAACCCCTCCACGTACGCTCCCGGACAGAGCCGTATGCATTCGAGGGGACCCGTGAACGCACTCCTGCCCGCACTCGCCGCGACCGCACGTGCCGCGGTGCACACGAGTCCCGGCACCGACTGCCACTGCCCGACCGCTCACACGGTCCTCGCCGAGCGCAGCGACAGTGCCACCGTCGTCCGCCACGGTGCCACGGTCGCCAAGGCCCACGCCCCCGGCACCGACCCCGTCCACCTCCAGCTCCGCCTCACCGCCGCCGCCGGGCTGCCGGACACCCTCCTCGCCCCCCTCCGCCCCGCCCCCGTCCCCCTCCACGGCCGTCTGGTGACCTTCTGGCCGTACGGAACCCCCGTGGACCCCGACACCCCGGAGGCCGCCCCCTGGGAGGCGGCCGCGGCCCTTCTCGCGCGGCTGCACCGGGCACCCGCCCCGCCCGGCCTTCCGTCGATGCGCGGACCCGCCAAGGCCGCGCGGGCCATCCGGCGGCTGAGCGCGGCCGGCCCGCACCCCGCCGCCGAGCCCGTTCTCCGCGCCTGGGCCGCGCTCCCGGCCTGGGCCCGCGCGGAGGCTCCCGCACCGTCCGCCCGCACCCTCTGCCACGGTGATCTCCACTTCGGCCAGCTCGTGCGCCACCCCGCCGAGACGGGTCCCTGGCTCCTCATCGACGTCGACGACCTCGGCGTCGGCGACCCGGCCTGGGACCTGGCCCGCCCGGCCGCCTGGTACGCATGCGGACTGCTCCCGCCCGACGAGTGGTCCCGCTTCCTCTCGGTGTACCGGGGCGAGGGCGGCCCCGCCGTTCCCTCCGCCGGCGACCCCTGGACTGCCCTCGACGTCCCCGCCCGCGCCCTCACCGTCCAGACGGCGGCCCTGGCCGTGGCCAAGTCCGCGGCCGCCCGCCGCCCCTTGGACGAGGTCGAGCAGGCCGTGGTCGATGCCTGCGCCCGAATGGGCACCACCCCACCCGGATTGACGCAGGGATGTGCGACGTAGGCTGCAACCGGCCAGCGTGGGCGCGAGTCCTTACCTGGCGAAGCACCACCGACCGGCGAGGAGTTGAGCCGACCATGCAGTGTCCGAAGTGTCATGCGCCGATGCACACGTACAACCGCAACGGCGTCCAGATCGAGCAGTGCAGCGGCTGTCGCGGCATCTTCCTCGACTACGGGGAGTTGGAGACGCTGACCCGTCTGGAGAGCCAGTGGGCACAGCCCGCCCCGCCGCCCCCGGCCGCCCCTCAGGCCTACCCGGCGGCTCCCGCCTGGGGTGCCCCGCACGGCGGCCACCACGGCGGTCACGGCCACTACGGCCATCACGGTCACAAGAGCTTCGCCCACATGCTGTTCTCCAGCTGAGACGCGAAGAAGCCCCCGGCCGCAGGGCCGGGGGCTTCGATGTGTGGACGATACTGGGATTGAACCAGTGACCTCTTCCGTGTCAGGGAAGCGCTCTCCCGCTGAGCTAATCGTCCTCGGGACCACAGCCGGTCCTCAAAGACGGCCATGGATGCTGCGTGCGCGATACTGGGATTGAACCAGTGACCTCTTCCGTGTCAGGGAAGCGCTCTCCCGCTGAGCTAATCGCGCGGGGATCCCCGGGATCATACAGGCCCCCGTGGACCGCGGTCCTCGCGGACCAGTGGACGATACTGGGATTGAACCAGTGACCTCTTCCGTGTCAGGGAAGCGCTCTCCCGCTGAGCTAATCGTCCATGGAGGTGGAGACGGGATTTGAACCCGTGTAGACGGCTTTGCAGGCCGTTGCCTCGCCTCTCGGCCACTCCACCAGGAGTGCAGGGGACCCGGAGGTCCCCTGGTTCCTTCGAGCGGACGACGAGGCTCGAACTCGCGACCTCAACCTTGGCAAGGTTGCGCTCTACCAACTGAGCTACGTCCGCTTGTCGTTTCGGACGCTCACACGTCCCGGCGACGAGTTGAACTCTAGCGGATTCCCGGGCCAGTACAAAAACGCGTTTGTGCAGCGTGCTGCGCTGCACCTGGTCAAGGACATGGTCAGGGCACCCACGGGGACATGTCCGGGCCACCCGCAGGACACCCGCCATAGACTCGACACGTGCCCCACCTGCCTCCTCTTGCCCGTTTCGGCGATCGCGTCGCCACCGGTCTCCTCGATGTCACCAGCGACCCGGCGGCCCTGGACTCCACCGGTTTCTGGGCGGTCTGCGCGGACTACGAAGGGCGTGTGACCTGCGCCCGGTTCGCCGAGGTGCGGGAGGAGCCCGTGCCCGCCCCGCGCCCGGGCGGATGGCAGGGACCGTCGGCCGGTGACTGGGAGTCCTCACTCGACCGCGCCGCGTACACGGCAGGGGTGCGCAGGATCCGTGAGCACATCGCGACCGGAGAGGTCTACCAGGTCAACCTCTGCCGGGTGCTGTCCGCGCCGGTCGCTGCCGACGCGGATGTGGACGCGCTGACCGCCGTGCTGGCACGCGGCAACCCGGCGCCGTACGCAGGAACGATCCGTCTGTCGGAGCACGGTGTGGAGATCGCCACCGCGTCCCCCGAACTCTATCTGCGCCGCACGGGCCGGATCGTCGAATCCGGGCCGATCAAGGGCACCGGGCGCACCGAGGCGGACCTCCTGGACAAGGACTACGCCGAGAACGTGATGATCGTGGACCTGGTCCGCAACGACCTCGGGCGTGTCTGCAGCACCGGCAGCGTGTCCGTGCCCGATCTGTGCGTCGTCGAGAAGCACCCCGGCCTGGTCCACCTCGTCTCCACGGTCCGCGGCGAACTGCGCCCGGAGACGGGCTGGCCCGCACTGCTCGAGGCCACCTTTCCGGCCGGCTCGATCAGCGGGGCACCCAAGTCCAGCGCGCTGCGCATCATCGACGCCCTGGAGACCGCGCCCCGCGGCCCCTACTGCGGCGGCATCGGCTGGGTCGACGCGGACCGCGGCGCGGGCCAGCTCGCCGTCGGCATCCGTACCTTCTGGATCGACCGAACCGCCGAGCACGCCCCCGTGCTGCGCTTCGGCGCCGGTGCGGGGATCACCTGGGGCTCCGACCCCGAGGGGGAGTGGTACGAGACCGAACTGAAGGCCGCCCGGCTGCTCGCGGTAGCGTCGGGGTCGTACGAGGTGAGTGGAGGGACCCTTTCGTGAAGATCTGGCTCGACGGCGGGCTCCAGGACACCGAGTCCGCCCGCGTATCCGTCTTCGACCACGGACTGACCGTCGGCGACGGCATCTTCGAGACCGTCAAGGCTGTCGGGGGGCGGCCGTTCGCGCTGACCCGGCACCTCGACCGGCTCACCCGCTCGGCACGCGGCCTGGGACTCGCGGACCCCGACGCCGATGAGGTCCCTCGCGCCTGCGCCGCCGTCCTGGAGGCCAACCCGATGCCCCTCGGGCGCCTGCGCATCACCTACACCGGCGGCTACGGCCCGCTCGGCTCCGACCGCGGCGACCGGGGTCCGACCCTGGTGGTGGCGATCGGCGAGACCCGTCGGCGCCCCGACTCCACCGCCGTGATCACGGTCCCCTGGACCCGGAACGAACGCGGCGCCCTGGCCGGCCTGAAGACCACCTCGTACGCCGAGAACGTCGTCGCCCTCGCCCGGGCCTCCGAACAGGGCGCCACCGAGGCGTTGTTCGCCAACACGGTGGGGCAGCTGTGCGAGGGCACAGGATCCAACGTCTTCGTCGTCCTCGGCGGCGAGATCCACACCCCGCCGCTCGCCTCCGGGTGCCTCGCGGGCATCACCCGTGCGCTCACGGCCGAGTGGACGGGCGCCAAGGAGACCGACCTGCCGCTGGACGTCCTCGAGCACGCGGACGAGATCTTCCTCACCTCCACGCTGCGGGACGTCCAGGCCGTGCACCGGGTCGACGGCCGTGAACTCGCGGGTGCACCCGGACCCGTGACCGCGAAGGCCATGCGGATCTTCGACGAGCGGTCCGGCGACGACCTCGATCCCTGAGGGCCCGCGATCAAATTCGGCTGACCCGCGGCGCGGCACCGGGTAGAACACCTCTGATGACCACGACACTGCGGCCGGCCGAGCCGCTTCAGCTCAGCGCGGACGGTGCACGTTCGCGACACTTCCAGGTGTGTGTGAACGGTCGCCCCGTGGGCGGGCTGCATCTGTCCACGGATCCCGAGTACGGCCTCGGCACGGCTCGCATCCTGGACCTGACCATCGAGGAACCGGATCGCCGCAGGGGGCGGGGCACGGTGGCCGCGCTCGCCTCGGAGGAGGTCGCGCGCGGGTGGGGCTGCCGCCGCATCGAGATGTCGGTGCCCGGGGACACCGAGGCCGGGCTCAGGCTGGCGACGGCGCTCGGGTATGTCCTGCGGAACCGGAACATGGAGAAGCGTCTGGCCGGACCATCGCCCCGGCTGCCGGCCGGAAGCGCCGCCCGGCCCATGACCGAGGCCGAATTCGGTCCCTGGTTGGCCAGGGGCCGGGAGGGCTTCGCACGCGATCTGATCGAGCGGGGAGTGCCCGCGGCCGAGGCGTACGCCAAGGCGGACCGGGGTCACGCCAGGTTCCTGCCGGACGGACTGGCGTCCGAGAACACGGTGATCAGCGTGCTGGAGCAGCAGGGGGAACCGGTCGGCACCCTGTGGCTGGGGCTCTGGCCCGAGACCGCGTTCGTTCTCGATGTCGAGATCGATGCGGACCGGCGCGGCCGCGGCCACGGGCGCACACTGATGCTGCTCGCGGAGGCACAGGCGGCCGGGGGCGGCAAGGACCGCGTCGGCCTCAACGTCTTCGCGGGCAACACCCCGGCCGAGCAGCTGTACACCTCGCTGGGGTACGAGACGACCGAGTATCACCTGACCAAGCAGCTCGTCTGAGGCTCAGGCCCCTTCGGCCAGCAGCCGGTCGGCGATCTCCTCGATCCGCTCGCGCAGCCCGGCCTGGCTCTTGCCGCCGTCGAGGCGCTCGCCGCCGATCACATACGTCGGCGTGCCGGTCACTCCGATCGCCTTGCCCTCGGCCTGGTCGGCGTCGACGATCAGGATGTGCCGGCCGTCGACCAGTGCCGTGTCGAACTCCTCGGCGTCCAGGCCGAGTTCGCTCGCCATCTGGACGAGGAACGCCTCACCCTGGCGGTCCAGCTCCTCCACTCGGCCGAGCACCGACTCCACGTACGGCCAGCCCTTGCCCTGCTCCAGCGCTTCCTCGGCGGCCTGGGCGGCGGCGAACGCGTGCCGGTGCTTGTCCAGGGGGAAGTGCCGCAGCCGGATCTCCAGCCGGTCGCCGTAGCGGGCCCGCAGTGCGCGCAGATCGTCCAGGGCGGTACGGCAGTCGGGGCACTGGAGTTCGCACCAGACGTCGAGGACGGGGGGTGCGACCGGGGCGGGGGAGGAGTCACTCATGGTCACCAGTCTCCCAGGATCGCGCACGCGTCCCAAACGGGACCTCCGTCACCGCCGGCGGAGCACCGGAGCACGACCGGAGCGGGGCGCGTGGAGGGGGAAGGAGGACGCGCGGGTGCCCGGTTGCCGTCGCGGGTGGAGACCCGGGGCCGCCCTGAGGAGGAGGCGACCCGGAGATCTCCCTGAAGTCCGGCCTGGCCGTGGCCTGCGGGGCCCGCAGCGGTGCAGGATGGAAGGGACGAACCGACCCCGCCGACCGACCTGTGTGGAGGACCGGATGATTGCCGAGACAGTCTGTGCCGCCGTCTCCGCGGCCGGCCTGGGCATTGCCGCGGTCACAGCCTGGCGCAAGCGCTTCCTGTCGGCGGCCCGCATCGCCGCCTACTCGCTGGTGCCCGTGGGGCTGGTGATGACAGGGGTCGTGGGCTGGCTGGCCGACACGGCCTTCAGTCCCACGGCATGGGCGGGCTTCGCCGTGCTCGCTGCCGCCTGGCTGCTGTTCGCGACCACGCGGACCGTGGAGCGCCGCAGAGGCGGGACCCGTGAGCAGCGCAAGGCGGCGCGGGCCGCGCAGCACGAAGCAGCGCCTTCGTCGTCCTCCGCGCCGGCGCTGGGCGCCCCGGGCCGGCCCGCGGCCGCACCCCGCTCGACCGGCTCCACGGACGACTTCAGCGACATCGAGGCCATTCTGAAGAAGCACGGCATCTGACGCGTCGACACGGCAGGGGGACGGTCGGGCGGCGGTCCCGGACGATCAAGGTCGCACACGTCGAGATCATCTTCGTTCCGTAGATCACGGATATTGGCGAACACCCCGTCATTCCGGGCGTGTTGATCGCGTAGCGGGTGTGGGCTGCGCCATCATCGCCGCGAGATGCTGGACAGAACCCAGAGCGACACCGCTGCTCCTCCCGAGGAGCGCCGGGGTTGTCTCTTCGCGCTTTCCCAGCCACCGCTGATGATCTTCCTTGCGGTGATCGGCTGCCTGCTGCTCATGGCATCACTGCACGACCTGCTGATGCTCTGAGCCGTATGCGGAGCCCCTGGCGCCACCCGCCGAGGGCTCCGTCAGTCCCACCACCTCGGCGCGAACAAGGGCTCTCCCTGCCGATCGGCGGCAGTGCCGCTCCGCTCAGCCCGCGGCTTCCTTGCGGCGCGCCCGGTACGCGGCCACGTGCAGCCGGTTCCCACAGGTACGGCTGTCGCAGTAGCGGCGCGAGCGGTTGCGGGAGAGGTCGACGAAGGCGCGCCGGCAGTCCGGCGCCTCGCAGCGGCGCAGCCGCTCCTGCTCACCGGCGACCACGAAGAAGGCCAGCGCCATCCCGCAGTCCGCGGCGATGTGGTCGGTCACCGAGGCGCCCGGGGCGAAGTAGTGCACATGCCAGTCGTAGCCGTCGTGGTCCGTCAGCCGGGGCGTAGTCCCCGCGGCGGCGACCAGATCGTTGATCAGCCCGGCTGCCGTCCTGGCGTCCGTCGCGGCGAAGATCGCGGCGAACCGCCCGCGGATCTTGCGCACGGCCGAGAGGTCGAACTCCGAGAGGACGCCGACGTCGCTCAGGTCGTGCTCGCGTGCGAAGGCGTCGAGGGCGGTGACATCCGGGAGCCCGTCCGTCTCCGCACCCTCGGGTGTGGTGTTCACCAGATCGACCACGAGGTCGAGCGCGCACCGGGTGTCGTGGGTGATCAGCACGTGTCGCTCCCTGGCCTGGGGGTCGGGCGGGCGCCCGCCGATGCTGGCCGAGCCTAGCGGCTCACGGCGAACGGGGAGGGGGAGGGAGCGCGGGAGAGCGCGGAGGGAGCCGGGAGGCTCCGGAGGGCTTCGCCGGGACGGCACCCCGTCGACGTCCGCCGCTTCCGTGACTACGTCCGCGCCCACCATGGCTCGCTCCCTCCGGGACCTCATCCCGGCTCCCCGCGACGTCTCCGCAGGCTTCCGGGCTTCCTCCGCGGTCTCGCCGATCCCCTCCCGTGCGCGGCAGCCCCGCCCCGCGCGTGCCGCGGGCGCCACGACGTCGCCCCGGCCTTCGTCGGGACGGCGCCCCGTCGACGCCGGCGGCTTCCGTGACTCCCTGCGCGCCCGCCATGGCCCGCTCCCTCCGGGACCTCATCCCGGCTCTCCGCGACGTCTCCGCAGCCTCCCGGGCTTCCTCTGCGGTCTCCCCGCCCGCCTCCCGTGCGCGGCAGCCCCGCCCCGCGCGTGCCGGGAGCTTCGGCGAGCGCCACGACGTCGCTCCGGCCTTCGTCGGGGACGGCGCCCCGCCGACGCCGGCGGCTTCCGTGGCTCCCTGCGCGACCTCGCCGGCTTCTCCGTGCCGTGACCATCTCGACTTCCCCCTGGGGCATCTCCGCCTCCCCCGCGGCCTCCCCGGCCCCCGCCACGGCCTGGTGCCCGTGGAAGCCCGCGGCACGCGCGGAGGGGCCGCGGCGCGCGCGGGAGTCCGCGCGTTCCGCGGAGTAGGCCCCGGCGTCCGCGGAGGGCGCTGCACGCGCGGGGTCGGGCTGCGGCGCGCTCGGAAGACCGCAGCCCGACGGAAGCCCGCGCGCAGTGGCCACGCAGGTGTGGAGGCCGTCCCAGCCGTGGAGGCCGTCCCAGCCGTGGAAGGATTGCCGCACGCGCGGGAAAGACCGCCGCAGGCGTGGAAGGACCGCTGCGCGCGGAAGCCCGCCGCAGGCGCGCAGGAGGGCCGCACGCGCTTCTCGGCCCACGAGGCACTCTCGATAGCGCAGGCGCGCGGTGGCGCGGTTCCGCACCCGCCGGACCGGGCGGAAACCTCCGCGGCACCCGCCGCAGCGCACCCCACCACGGCCTGCGCATGGCCGTCACCGTCCGTAGGTGACTGAAGCGCCGTCTCCGCAAGAGCTCGCGGCGACGGCGCCCGGGTGTGCCGTATGCGGTTGTCATGGCCCGAGCCGTCTCCCCGAGTGGACGGCGCCGGGCGGTTCGAGGTGTCGCTAGCTCTCGGCAAGGATGTGGGAAAGCTCCGTGTCGAGATCGAAGTGACGGTGCTCCGTGCCGGGGGGCACGGCCGCATCGGTTCGCTTCAGGAACGATTCGAGGGCCCGCGCCGGGGCCTCGAGCAGGGCCTCGCCCTCAGGGGAACTCAGGGCGATGCAGACGACGCCCTGACCATGGCTCCGGGACGGCCAGACGCGGACGTCGCCGGTCCCTGTGGGCCGGTGCAGGCCCTCGGCGAGGAGGTCGCGGGCGAACACCCACTCGACGGTCTCCTCGGCTCCGGTGTGGAAGGTGGCGTGCACGGCATAGGGATCGGCCGTGTCATACCGCAGTCCCGCGGGAACAGGCAGTGAGGACTCGCTCGACACAACGAGGCGCAGGTGCAGCTCGCAGCTGACCGTGGTGTTCATAAGCGCCAGGGCCTTTCGCTCAGTGTGCGCTCGGGGATTCGCACGTCGGCGAAATCGACATGCCACCTACGGTGCCGTTGTAAACCCCTCTGAGAGTTTTGCCTGTCTTTACGTAGCTCGTCCGGCGGAGACATGTTTCGCACCATACGGCCATTCTGGTGACCGGTTTCTCTCGGGTAGGGTTTGTTCGTGTGGATACGGGGAGTGACGAACAAGGCAAGATCGCCGTTGCCGGGCAGGAATCGAAAGCCGGGCCGGGCCTCGGTTCGCGGGCGCCCGCATTCATCAAGGTGCGACCGGCGCTGCATCGCAGCTGGCAGGTGGGCGTTTTCCTGGTCGGCCTCGCGGTGGTCGTCGGCGGCCTGATCCTGCTTCCGCTGCCCGGGCCGGGCTGGCTGGTGATCTTCGCCGGCATGGCGATCTGGGCGACCGAGTTCGTCTGGGCCCAGCTGGTGCTCCGCTGGACGAAGCGGAAGGTCACCGAGGCGGCAGAGCGTGCACTCGACCCCAGGGTGCGCCGCCGCAACATCATCCTGACGACGGCCGGCACGGTGATCGTGTGCGGGCTCGTCGGCATCTACTTCTGGAAGTTCGGCGTCGCGATGCCCTGGAACATCAGGGAAGAGTGATCCGGTGGCTGTGGTCACCGTGTCGGAGGCACCCCCTGACATGGGGTAATCTTCTTCCTGCGCCCGGGCGATTAGCTCAGCGGGAGAGCGCTTCGTTCACACCGAAGAGGTCACTGGTTCGAACCCAGTATCGCCCACAGTATCGAGGGCGGCGTGCACATACAGTCACCGTGTGTCATGCCGCCCTCGTCGTGTGTCCGGCCCGGCGGCTCGCGTCTCCGGTGTTCCCGTGGTATGCGTGTCGGCCCGAATGCCGGGTATCACACGGAATGGATTCATGACAAAAGCGCCCTATGGTCGGAAATCCTCCGTGCGAATTCCGAAACACCGTCGGATTTCGCCGGATTTCTACGGAACCAGTACGGCGATGTCTGGCACGACCTCAAGTCACAGCCGAGTGCGGGGAATTCGAGGACGAGCGACTTCTGGTTCGGTTCCGGTCCCGTTTCGGTCCACGGACTCCGCCTTCGAGAGGCCCGGCACTTGGTGGCTGACGAGGTGCCACAAGCCCCTGAGCGCACGCGTTCCAGCGCCGCCCGGCGCCCAAAGCCGGTGAGCGCAGGTTGCGTCGGGGCCGGCCGCCGTCCGGCGTCGAGGGTCCGGTAACTCCTCGGGCGGAAGCGGCGGATGGGCCACGCCCCCCGCGCCGCGCGTGCCACCTGTGAGGGGACGAGGGCGGTTGCCCGCATCCCTCCGGATCCGTACCGCCGCGCTTCACGGACCGGCACACTCGGCCCATGGACTGGAACCACTACCGCTTCCGCAGCGTATGGGCGCTGCCCGTCCCGCCCGATCGGGCCTACGCCGTGCTGGAACAGGCCGAGGACTATCCGCGGTGGTGGCCGCAGGTGCGCACGGTGCACCGGATCGACGACGACAGCGCCGTGATCTCCATCCGCTCCCTGCTCCCGTACGACATCACCTTCACCGCACGCCGGATGCGGCAGGATCCCGCCGCCCGGATACTGCAGATCGCGATGTCCGGCGACATCGACGGCTGGGCCCGCTGGACGGTCACCGCCACCGCCCGCGGCTCGCACGCCGACTACGAGCAGGTGGTCGACGTGCACAAGCCGCTGCTCAGGCGGTTCGCCGTGCCGGGACGCCCGTTCTTCCGGGCCAACCACCGGCTGATGACGCGGGCCGGGCGGCGCGGACTGGTGGCGTACCTCGAAGCAGTTTGAAGGAAGCCCGCCGGGACCTGTATTGTTCAGTGCGTTCCCGGGCGATTAGCTCAGTGGGAGAGCGCTTCGTTCACACCGAAGAGGTCACTGGTTCGAACCCAGTATCGCCCACCCGGAAATGGCCGGTCCGTCATCGACGGACCGGCTTTTCGCATGTCATGAGGTGTCCTGCGGCCTCCCGTGACATGTTCAGGCGGCGGCCGGCAGCTCCGGACGCACCGGCCAGGCCGGGTCCACCAGCTCGTCCGTGCCGCTGCGCGCGAACCACGCCTGCAACCCGTGCGCCTGCGCCGCGTGCCACCCGGTCTGCAGCGTGTGCAGTTCGGGCGGAGTCAGCCGTTCCAGACGGCCGGCGAAACGACGTCCCAGGGCCCGTACCACCTCCAGGGCCGCCACCGCGTCCGCAGCCGCGTCATGCGCTCCGTCCAGTACGACCTCGTAGTGCGCGCACAGGTCGGTGAGCGTGCGGCGGCCCTTGCGGTACCGGTCCAGATGCTTGTCCAGGACCCGAGGGTCCAGTACCAGCAGCGGAGCCGACGCGAACCACCGCTCGATCGAGGACGCACGATGCCGGCGCAACTCCCGGTCGAGCAAGGTCAGATCGAACGGCGCGTTCATCACCACCAGCGGCCGGCCCACCGTGGCCTGCTCGCTCAGCTCCCTCGCTATCTCGTCCATCACAGGCGACGGCCAGCGGCCGTTGCGCTGCAGATACTCCTCCGTCAGCCCGTGCACCGCCGTCGCCTCGGCGGGCACCGGCACACCCGGGTTCACCAGCCAGCGGTTCACCCGCGGCCGGGCTCCCGGGGTGTCCTGGACGACGACGGCGGCCGACACGATCCGGTCGGTCTCGACGTCCACGCCCGTCGTCTCTGTATCGAACGCGGCCAGAGGCCCCTCGTACCAGCACGTCATGCGTACACAACTCCTCGTTCACCCTTGGCAGCTGACGTACCGTCTTCTGCCTGTTTGGTGATACCCGGGCCGTTTGCGCCGTACGCCGGAAGGAGACAACAGGAGTACGGGTCTTTGCTGTTCACGGGCCCGTCACGGGGACTCACCTGGCTGGGAAGGCTTTTGGTCATGGCGATAGCGCAGCCCGAACGGGGCGGGCTGCTGCCCGAGAGGACGGCAACCCGTCGCGGCACCCTCGCCACCACCGCCTGCATGGAGACCTTGCAGGTGGGTTATCTGCACGCGGTCGCGGCCGCGGCCGGCTGTTCGCTGTCGCAGCCCTTTCCGGACAACGGCATCGACTGGCACGTCAGCCACAGCGCACCCGGCCACACGGTGGACGACGAGGTCACCATCAAGGTGCAGCTCAAGGCGACCTACCAGATCCCGCCGAACCCGCCGGGGCGCTCCTTCTCCTTCACGCTCGACAACGCGCACCTGGCGAAGCTCGCCCGCACCCCGGTCTCCGTGCACAAGATCCTGGTCGTGATGATCGTCCCGCGGTCTCAGGAGCAATGGCTGCGGGCCGGGCACGACCGGCTCGACCTGCGGCACTGCTGCTACTGGGTCAACCTGGCAGGACACCCGATCACAGGCCGGCGCCGCACCACCGTGCGCATTCCCACTTCACGCATCTTCGACGACCGCGCGCTGTGCGAGATCATGACCCGGGTCGGAACGGGAGGCAGACCGTGATACACCGTCCCCTTGACGAGTCGGCCCGCGCCGTCCGGCCGCACCCGGCCGAACCGCTGTGGAACCAGCCGCCCGCGCCCGACCAGGTTGACCCCGCCGTACTCAGCGCCCTTCTGCACCGCCACGGCTGGCAGCGCCGTGGTGGAGCCGCCGGGCGCTACGGCCGCTGGACCCCACCCGGCCCGGGCAACGGCCGTACGAGCCTGCTGGTCCCGGAGAACCGGGCCTTCCCGGACAGCGACGACCTCATAGGCGAAGCCCTCGTCGCCCTGTACCGCAGCGGCTCGCCCGCGGCGCGCGACGTGCTGGTGGGGCTCGCCGTGCCCAGCGACGAGATCCACTGGTGGCGGGACGTTCCCTCGGGGCCGGCGGGCTCGGCGCCCTGGGCCGTCGAGGACCAGCTGCGCACCGCCGCCCGCCAGATGCTGATGGCGGGCGCGCTCGCCACACGCGCGCGTGCCGGCTACTACGGCGCCCGGCACCGCAGGCCCGCCGCCGCGTCCCTGGAACCCGTCCTGGTCGGCGCGGCCCCGGGCGGCCGCAGGCTCACCGCGTTCGTGCCCGCGTCCACCGGCAGGCCGCTGGCCGTGCGACTGCACCAGGCCCTGTACGCGGCCCGGGAGGCCATCGACTACGGGCGGGCCACCGGCGGGATGGACGCCTTCGACGCCGCGGTCGAGGCGGGCGTGAGCCATGAGCTGACCGAGGCGCTGGTCGCCCTCGTACGCGGATCCGAGGGTGCCCGGATCGCCGTGGAGTGGGCGCCCGCCGCAGGTGTCCCCGAGGGCTGCGCGGCGCCCGCCGAACCGGTGGAGTTCTCGCCCGGCGACCTGCCCGTGCTGCGTGAGGCCTCGGCGCGCTACCAGCGGGAGGAGCCGTCCGTGCCGGTGCGGATCACCGGGGCCGTCGTCCGTCTGCGCAGGTCGGGACCGCGCGGTGAGGGGACCGTGCGGCTGCGGGTCATCGCCGGCGCCGAGGTGCCCCACGTCCGGATGACCCTGGACGAGGAGGCGTACCGGATTGCGGGCCACGCCCATCTCATCGGGTTGCCGGTGCGGGTGCACGGGCGGCTGGAGAGCCGGGGCGGGTTCCGGCGTCTCGTCGCGCCGTCCGGGGTGGCGCCGGTCCAGGTCGACGAGGCCGAGCGGGACCGGCTGATGAAGTCGCTGCAGGAGAATCTGGACTTCTTCGAAGAGGCCTGCGGCGGGGACTGACGACAACCCTTTCGCGGAGGGCGGGGCCGGGTCGGTACGATCCCAGTCATGCGCGCGCTCCAGGTATGGCGCCGCACCCGCCTGCAGTCAGGAGAGACCGGTGTCAGACGTCCGTGTGATCATCCAACGCGATTCCGACCGGGAAGAGCGCACGGTGACGACGGGCACCACGGCCGCCGATCTCTTCGCCGGCGAGCGCTCGATCATCGCCGCGCGTATCGGCGGTGACCTGAAGGACCTCGCCTACGAGGTGAAGGACGGCGAGACCGTCGAGGGTGTCGAGATCTCCTCCGAGGACGGTCTGAACATCCTGCGCCACTCCACCGCGCACGTCATGGCCCAGGCCGTGCAGGAGCTGTTCCCCGAGGCCAAGCTGGGCATCGGCCCGCCGGTCAGGGACGGCTTCTACTACGACTTCGACGTCGAGAAGCCGTTCACGCCCGAGGATCTCAAGGCCGTCGAGAAGAAGATGCAGGAGATCCAGAAGCGCGGCCAGCGCTTCTCGCGCCGCGTCGTCACCGACGAGGCCGCCCGCGAGGAACTGGCGGACGAGCCGTACAAGCTGGAGCTGATCGGCCTCAAGGGCTCGGCGTCCAGCGAGGACGGCGCGGACGTCGAGGTCGGCGCGGGCGAGCTGACGATCTACGACAACCTGGACGCCAAGACCGGCGAGCTGTGCTGGAAGGACCTGTGCCGCGGTCCCCACCTGCCCTCCACCCGGAACATCCCGGCGTTCAAGCTGATGCGCAACGCGGCCGCGTACTGGCGCGGCAGCGAGAAGAACCCGATGCTCCAGCGCATCTACGGCACCGCCTGGCCGTCCAAGGACGAGCTGAAGGAGTACCTGGACTTCCTCGCCGAGGCGGAGAAGCGCGACCACCGCAAGCTGGGCAGCGAGCTGGACCTGTTCTCCATCCCGGAGCAGATCGGCTCCGGCCTCGCCGTCTTTCACCCCAAGGGCGGCATCGTCCGCAGGGTGATGGAGGACTACTCGCGCCGCCGTCACGAGGAAGAGGGCTACGAGTTCGTCTACACCCCGCACGCGACGAAGGGGAAGCTCTTCGAGACCTCGGGGCACCTGGACTGGTACGCCGACGGCATGTACCCGCCCATGCAGCTCGACGAGGGCGTGGACTACTACCTCAAGCCCATGAACTGCCCGATGCACAACCTGATCTTCGACGCGCGCGGCCGCTCCTACCGTGAACTGCCGCTGCGCCTCTTCGAGTTCGGGACCGTGTACCGGTACGAGAAGTCGGGCGTCGTGCACGGCCTGACCCGCGCCCGCGGTTTCACCCAGGACGACGCGCACATCTACTGCACCCGCGAGCAGATGGCCGACGAGCTCGACAAGACGCTCACGTTCGTGCTGAACCTGCTGCGCGACTACGGCCTCACCGACTTCTACCTCGAGCTCTCCACCAAGGACCCGGAGAAGTTCGTCGGCTCCGACGAGGCCTGGGAGGAGGCCACCGAGACCCTGCGGCAGGTCGCCGAGAAGCAGGGCCTCCCGCTGGTCCCCGACCCGGGCGGCGCGGCCTTCTACGGGCCGAAGATCTCGGTCCAGGCCAAGGACGCCATCGGCCGCACCTGGCAGATGTCGACGGTCCAGCTGGACTTCAACCTGCCCGAGCGCTTCAACCTCGAATACACCGGGCCCGACGGCTCCAAGCAGCGCCCGGTCATGATCCACCGGGCTCTCTTCGGCTCGATCGAGCGCTTCTTCGCGGTGCTCCTGGAGCACTACGCGGGCGCGTTCCCGGCCTGGCTGGCCCCGGTGCAGGCGGTCGGCATCCCGATCGGCGACGCGCACGTGGAGTACCTGGAGAAGTTCGCCGCGGCGGCCCGCAAGAAGGGGCTGCGCGTCGAGGTGGACTCGTCATCGGACCGTATGCAGAAGAAGATCCGCAACGCCCAGAAGCAGAAGGTGCCCTTCATGGTCATCGCGGGCGACGAGGACATGTCGGCCGAGTCGGTCTCCTTCCGCTACCGGGACGGCTCCCAGGAGAACGGCATCCCGTTCGACGAGGCCATCGCGAAGATCGCGAAGGTGGTCGAGGAGCGGGCGCAGATCTGACGGAGACCTGCCGGAGGGCCCCCGGGTTCAGCTCCCCGGGGGCCCTCCGCCGTCGTCGCGCCGCGAGAACGCCTGCATCAGCCATGACGAGAACGATCCCGCCACCGCGCCCAGCAGACCGAGTCCGCAGCCCATCAGGCCCGTCGCGACCAGCCGCCCGGCCGGTGTCACCGGGACGGAGTCGCCGTAGCCCACGGTCGACAGCGTGGAGACGGCCCACCACAGTGAGTCGCCGAACGTGTGGATCGTCGTGTGCGGGGCCGTGCGCTCCAGGTCGTAGACGGTGAGAGCGGCGGTGAAGCCGAGCAGCACCGCCGACATTCCCGCGTACAGCATCACCCGGCCCTGCAGGGACATCCGCGGGGGATGTCCGTGGCGGCGCTGCACGGCGTCGTGGACCCGTACGATGCGGACCGGCCGCAGCAGGGGCAGCAGCACGACCACCGAGTCCAGCCAGTGCCGGTGGACGAAGTGGAGCCCTTGACCGCTCTGGCGCCGGCGCACCGCGTAGTCGACGACGAACACGCCCAGCTTGCGCAGGTCAGCGCCAGGCACAGATGGCGCACCGGCTCGGGCAGCCATGGCCGAGGACGCGCACCGCGTGCGAGGTGATATAGAGCACTGAGGCCACCGCGAGCGGGGTCCCAGCCCGCCGCTCCCAGCGCGCAGTGAGGCTGTCGTCGTCCACCGGCTCAGCTTCGCCCCCGGCGGATTTGCCCGTGCCCTGCCGACACGCCGCGAACGGGCGAAGCCATATGCTGCACAGCATGACGAGTGAGCCGGAACAGCAGATCGGAGTGGGCACGCAGGACGCCTTCCAGCGCCTGTGGACGCCTCACCGGATGGCGTACATCCAGGGCGAGAACAAGCCGACCGGTCCTGGGGCCGGTGACGGCTGCCCGTTCTGCTCCATCCCGGCCAAGTCCGACGAGGACGGACTGATCGTCAAGCGCGGCGAGCAGGTGTACGCGGTGCTCAACCTGTACCCGTACAACGGCGGCCATCTGATGGTCGTGCCCTACCGCCACGTCGCCGACTACACGGATTTGACCGGTCCGGAGACCGTGGAACTCGCCGAGCTGACCAAGCAGGCCATGACCGCCCTGCGCACCGCGTCCGGCGCCCACGGCTTCAACATCGGCATGAACCAGGGCGCGGTGGCCGGCGCGGGCATCGCCGCCCATCTGCACCAACACATCGTCCCCCGCTGGGGCGGCGACACGAACTTCATGCCGGTGATCGGCCACACCAGGGTGCTGCCGCAGCTGCTGGCGGACACCAGGAAGATGCTGGCGGAGGCGTGGCCCGCGGTCTGAGGCCCCGTCTGGGACCCGGTTGACTCAGCCCGTCGTGTTCTGCCGGTCGTCGGGGGGCTTGAGGACGAGGCCGTTCAGGCCGGAGCGGGGGTCCGCGGCGTCGGTCCCCAGTGACGGCCGGCCCGTGGCATGGACCGGCTCACCTCCCGCGCACTACGCGTCGTAGACGTCGGCCTTCCTCGGCATCGTGTCCTGCACCTGCGTACTGAGGAACGACGACCGTGTGCCGAACTTCTCCGTGTCCACGCCGTTCTCCTCCAGCACCCGGATCGCGGCCGCATGCACCACCCGAAGCACCGGTGTGGCGGCGCGCAGCGCGTCGTCCGCCATGAAGCGGTGCCGCCATGGCTGGTCCGCCCACGCGTGACGCAGACCGAAGGGCTCGGGCAGGGTCAGCGAACCGCCGAGCCAGTTCAGCACCGGCGGGTACCCGGTGAGGGGAGCGCGCACCGCGAGGCGCACCACCTCGTCCGTGTCGACGAGCGGGAGCTTCACCTCGCGCGTCTCCCAGAACCTGACCTGCTTCTGCACCTTCTTGGTCGGCGCCTCGGGCTTCGACGTGAACAGGGAGTGCACCGGGCCCAGCGCGTGCCCGGTGACCTCGATGCGCAGCGTCTCGTGCAGCACCGTCACCGTGATCAGCATGGTGATGATCAACTGGCCGTCCCAGAGCGTCCACTGGACCCCCAGGTAGTGCCGCTCACCGCTGCCGAACTGCTGCTTGTTGCAGATCTCCTGTATCGCGTGGGGTTTGACCTGGTAGGCGTCCACGTCCGTGCCCTTGGGACGGGACACCTCCTTCGCCTTCTCGCCGATGGGGCTGACCACCCAGTGACGTATCGAAGGGGTCGGGAAACCGCCGGTGTTGAGCGGGCCGCGCTCCAGCATCCGCAGCTGGTCGTGGATGGCCTTGATCACGTCCCAGCTGCGGAAGGGGTGGATCTCCTTGTCCTTCTCACGCGGCACGAGGTCCTCGGCGAGCTGCCAGCTGCCCCAGCGGGTGCCCATGCCGAGGATGCCCTTGGGCCCGGCGTAGAAGACGGAGTTGGACTGCTGCTCGGCGCTGAGCCGGGCCAGCGCCTGGCGCAGCCGCTCGGCGGACGTCTCACCGGGGCTGCCGGGCACCGCCTCGGGGATCTTGGCGCCGAGGCCGCCGCCGGCGAGCAGGCTGTCCCAGCGGTCGCGCAGGTCCTGTGCCGTGCGCTCGCAGATCTGCTTGGCCCAGAACCAGCCCACGACCGGCATGACCACCGAGGCACGTGCGTACCACGCCCAGAAGCCCGTGAACGGCATGCGGATCAGGAAGATCACGGCGAGGGCGCCCACGGCGACCAGCAGCGACGAGCCGAGGGCGGTGCTGCGCCTGCCGTCGCGTTTGGCGACGGTGGCGCGGATCTGGAAGACCAGCAGCCACACCAGCATCCCCGGCAGGAACAGCACTCCGCACAGCACCGTCACCGCCGAGAGCCAGTTGTCGCGCTCCCTGCGGATGCGGTGGGCGGCCAGGCAGTGCTCCACGACCACCTGCGGCTCGGTGCCGAAGGACTGGATGAGCGGCTTGCGGTTGGCGCCCAGCATGCGGTCCCGCACCGCAAGTGAGAAAGCCTCACCGAGGTTGGGACGGAATATCTTCGCCCACGAGCGGCCGGGGGTGACGGCCGACTCGTGCCATTCGTTGTTGGCGTCGAGGATCTTCTCGACGCTCGCGTCCCGGTAGGCCGCCGAGGCCAGCGCGTAGGTCGCCGCCGTCTGGCCCGCGGAGCCCGAGAGAGGCACCTGGGCCCCGGGGCTGAAATCGAATCCGTCCGTCACTGCCGCCCCCTCGCCGCCGAACCCGCTCCTGCGGCCTTCCCGACTTCCTTGCTCCGCACACCTGTTGAACAGGCCATCGCACTGATCGCGCCTCGACGTGATCAGGTGATCAGCCTATCGGCAGGCACCGACATCCGTCGGCGGACGGCCAAGAAGCCGCCCGCCGAGGGGACTCGGGAAACACCGGGACGACTACGAGGCGTCCCGCATCTGTTCGCGGATCTTCACCGCCAGTTGCGGCGGCATGGGTTCGTGCCGCGCGTAGGAGCGGCTGAAGCGCGCCGTGCCGTGCGAGAGGGAACGCAGATCGACCGCGTACCGGCCGATCTCGATCTCCGGCACCTCGGCCCGTACGAGGGTGCGGCCGCCGCTGGTCTGCTCGGTGCCCAGCACCCGGCCGCGCCGCCCCGACAGGTCGCTCATCACGGCGCCGACGTAGTCGTCGCCGACGAGCACCGACACCTCGGCGACGGGTTCCAGGAGGTGGATCGTCGTGTCGGCTGCCGCCTCGCGCAGGGCGAGCGCGCCGGCCGTCTGGAACGCGGCGTCGGAGGAGTCCACGGAGTGCGCCTTGCCGTCGAGGAGCGTGATCCGGACGTCGACGAGCGGGTGACCGACGGCCACGCCCTTGGCGGCCTGGGCGCGGACGCCCTTCTCGACGGACGGGATGAACTGCCGGGGGACGGCCCCCCCGACCACCTTGTCGACGAACTCGATGCCCGAGCCGCCGGGCAGCGGCTCGACCTCGATCTCGCAGATCGCGTACTGACCGTGCCCGCCGGACTGCTTCACATGACGGCCGCGCCCGGTGGACCTGCCCGCGAACGTCTCCCGCAGGGAGACCTTGTGCGGGACCACGTCGACCTGGACGCCGTAGCGGCTGCGCAGCCGCTCCAGGGCCACGTCCGCGTGCGCCTCGCCCAGGCACCAGAGCACCACCTGATGGGTGTCCTGGTTCTGCTCCAGCCGCATGGTCGGGTCCTCGGCGACCAGCCGGGAGAGTCCCTGGCTGAGCTTGTCCTCGTCCGCCTTGCTGTGCGCCTGGATGGCGAGCGGCAGGAGCGGATCGGGCATCTCCCAGGGATTCAGGAGCAGCGGGTCGTCCTTGGCCGAAAGCGTGTCCCCCGTCTCGGCTCTGTTCAGCTTCGCCACGCACGCGAGGTCGCCCGCGATGCAGTGCGAGAGGGGACGCTGCTGTTTGCCGAAGGGCGCGGACAGGGCGCCGATGCGCTCGTCGACGTCGTGGTCCTCGTGGCCGCGATCGGCCAGTCCGTGCCCGGACACATGCACCGTCTCGTCGGGACGCAGTGTGCCGGAGAACACCCGGACCAGCGAGACCCGGCCCACATAGGGATCGGACGACGTCTTGACGACCTCCGCCACGAGCGGTCCGCCGGGGTCGCAGAGCGCGAGCTCGCGCGGCTTGCCGTCCGGCGAGCTGACGGCGAGCGCCTCGCGCTCCAGGGGAGTCGGGAACCCGCCCCCGACCAGCTCGAGGAGTTCGACGGTGCCGAGCCCCTGGCGGCCACCGTCGGTGGCGGGCGCGGCGGCCAGGACCGGGAAGAACGTACCGCGCGCGACGGCTCGCTCCAGGTCCTGCACCAGGCTGTCCAGGTCGATCTCCTCGCCGCCCAGATAGCGGTCCATGAGGGTCTCGTCCTCGCTCTCCGCGATGATCCCCTCGATCAGCCGGTTGCGTGCCTCCTGGATCGGGGGCAGCTGGTCCGGCCCGGGCTCGGACTCCTTGCGCTCGCCGGACGCGTAGTCGAAGAGCTTCTGCGTCAGCAGCCCGGTCAGTCCGGTCACGGGCGCGTGCCCGTCAGGTGCCTGCGGGCCGTGCAGCGGCAGGTACAACGGCAGGACGGCGTCGGGGTCGTCGCCTCCGAACGCCTCGCCGCAGATCCGGGTCATCTCCTCGAAGTCCGCCCGCGCCGCCTCCAGGTGCGTGATCACGATGGCGCGCGGCATGCCGACGGCCGCGCACTCGTCCCACACCATGCGGGTCGAACCGTCCACTCCGTCCGAGGCCGAGACGACGAAAAGGGCCGCGTCCGCGGCTCGCAGACCGGCCCGGAGCTCCCCGACGAAGTCGGCGTATCCAGGAGTGTCCAGAAGGTTGATCTTGATTCCGTCCCAGTCGACGGGCACCAGCGAGAGCTGCACCGAGCGCTGCTGCCGGTGCTCGATCTCGTCGTAGTCCGAGACGGTGCCGCCGTCCTCCACGCGGCCCGCCCGGTTCACCGCTCCCGCTGCCAGCGCGAGAGCCTCCACCAAAGTGGTCTTGCCCGATCCGCTGGGGCCGACCAGCACCACATTCCGTACGGACGTGGGGTGGTCGGCCGCCGTTGCCCTGCCGGCGGCTCCGGGGTGGGGGTTCGCCTTGTCGCCCATGGCCTTGCCTCCCGTGCACGGTGAGGTCACTGTGGGCGCGGACGTACGGATCCTCGCCGGACCTGGTCGGGGAGGTACCCCGGCGCCGGCGGCTCCGACGACGCCCGCGGTGTCTTTCGAGCTTTGCACTCCCGTCACGGTGCGTCCATACGAAGGACGTGATCCCGCCGCCCTCCGTACCGCGCCCGCCGTGATCCGTCCTGGCCCACGCGGTGGCCGGCTCATGCTCCCGGTGCGGGTGCCCGGCGCTCATGCACGCGTGCGCGTGGCTACGATGGGCGCGCCGGTGGCCAGCAGGGCCGCGCGGCGACACGACCGTCGGGAAGGCCATGCTGAACAAGTACGCGCGTGCATTTTTCACGCGTGTCCTCACACCGTTCGCCGCGTTTCTGATCCGCAGGGGCGTCAGTCCCGACACGGTCACGTTGATCGGCACCGCCGGCGTGATGGCGGGCGCGTTGGTCTTCTACCCCCGGGGCGAGTTCTTCTGGGGCACTGTCGTCATCACCCTGTTCGTGTTCTCGGACCTCGTCGACGGCAACATGGCGCGCCAGCTCGGCCGCTCCAGCCGCTGGGGCGCCTTCCTGGACTCCACGCTCGACCGGGTGGCCGATGGAGCGATCTTCGGTGGTTTCGCCCTGTGGTACGCGGGCGACGGCGACAACAACCTTCTGTGCGCGGTCGCGATCTTCTGTCTGGCCAGCGGCCAGGTGGTGTCGTACACCAAGGCCCGCGGCGAGTCGATCGGCCTGCCCGTCGCGGTCAACGGGCTCGTGGAGCGCGCCGAACGCCTGGTGATCTCGCTGGTCGCGGCCGGCTTCGCGGGCCTGCACAAGTTCGGCGTGCCGGGTATCCAGGTACTGCTGCCGATCGCGCTGTGGATCGTCGCCGTCGGCAGCCTCGTCACCCTGATCCAGCGCGTGGTCACCGTGCGCCGGGAATCGGCCGAGGCGGATGCCGCGGCGGCGCAGCGGGACGAGAACGCCTCGCACGGGAGCGGGGCGGCGACGTGAGCGGCGGGCGGGACGGCCGGGAGAACGGGGCGGCGGCGTGACCAGTCCTCGGGAGCGTTTGACGGACGGGCTCTACGGCCTGGGCTGGAGCACGGTCAAGACCCTGCCCGAACCGGTCGCCGCGCGGCTCGGCCGCGGCATCGCGGACCTTGCCTGGAAGCAGCGCGGCAAGGGAGTGCAACGACTCGAGAGCAACTACGCGCGCGTGGTCCCCGGCGCCGGGCCCGAGCGGCTCGCCGAGCTCAGCCGGGCGGGCATGCGCTCCTACCTGCGCTACTGGATGGAATCCTTCCGCCTGCCGGCCTGGAGCGTCGAGCGGGTGAAGAACGGCTTCGATCCCAAGGACCTGCACTTCCTGACCGACGGACTGGCCGCCGGGCGGGGCGTCGTCCTCGCGCTGCCCCACCTGGCCAACTGGGATCTGGCGGGAGCCTGGGTCACCACCGAGTTGCAGATCCCGTTCACGACGGTCGCCGAGCGACTCAAGCCGGAGACGCTCTACGACCGCTTCGTCGCCTACCGCGAGGGCCTCGGCATGGAGGTGCTCCCGCACAGCGGCGGCTCCGCGTTCGGCACCCTGGCCCGGCGGCTGCGCGACGGAGGTCTCGTCTGCCTGGTCGCCGACCGCGACCTGTCCGCCTCCGGGATCGAGGTCGGCTTCTTCGGCGAGACGGCCCGTATGCCCGCGGGACCTGCGCTGCTCGCCCAGCAGACAGGGGCGCTGCTGCTCCCCGTGACGCTCTGGTACGACGACTCGCCGGTGATGCAGGGCCGCGTACATCCCCCGATCGAGGTACCGGAGACAGGTACCCGGGCCGAGAAGACGTCTGTCATGACACAGGCGCTGGCAGACGCCTTCGCCACGGGGATCGCAGAACATCCGGAGGACTGGCACATGCTGCAGCGTCTGTGGCTCGCTGACCTGGATCCAGCCAAGGCTCCTCCTGGGCCCGAGAAGGGGACCTCGTGAGGATCGGCATCGTCTGCCCGTACTCCTGGGACGTGCCGGGCGGCGTCCAGTTCCACATCCGTGATCTGGCCGATTACTTCATCCGTCTGGGACACCAGGTCTCCGTCCTCGCCCCCGCGGACGACGACACACCCCTGCCGCCCTACGTCGTCTCCGCCGGCCGTGCCGTCCCGGTGCCCTACAACGGCTCGGTGGCCCGCCTGAACTTCGGCTTCCTCAGTGCGGCCCGGGTGCGGCGCTGGCTGCACGAGGGCCGGTTCGACGTGATCCACATCCATGAGCCGGCCTCGCCGTCGCTCGGTCTGCTGGCCTGCTGGGCGGCACAGGGCCCGATCGTGGCGACCTTCCACACCTCGAACCCGCGCTCCCGGGCGATGGTCGCCGCGTACGCGATCCTCCAGGCGGCCCTGGAGAAGATCAGCGCGCGCATCGCGGTCAGCGAGTACGCCCGGCGCACGCTGGTGGAACACCTGGGCGGCGACGCGGTGGTGATCCCGAACGGGGTGGACGTCGACTTCTTCGCGAAGGCCGAGCCCAAGTCCGAATGGCAGGGCGAGACGATCGGCTTCATAGGACGCATCGACGAGCCGCGCAAGGGCCTGCCGGTCCTCATGAGGGCGCTGCCGAAGATCCTGGCCGCGCGCCCCGGGACCAGGCTGCTGGTCGCCGGACGGGGCGACGAGGAGGCGGCCGTGGAGACGCTCCCCGCCGAGCTGCGCTCCCGCGTGGAGTTCCTCGGAATGGTCAGCGACGAGGACAAGGCGCGCCTTCTGCGCAGCGTCGACCTGTACGTGGCGCCCAACACCGGCGGCGAGAGCTTCGGGATCATCCTGGTGGAGGCGATGTCCGCGGGGGCGCCGGTGCTCGCCTCCGACCTGGACGCCTTCGCCCAGGTCCTCGACCGGGGCGCGGCGGGCGAGCTGTTCGCCAACGAGAACGCCGACGCGCTGGCCGACGCGGCTGTGCGGCTGCTGGGGGACCCGGAGCGCCGCGCGGAACTGAGCGCGCGGGGCAGCGCCCATGTACGGCGCTTCGACTGGTCGAGGGTCGGGGCGGACATCCTCTCGGTCTACGAGACGGTCACGGACGGCGCGGCCGCGGTGGGAGCCGACGAACGGACGGGTCTGCGGGCTCGGCTGGGGCGCTCGCGAGGGACTGACGTGGAAGGCGCCCGGGGCGCCTCCTGAGCCGGTCCCTGACGCGACGAGCCCGTGGTGGGGGTCCCGCCGCACAGGGAGGCCCCGGTCCGGCCGAGCCCAGCGGGCGCACCGGTAGCCTTGCCGCCCGTGACCGCAACCCCCATCTGGATCCTTGTCGCCCTCATCGCGATCGGCCTCTACCTGAGCTGGACGGCGGGCCGCCTCGACCGGCTGCACTCGCGGATCGACGCGACACGCGCCGCGCTCGACGCGCAGTTGCTGCGCCGCGCCTCGGTCGCCCAGGAGCTCGCGACCTCCGGCGTGCTGGACCCGGCCGCGTCGATCGTCCTGTACGAGGCCGCGCATGGGGCCCGGCAGGCGGAGGAGGAGCAGCGTGAGGTCGCCGAGAGCGAGCTGAGCCAGGCGCTGCGGGCCGTCTTCGGAGAGGCTTCGCAGGTGGACGCGGTACGCGAGGCCCCCGGCGGTGAGGCGGCCGCCCGGGAGCTGACCGAGGCGGTGCGCAGGGTGCCGATGGCCCGGCGGTTCCACAACGACGCGGTGGGGGCGGCGCGGGCGCTGCGGCGCCACCGCAAGGTGCGCTGGTTCCGCCTGGCGGGCCACGCCCCGTTCCCGATGGCCTTCGAAATGGACGACGAGCCGCCTGCGGCGCTCACGGACCGTTCCGCTGTCTGAAGGCCTCGCCCGGCCGGGGTTCGGGGGCAGAAGCCGCCGGGCCGCATCCGATGTGCGGGGCAAAATGATCCACCGCCTCCGTATTGGCCCTTGCAGTGGCCCGTTCACCTCACGTTTCCTCGGTCCAGCAGAAATCCCTCTTTTTCAGAGTGAGGTCGAAACCCGTGTCCAGCACGCTCTCCACCCCCCAGACCCCCGAGACCGGCACAGCCCGCGTCAAGCGCGGCATGGCCGAGCAGCTCAAGGGCGGCGTGATCATGGACGTCGTCACGCCGGAACAGGCGAAGATCGCCGAGGACGCGGGCGCCGTCGCCGTCATGGCTCTGGAGCGGGTCCCGGCCGACATCCGCAAGGACGGCGGTGTGGCCCGCATGTCCGACCCGGACATGATCGAGGGCATCATCAACGCCGTCTCCATCCCGGTGATGGCCAAGTCCCGCATCGGCCACTTCGTCGAGGCCCAGGTGCTGCAGGCCCTCGGCGTGGACTACATCGACGAGTCCGAGGTCCTCACCCCGGCCGACGAGGTCAACCACTCCGACAAGTGGGCCTTCACCACGCCGTTCGTCTGCGGCGCCACCAACCTGGGTGAGGCGCTGCGCCGTATCGCCGAGGGCGCGGCGATGATCCGCTCCAAGGGCGAGGCGGGCACCGGCAACGTCGTCGAGGCCGTCCGCCACCTGCGGCAGATCAAGAACGAGATCGCCAAGCTGCGCGGCTTCGACAACCACGAGCTGTACGCCGCCGCGAAGGAGCTGCGCGCCCCGTACGAGCTGGTCAAGGAGGTCGCCGAGCTGGGCAAGCTCCCGGTCGTGCTGTTCTCCGCCGGTGGTGTCGCCACCCCGGCCGACGCCGCGCTGATGCGACAGCTCGGCGCCGAGGGCGTCTTCGTCGGCTCCGGCATCTTCAAGTCGGGCGACCCGGCCAAGCGCGCCGCCGCCATCGTGAAGGCGACCACCTTCTACGACGACCCGAAGATCATCGCGGACGCGTCCCGCAACCTCGGCGAGGCCATGGTCGGCATCAACTGCGACGTCCTCCCCGAGAGCGAGCGCTACGCCAACCGCGGCTGGTAGTACCCGTCCGTCCGGACACCGCACGACATCACCGAGGACACCACGTACATGACCGACGCACCCGTCATAGGCGTCCTGGCTCTCCAGGGCGACGTACGGGAGCACCTCATCGCCCTGGCCGCGGCCGACGCCGTGGCCAGGCCGGTGCGGCGCCCCGAAGAACTCGCCGAGATCGACGGCCTCGTCATCCCCGGCGGCGAGTCCACCACCATCTCCAAGCTGGCCGTCCTCTTCGGAGTGATGGAACCCCTCCGCGCGCGTGTGCGGGACGGCATGCCCGTCTACGGCACCTGCGCCGGCATGATCATGCTGGCCGACAAGATCCTCGATCCGCGCTCGGGCCAGGAGACCATCGGCGGTATCGACATGATCGTGCGCCGCAACGCCTTCGGGCGTCAGAACGAGTCCTTCGAGGCGGCGGTCGACGTCGAAGGAGTCGAGGGCGATCCTGTAGAGGGCGTCTTCATCCGGGCGCCCTGGGTCGAGTCCGTGGGCGCCGAGGCCGAGGTGCTCGCCGAGTACGACGGTCACATCGTCGCCGTACGCCAGGGCAACGCGCTGGGCACGTCGTTCCACCCGGAGCTGACGGGCGACCACCGAGTGCACGCGCTGTTCGTCGACATGGTGCTCGCCAAGCGAGGGGCGGAGTCCTTGTAGGATCTCTGACGTTCGTACAGAGTTGGGTTACGCGAAGGAGACAGGCAGATGTCCGGCCACTCTAAATGGGCCACGACGAAGCACAAGAAGGCCGTCATCGATGCCAAGCGCGGCAAGCTCTTCGCGAAGCTGATCAAGAACATCGAGGTCGCGGCCCGGACGGGAGGCTCGGACCCCGAAGGCAACCCGACTCTTTACGACGCCATCCAGAAGGCCAAGAAGCAGTCGGTCCCGAACAAGAACATCGACTCCGCGGTCAAGCGCGGCGCGGGCCTCGAGGCCGGCGGCGCCGACTACGAGACGATCATGTACGAGGGCTACGGTCCCAACGGCGTCGCGGTGCTCATCGAGTGCCTCACCGACAACCGCAACCGCGCCGCCTCCGACGTCCGAGTCGCCATGACCCGTAACGGCGGCTCCATGGCCGACCCCGGCTCCGTCTCGTACCTGTTCAACCGCAAGGGCGTCGTGATCGTCCCCAAGGGTGAGCTCGGTGAGGACGACGTCCTCGGTGCCGTGCTGGACGCGGGCGCCGAGGAGGTCAACGACCTCGGCGAGTCCTTCGAGGTGCTCAGCGAGGCCACCGACCTGGTCGCGGTACGCAGCGCTCTTCAGGACGCCGGGATCGACTACGACTCCGCCGAGGCGAACTTCGTCCCGACCATGCAGGTCGAGCTGGACGAGGAGGGCGCCAAGAAGATCTTCAAGCTGATCGACGCGCTCGAGGACAGCGACGACGTGCAGAACGTCTTCGCCAACTTCGACGTCAGCGACGAGGTCATGGAGAAGGTCGACGCGTAACGCTGCCGCGAGCTCGACGTCGACGGCGGGCCGGTGGGACACGTCCCCCGGCCCGCCGTCGTTGTCAGTGGCAGCCGATAGCCTGGCGTCAGTCAATGATCACCGCCCACGGACCGCGCCCAGGCAAACCCGGTGGCGCCCGGCCAGGTCCGCGAGCGCGGCCGGGGGCGCCGCCCAGCGGTAGCCGGGGCGAGGCCGGCCGCACAGAGGGGAAGGGGCGTACGTGCGCGTACTGGGGGTGGACCCGGGGCTGACCCGGTGCGGGGTCGGCGTCGTCGAGGGCGTTCCAGGACGGCCGCTGACCATGCTCGGAGTGGGTGTCGTCCGCACGCCCACGGACGCCGACCTCGGCTTGCGTCTCGTCGCCGTGGAGCAGGGCATCGAGCAGTGGCTGGACGAGCACCGGCCCGAATTCGTCGCCGTGGAGCGGGTCTTCAGCCAGCACAACGTTCGTACGGTGATGGGCACCGCCCAGGCCAGCGCCGTCGCCATACTCTGTGCCGCCCGCCGCGGCATCCCGGTCGCCCTGCACACCCCGAGCGAGGTCAAGGCCGCCGTCACCGGCACGGGACGGGCCGACAAGGCGCAGGTCGGCGCCATGGTCACCCGGCTCCTGCGGCTCGACGCGCCGCCCAAGCCGGCTGACGCCGCCGACGCCCTCGCCCTCGCCATCTGCCACATCTGGCGCGCGCCCGCCCAGAACCGGCTCCAGCAGGCAGTAGCCCTGCACGCATCGAAAGGCCGTACCGCATGATCGCCTTCGTCAGCGGCCCGGTCGCCGCCCTCGCCCCGGACTCCGCGGTGGTCGAGGTGGGCGGCATCGGTATCGCCGTCCAGTGCACGCCGAACACGCTCTCCGGACTCCGGATGGGACAGCAGACCAAGCTCGCCACGTCCCTGGTGGTGCGCGAGGACTCGCTGACCCTGTACGGCTTCGCGGACGACGACGAGCGCCAGGTGTTCGAGCTGCTGCAGACGGCGAGCGGCGTGGGCCCGCGTCTGGCCCAGTCCATGCTGGCGGTCCACAGCCCCGACGCTCTGCGCCGAGCCGTGGCGACCGGTGACGAGAAGGCGCTCATCGCCGTCCCGGGCATCGGCAAGAAGGGCGCGCAGAAGCTGCTTCTCGAGCTGAAGGACCGCCTGGGCGAGCCGATCGGCGCCCCGGCGGTCGGCGCTCCGGTCACCTCGGGCTGGCGCGATCAGCTGCACGCCGCGCTCATCGGCCTCGGGTACGCCACCCGCGAGGCCGAGGAGGCAGTCGCCGCGGTCGCCCCGCAGGCCGAGGCCGCCGGGGGCACGCCCCAGGTGGGTGCCCTGCTCAAGGCGGCCCTGCAGAGCCTGAATCGAGCCCGCTGAACCACCCGCGCCACCACGAGACCGCAAGGCAGAGGAACCGATGAACTGGGATGACACGCCCGACACCCCCGCCCCCGAGCGGCTCGTCGGTGCGTCCGCCGACCGTGAGGACCAGGCCGTCGAGGCCGCGCTGCGCCCCAAGGACCTGGGCGAGTTCATCGGCCAGGAGAAGGTCCGCGAGCAGCTCGACCTCGTGCTCCGCGCGGCCCGGGCCCGCGGCGCCACCGCGGACCATGTGCTCCTGTCCGGCGCCCCCGGCCTCGGCAAGACCACCCTCTCCATGATCATCGCGGCCGAGATGGGCGCCCCGATCCGGATCACCAGCGGCCCCGCCATCCAGCACGCGGGCGACCTCGCCGCGATCCTCTCCTCCCTGCAGGAGGGCGAGGTCCTCTTCCTCGACGAGATCCACCGCATGTCCCGGCCCGCCGAGGAGATGCTCTACATGGCCATGGAGGACTTCCGGGTCGACGTGATCGTCGGCAAGGGACCCGGCGCGACCGCCATCCCTCTGGAGCTGCCGCCGTTCACCCTGGTCGGCGCCACCACCAGGGCCGGCCTGCTGCCGCCCCCGCTGCGCGACCGCTTCGGTTTCACCGCGCACATGGAGTTCTACGAGCCGGCCGAGCTGGAGCGCGTCATCCACCGCTCGGCGAACCTCCTGGACGTGGAGATCGACCCCGACGGCGCCGCGGAGATCGCCGGACGCTCGCGGGGCACGCCTCGTATCGCCAACCGCCTGCTTCGCCGTGTGCGGGACTACGCGCAGGTCAAGGCGGATGGAGTGATCAACCGCGAGATCGCGGCCGCCGCGCTCACCGTCTACGAGGTCGACGCCCGGGGCCTGGATCGCCTCGACCGTGCGGTCCTCGAGGCCCTGCTCAAGCTGTTCGGCGGCGGCCCCGTCGGCCTGTCCACGCTCGCGGTCGCGGTGGGCGAGGAACGGGAGACCGTGGAAGAGGTCGCCGAACCCTTCCTGGTCCGGGAGGGCCTGCTTGCCCGCACCCCGCGCGGTCGGGTGGCCACTCCGGCCGCGTGGGCACACCTCGGGCTCACCGCGCCACGCGGTGTCACCGGCGGAAACGGACAACAGGACCTGTTCGGGGCCTGACGGCGCGGGACTCGCACCGGCAGGAACCCCGGTGCCATGCTGAGCGTTGTTCCTTGCGTGCGGACTCGCTTAGACTCCGCCGATGCCGCCCTTATAAGCGGCGCCGTCCCCTCCCATCCACCAGGCCGCCGATCGAGCGGTCGTGCGAAGGAAAATTCCGTCCCGTGAATATCGTGACCCTCCTCCTGTTCATCGTGCTGTTCGGGGCCATGCTCCTGATGACCCGCTCGGCCAAGCGCAAGCAGCAGCAGGCCGTTCAGATGCGCAATGAGATGCAGCCCGGAAGCGGCGTCCGCACGATCGGGGGCATGTACGCGACGGTCAAGGAGGTCAACGAGGACACGGTCCTCGTTGACGCGGGCCCGGGCGTGGAGCTCCTCTTCGCGAAGAACGCGATCGGCGCCGTCCTCACCGACGACGAGTACAACCGCATCGTCCACGGCATCGAGCACGACCTGAAGGCCGAGGGCGCCGTCGTGCCGGACGACGTCTCCTCCCTCACCGAGCCCCATGACTCCGCCGCCGACGCCTCCGACGACAAGCCCGTCGACCTCGGCAAGAAGGACTCCGCCGAGGAGGCCGCCGACGAGGCGGCCGACGCGAAGGCGGACGAAGCAGCGCCCAAGAAGACCGACGGCGAGGCCGACGCGAAGTAGCCGCCCATCGGGACCGGAGCGCAGACACGCGCTCCGGTCCCGGATTGTGCGGTTTCCGCCCGGAGACCCGACACAATGTCATGGCCGCCCGCACGCCGACCCCGCGCGCGGCGGCACGAGAGGGAGTACGAGAAGGTGGCAGCACCGAAGAAGGGCCGGAGCGCGAGCGCCCAGAGCAAGCCAGGGCGCTCGCTGGCCCTCATCCTGATCGCCATCGCGGCGCTCACCGGGGGCATGTTCGCCTCCGGGCACACCACTCCGCGTCTCGGCATCGACCTCGCCGGCGGTACGAGCATCACGCTCAAGGCGAAGAGCGGCCAGGAATCCGCGATCAACAAGACCAACATGGACACAGCGGTCGACATCATGAACCGCCGTGTCAACGGTCTGGGCGTGTCCGAGGCAGAGGTCCAGACGCAGGGCGATCGCAACATTATCGTCAACATCCCGCGGGGCACGAACTCCAAGCAGGCCCGGGAGCAGGTCGGCACCACGGCCAAGCTGTACTTCCGCCCCGTCCTCGCCACCGAGGCCGTCGGCCCGGCCGCCTCGGGCAGCCCCACGGCGAGCCCGTCCAGCAGCGCCTCGCCGGGCACCGGCAGCAAGGCGAGCTCCTCCAGCTCCGCGACGCCGTCCGGCTCCGCGACCCCCTCGGCAAGCGCCACCTCTCAGGGCCGCGCGGTCACCGACGCGCTGAAGGCCACCTCGTCGCCGTCGCCGTCCGGCTCGCCGTCGGCAACCTCGAGCGCGAGCCCCTCCGCCAGCGCCTCGCCGTCGGCGAGCAGCGGCGCCTCCGACGCGACCAGCAAGCTCCAGGCCGAGTACGCCCAGCTGAACTGCGCCGACAGCGCCGTCCGCGCCAAGACCGGCGTGGGCACCAAGCCCACCGAGCCCACGGTGGCCTGCGGCCAGAACTCGCAGAAGCAGTGGCAGAAGTACCTCCTCGGCCCGGCCGAGGTCGCCGGAACGGACGTCAAGAAGGCCCAGGCGGTCTACGACACCCAGGGCGCCGGTGGCTGGAAGGTCACCATGGACTTCACGTCCGCGGGGTCCAAGAAGTTCGCGAGCATCACCGGCAAGCTGGCGCAGAACCAGGCGCCGCAGAACGAGTTCGGCATCGTCCTCGACGGTGAGGTCGTCTCCAGCCCGTACGTCAGCCAGGCGCTGACCGGCGGCAGCGCCGAGATCACCGGCAGCTTCGACCAGACCGAGGCCAAGGACCTGGCGAACGTCCTGTCGTACGGTGCGCTTCCGCTCTCCTTCGAGGAGCAGAGCGTCACCACCGTCACCGCCGCCCTCGGCGGTGAGCAGCTGCACGCCGGTCTGATCGCCGGTGCGATCGGTCTCGCCCTCGTCGTGATCTACCTGGTGGTCTACTACCGGGGTCTGTCGCTGATCGCGATCGCCTCGCTGATGATCTCGGCCGTCCTGACCTACGTCATCATGTCGCTGCTCGGCCCGACCATCGGCTTCGCGCTGAACCTGCCGGCCGTCTGCGGCGCCATCGTCGCGATCGGTATCACCGCGGACTCGTTCATCGTGTTCTTCGAACGCATCCGGGACGAGATCCGCGAGGGGCGCTCGCTGCGGCCCTCCGTCGAGCGTGCCTGGCCGCGTGCCCGGCGCACCATTCTGGTCTCCGACTTCGTCTCGTTCCTCGCCGCCGCGGTGCTGTTCATCGTCACGGTCGGCAAGGTCCAGGGCTTCGCGTTCACCCTTGGTCTCACGACGGTCCTGGACGTGGTGGTCGTCTTCCTGTTCACCAAGCCGCTGATGACCATCCTCGCCCGCCGGCAGTTCTTCGCGGGCGGTCACAGCTGGTCCGGTCTCGACCCCAAGCGCCTGGGCGCCAAGCCGCCGCTGCGGCGCACCCGTCGTCCCTCCGCCCCCGTCGACCCGAAGGAGGCGTGAGAGATGTCCAAGCTCGGCAACCTCGGCGCCAGGCTCCACCGAGGCGAGGTCTCCTACGACTTCGTCGGCAAGCGCAAGATCTGGTACGGCATCTCGATCCTGATCACCATCACGGCCATCCTCGGCCTGACGGTGCGCGGTCTGAACATGGGCATCGAGTTCCAGGGCGGTGCCGTCTTCACCACCCCCAGCACGAGCGCCTCCGTGGCGCAGGCCGAGACCTACGCCCAGGACTCCTCGGGTCACCAGGCGGTCGTGCAGAAGCTCGGTACGGGCGGTCTGCGCATCCAGATCGCCGGTATCGAGACCGGCAAGGCCGACCAGATCAGGGACGCACTCGCCAAGGACCTGAACGTCAACGCCGAGAAGATCAACGCCGATCTGGTCGGTCCCAGCTGGGGCGAGCAGATCGCCAGCAAGGCCTGGCAGGGTCTGGCGATCTTCATGGTGCTCGTGGTGATCTACCTCGCGATCGCCTTCGAGTGGCGCATGGCCGTCGCGGCCCTGGTCGCGCTGATCCACGACATCACCATCACCACCGGTATCTACGCCCTCGTCGGCTTCGAGGTGACGCCCGGTACGGTGATCGGTCTGCTGACGATCCTCGGTTACTCGCTCTACGACACGGTCGTCGTCTTCGACAGCCTCAAGGAGCAGACGAAGGACCTCACCAAGCAGACCCGCTGGACCTACAGCGACGTCGCCAACATGTCGATCAACAGCACCCTGGTCCGCTCCATCAACACCACCGTGGTGGCGCTGCTGCCGGTGGCCGGTCTGCTGTTCATCGGTGGCGGTTTCCTCGGCGCGGGCACGCTGAACGACATCTCGCTGTCGCTGTTCGTCGGTCTTGCGGCCGGTGCGTACTCGTCGATCTTCATCGCCACGCCGCTCGTCGCCGACCTCAAGGAGCGCGAGCCGCAGATGAGGGCCCTCAGGAAGCGGGTCCTGGCCAAGCGCGCCCAGGCCTCCGCCGAGGGCGAGCTCGCCGCGGCCCGGGCCGGTGTCGAACCGGACGAGGGCGAACCGGAGGACTCCACGCCCGCCGTCGTGGGCCAGCGCGACCAGCCCGCGTCCCGCACCCGCGGTCGCGGCCGACCCTCCGGCAAGCGCTGATGACCGACATAACGGCGCTGCTGCTGAGCCGCATACGGGATGTGCCGGACCACCCGCAGCCGGGCGTGATGTTCAAGGACATCACCCCGCTGCTCGCGGACCCGAAGGCGTTCACCGCGCTCACCGACGCACTGGCGGAGCTGGCCGTGCGGCACGGCGCGACGAAGATCGTCGGTCTGGAGGCCCGCGGGTTCATCCTCGGAGCGCCGGCCGCCATCCGCGCGGGCGTCGGCTTCGTCCCCGTGCGCAAGGCGGGCAAGCTTCCCGGAGCCACCCTGCTCCAGGCGTACGACCTCGAGTACGGCTCCGCCGAGATCGAGGTGCACGCCGAGGACCTCTCCGCGGCGGACCGCGTGATGGTCGTGGACGACGTCCTCGCCACCGGCGGCACCGCCGAGGCCTCCCTCCAGCTCATCCGCCGGGCGGGGGCCGGGGTCGCCGGAGTGTCCGTGCTGATGGAGCTGGGCTTCCTGGGCGGCCGTGCCCGCCTGGAGCCGGCCCTGGCCGGGGCGCCGCTGGAGGCACTGCTTCAGATCTGAGCACCGCCGGATACACCGCCGCGCCAGGCGGAGGACGGCCGCTGTACACACGAGACGGGCCCGGAGGAATCCGGCGCCCGTCTCGTGCGTTTCCCCAAGGTGAAGCCGTCTCAACGGCCTGAAGGCGAGCCCGGAGCCAGGGATCGCTACCATGGGGTCTCCGGAGCCTGACCGGGGGACCCGGAACGCGCAGAGGAGCCCTCTTGGCAGACGAGGCCCAGCCACTGACCGCCGCCAAGCCCGAGCCGTCTTCGAAGGCCGCGGCGCAGCCCGCCCGGAGCGCGAAGAACGCCCCGCACGGGCCGGTGGAGCACGCCCAGTCGGCGCCCGTCGACCAGGCGGCCGAGCAGCCGCGCCCCAAGCCGGCCCCTGCCGAGCGCTCCGCGGCGGTCCGCCCCGCTCCGGCCCCGCCCACCCGCTCCGGCTCCTCCAACCGCGTACGCGCCCGCTTGGCCCGCCTCGGGGTGCAGCGCGCCAACCCGTACAACCCGGTGCTCGAGCCCCTGCTGCGGATAGTGCGCAGCAACGACCCGAAGATCGAGAACGCGACGCTCCGCCAGGTCGAGCGTGCCTACCAGGTCGCCGAACGCTGGCACCGTGGCCAGAAGCGCAAGAGCGGCGACCCGTACATCACGCATCCGCTGGCGGTGACCACCATCCTCGCCGAGCTGGGCATGGACCCGGCCACCCTGATGGCGGGCCTGCTGCACGACACGGTCGAGGACACCGAGTACGGCCTGGACCAGCTGCGCCGCGACTTCGGCGACACCGTGGCCCTCCTCGTCGACGGCGTCACCAAGCTGGACAAGGTCAAGTTCGGCGAGGCCGCGCAGGCCGAGACCGTGCGCAAGATGGTCGTCGCCATGGCCAAGGACCCGCGCGTCCTGGTCATCAAGCTCGCCGACCGCCTGCACAACATGCGCACCATGCGCTACCTCAAGCGCGAGAAGCAGGAGAAGAAAGCGCGCGAGACCCTGGAGATCTACGCGCCGCTCGCCCACCGGCTGGGCATGAACACCATCAAGTGGGAGCTGGAGGACCTCGCCTTCGCGATCCTCTACCCCAAGATGTACGACGAGATCGTCCGGCTGGTCGCCGAGCGTGCCCCCAAGCGCGACGAGTACCTGGCCATAGTGACCGACGAGGTGCAGTCCGACCTGCGCGCCGCCCGGATCAAGGCGACGGTCACGGGGCGCCCGAAGCACTACTACAGCGTCTACCAGAAGATGATCGTCCGCGGCCGTGACTTCGCGGAGATCTACGACCTGGTCGGCATCCGCGTCCTCGTGGACACGGTCCGCGACTGCTATGCGGCACTGGGCACGGTCCACGCCCGCTGGAACCCGGTTCCGGGGCGATTCAAGGACTACATCGCGATGCCCAAGTTCAACATGTACCAGTCGCTGCACACGACGGTGATCGGACCCAACGGCAAGCCCGTCGAACTCCAGATCCGCACCTTCGACATGCACCGCCGCGCCGAGTACGGCATCGCCGCGCACTGGAAGTACAAGCAGGAGGCCGTCGCGGGCGCCTCCAAGATCCGTACTGACGCGCCTCGTTCGAGCGCCAAGAACGCCAAGGACCACGACGCCGTCAACGACATGGCGTGGCTGCGCCAGTTGCTCGACTGGCAGAAGGAGACCGAGGACCCGAGCGAGTTCCTCGAGTCCCTGCGCTTCGACCTGTCCCGCAACGAGGTCTTCGTCTTCACCCCGAAGGGCGACGTCATAGCGCTTCCGGCCGGTGCCACCCCGGTGGACTTCGCGTACGCGGTCCACACGGAGGTCGGCCACCGGACCATAGGGGCCAGGGTCAACGGCCGGCTCGTCCCGCTCGAATCCACCCTGGACAACGGGGACTTGGTGGAGGTGTTCACCTCCAAGGCGACCGGGGCGGGGCCGTCCCGCGACTGGCTCGGCTTCGTCAAGTCGCCGCGCGCCCGCAACAAGATCCGTGCCTGGTTCTCCAAGGAGCGCCGCGAGGAGGCGATCGAGCAGGGCAAGGACGCGATCGCACGGGCGATGCGCAAGCAGAACCTGCCGATCCAGCGCATCCTGACGGGCGACTCCCTCGTCACTCTGGCCCACGAGATGCGCTACCCGGACATCTCGTCCCTCTACGCGGCCATCGGCGAGGGCCATGTCGCCGCGCAGAACGTCGTGCAGAAGCTGGTGCAGGCGCTCGGCGGCGAGGAAGCGGCCACCGAGGAGATCGACGAGGCCGTTCCGCCGGCCCGGGGCCGTGCCCGCAAGCGGCGCCGGAACCAGGACCCCGGTGTCGTCGTCAGGGGCGTCGACGACGTCTGGGTCAAGCTGGCCCGCTGCTGTACGCCCGTCCCCGGTGACCCGATCATCGGCTTCGTCACCCGCGGCAGCGGTGTGTCCGTTCACCGCAGCGACTGCGTCAACGTCGAGTCCCTGTCCCGGGAGCCGGAGCGCATCCTCGATGTCGAGTGGGCCCCGACGCAGTCGTCGGTCTTCCTCGTCGCGATCCAGGTCGAGGCGCTGGACCGCTCACGGCTGCTCTCGGACGTCACCCGGGTCCTGTCCGACCAGCACGTCAACATCCTCTCGGCCGCGGTCCAGACGTCCCGGGACCGCGTGGCCACCTCCCGCTTCACCTTCGAGATGGGCGACCCGAAGCATCTGGGCCACGTCCTGAAGGCGGTACGGGGCGTGGAGGGCGTCTACGACGTGTACCGCGTGACCTCGGCCCGCAGGCCCTCCTAGCCCGTAGGCACACGAAAGGGGCTCCCGTACACCACGTACGGGAGCCCCCTTCTCGTGCGCGTCCGCACAGGAGGACGTGGAGCGCGGGCGGCGCAGCCCGGGCCCGGTCCGCCCGGTCCTCAGCCGCCGAACTCCTGCAGGCCCTTCAGCGCCTGGTCCAGAAGGGCCTGGCGCCCCTCAAGCTCCTTCTGCAGCTTCTCGGCCTTCGAGGTGTTGCCCGCGGCACGAGCCTGCTCGATCTGGCCCTGCAGCTTGTCCACGGCCGCCTGCAGCTGACCGGTGAGACCCTCGGCGCGGGCCCGCGCCTCCGGGTTGGTCCGGCGCCACTCGTTCTCCTCGGCCTCCTGGATGGCGCGGTCGACCGCGTGCATCCGGCCCTCGACCCTGGGACGCGCGTCGCGCGGCACATGGCCGATGGCCTCCCAGCGCTCGTTGATCGAGCGGAAGGCGGCCCGGGCGGCCTTCAGGTCCGTGATCGGCAGGAGCTTCTCGGCGTCCTCAGCCAGCTCCTCCTTCAGCTTGAGGTTCTCCGACTGCTCGGCGTCCCGCTCGGCGAAGACCGAGCTGCGTGCCGCGAAGAAGACGTCCTGTGCACCGCGGAAGCGGTTCCACAGGTCGTCCTCGTGCTCACGCTGGGCCCGGCCCGCGGCCTTCCACTCGGCCATCAGCTCGCGGTAGCGCGCGGCCGTGGGACCCCAGTCGGTCGAGGCGGACAGCCCCTCGGCCTCGGCGACCAGCTTCTCCTTCGTCTTGCGGGCGTCCTCGCGCTGTGCGTCCAGCTGCGCGAAGTGCGCCTTGCGACGCTTGGAGAAGGCCGACCTGGCATGCGAGAAGCGGTGCCACAGCTCGTCGTCCGATTTCCGGTCGAGCCGCGGCAGCCCCTTCCAGGTGTCCACCAGTGACCTCAGCCGCTCGCCGGCCGACCGCCACTGGTCGGACTGGGCCAGCTCCTCGGCCTCGACGACCAGCGACTCCTTGGCGTGCCGCGCCTCGTCGGACTGCTTGGCCCGCTGCGCCTTGCGCTCCTCGCGGCGCGCCTCGACGGACTCCACGAGCTTTTCCAGTCGCGTCCGCAACGCGGCGAGGTCGCCGACCGCGTGGTGCGCCTCCACCTGCTCGCGCAGGTGGCCGATCGCGGTCTCGGCGTCCTTCGCCGACAGGTCGGTCGTCTGTACTCGCTTCTCGAGGAGGCCGATCTCGACCACCAGGCCCTCGTACTTGCGCTCAAAATAGGCCAGCGCTTCCTCAGGAGAGCCGGCCTGCCAGGAACCGACGACCTGCTCGCCGTCGGCCGTACGCACGTACACGGTCCCCGTCTCGTCGACGCGGCCCCACGGGTCGCTGCTCACAGCGCCTCCTCCACATGATGCCTGCGAGGAGCCTCAGCGCCCCCGGGCATCGTCCACAGTTTCGTCACGGCCAACATAGGCGACCGGCGGGGCGGCTGTCCGCATCCCGCGCGACCGAAATTTCGCAGTTGACGGTCAGGATTTCGCCACTGTGGCCTTGTTGATCACGACCGTCGCGTTCGGTGCGCCGTCACCCGCACCCGTGCTCTCGCCGGCGGCGGCGATTTTCTTGAGTACGTTCATGCCGGCCGCGTCGATGGTGCCGAACGGAGTGTAGGTGGGCGGCAACTGACTGTCCTGGTACACCAGGAAGAACTGGCTGCCACCGGTGTGCTTCTGGCCGGTGTTCGCCATGGCGATCGTGCCCGCCGGATACACGTTCCCCTTCAGGCTCGCGTCCTTCAGGTTCTCGTCGGGGATCGTGTAGCCGGGACCGCCCGCACCGGTGCCCTGCGGGTCGCCGCACTGCAGCACGTAGATGCCGTTGGTGGTGAGCCGGTGGCACTTGGTGTGGTCGAAGAAGCCCTGGCCCGCAAGGAAGTTGAACGAGTTGACGGTGTGCGGGGCCGCGGCCGTCTTCAACGCGATACCGATGTCACCGCACGTGGTCGCGAGCTTCATCGTGTACTTCGCCGAGGTGTCGATGGTCATCGCCGGCTCCTTCTTCCAGCTCAGCGACTTGACCTGGCCCTCGGCGGGCTTGGCACACGGGTCCGGCGCCTTGCTGGCCGCCGCGGAGGCGCTCGGCGTCACCTCCGCGCCGGCGTTGGCCTTCTTGTCGTCGCTCTTCAGCGCCCCGGTCGTGTACAGGGCCAGGCCGGCCACCACGACCACGCCCACCACTGACGCGATGACGGACGTGCGCATGCGTGACTTGCGCCGTGCGTCGGTACGCCGCTGCTGCTGCCGCAAGAATTTCTCCCGGGCGAGCTGTCGCCGCCGCTGTTCCTGGCTGACCACGGGGTTCTCTCCTCATGCGTCTGGTACGCGTCCGGTGCGCGTGCGTCTTGTGTGCCGACTGCATGCGCGTGCCCCGTACCGTATATGGGTTCGCTGAGGAATCGGCAGCGCCGGTAGGCTCTGACCCACAGCCAGTCACCCCCGTACTACACAACGAAGGACGATCGTGCTGATTGCCGGGTTCCCCGCCGGGGCCTGGGGGACCAACTGCTATCTGGTCGCCCCCGCCGCGGGTGAGGAGTGCGTGATCATCGACCCGGGCCACCAGGCCGCCCAGGGAGTCGAGGAGGCGCTCAGGAAGCATCGGCTCAAGCCCGTCGCTGTCGTCCTCACCCATGGCCACATCGACCATGTGGCCTCGGTCGTCCCCGTGTGCGGCGCACACGACGTACCGGCGTGGATCCACCCCCGGGACCGGTACATGATGAGCGATCCGGAGAAAGCGCTCGGGCGGTCCATCGGGATGCCGCTCATGGGTGAGCTCACCGTGGGGGAGCCCGACGACGTCAAGGAGCTGACCGACGGTGCGAGGCTCGAGCTGGCCGGTCTGGAGCTGTCCGTCGCGCATGCGCCCGGTCATACCAAGGGGTCGGTGACCTTCGGCCTGCCCGAGGCGGCGGACATCCCGCCGGTCTTCTTCTCGGGCGACCTGCTGTTCGCCGGCTCCATCGGACGCACCGACCTGCCCGGCGGTGACATGGCCGAGATGCTCGACTCGCTGGCCCGTGTGTGTCTGCCGCTCGACGACTCGACCGTGGTGCTGTCCGGCCACGGCCCCCAGACGACCATCGGCCAGGAGCGCGCCACCAACCCGTATCTGCGGCAGGTGGCCGCCGGCCAGGGAGCCCAGCCCGCTCCCCGACGAGGAATGTGACGAGAGACCTTCCGTGAGCACCTTCAAGGCCCCCAAGGGCACGTACGACCTGATTCCGCCCGAATCCGCCAGGTACCTCGCCGTGCGCGAGGCGATCGCCGCCCCGCTGCGGAACTCCGGCTACGGCTACATCGAGACGCCCGGCTTCGAGAACGTCGAACTCTTCGCCCGCGGCGTCGGTGAGTCCACCGACATCGTCACCAAGGAGATGTACGCCTTCGAGACCAAGGGCGGCGACAGGCTGGCCCTGCGCCCCGAGGGCACCGCCTCGGTGCTGCGGGCGGCGCTGGAGGCCAACCTGCACAAGGCCGGCAACCTGCCGGTCAAGCTCTGGTACTCGGGCTCCTACTACCGCTACGAGCGCCCCCAGAAGGGCCGCTACCGTCACTTCTCGCAGGTCGGCGCGGAGGCGATCGGCGCCGAGGACCCGTACCTCGACGCCGAGCTGATCATCCTGGCCGACCAGGCCTACCGCTCGCTCGGCCTGCGGAACTTCCGCATCCTGCTGAACAGCCTCGGTGACAAGGAGTGCCGCCCGGTCTACCGCAGCGCGCTCCAGGACTTCCTGCGCGGCCTCGACCTGGACGAGGACACACGGCACCGCATCGACATCAACCCGCTGCGGGTGCTCGACGACAAGCGCGAGTCCGTGCAGAAGCAGCTGACGGGCGCCCCGATGCTGCGCGACTACCTGTGCGACGCCTGCAAGGCGTACCACGAGGAGGTGCGCGAGCTCCTCACGTCGGCGGGCGTCTCCTTCGAGGACGACCCGAAGCTGGTGCGCGGTCTGGACTACTACACGCGCACGACGTTCGAGTTCGTCCACGACGGCCTGGGCTCGCAGTCCGCGGTGGGCGGCGGCGGCCGCTACGACGGCCTGTCGGAGATGATCGGCGGTCCCGCGCTGCCGTCCGTGGGCTGGGCGCTGGGCGTCGACCGCACGGTGCTGGCCCTCGAGGCGGAGGGCGTCGAACTCGAACTGCCCGCGTCCACCAGTGTGTTCGCGGTCCCGCTGGGCGAGGAGGCCCGCCGGGTCCTGTTCACCAAGGTCATGGAACTGCGCAAGCTCGGCATCGCGGCCGACTTCTCGTACGGGGCCAAGGGCCTCAAGGGCGCGATGAAGAACGCGAACCGCAGCGGCGCCCGCTACACGATCGTGGCGGGCGAGCGGGACCTCGCGGAGGGCGTGGTCCAGCTGAAGGACATGGAGTCCGGGGAGCAGGTCGCGGTCGGCGTGAACGAGATCGTGGCGGAGCTGGAGTCGAAGCTCGGCTGATCCGGTGCCAAGGGCCCGGGTGTCTACCCGGGCCCCTCGTTCCGAGAGTGAGACGGAGGGCGCGTCTCACGCCGAACGTCAACTCCGTGCGCGCCGGGTAGTCCGGCCGGACGATGCTCGTTCTCAGAAGCGCGCGAGCCTGCCGGGTGAAGATCCAGGCCGGGTACGAGCCCCGGACGCAGTCGCGGATCACCCGACCCGGAGGATCTCCGTTCCGGCGGTGCTGCCCGGAATATCGGGGTTGGGACAGGCGAAACCGCCGGTGGCGCGGGGGACGCCGGGAGGGATTCCGGCGGCCGTGACCGCATGTGTCGCAGCCCACGGGCACCGGCCGAAACCGAACGCTCCGGTCCGATCTCGCGTATCTCCTTATGTCCATCGAACGGTGGTCACACAGACGCGTGCGGCACAATGACCCGTGCCCCCGGTCCAACTCTCGAGTATCGGAATCGACGTGATGAGCAAGACGACAGTGAAGGACGTCTCCACCGAGTCGACCGAGCCGGAGCGCACGCAGACACCCCGGACGGTGGGTGGCAGCCGTGCGTTCGCCCTGCTGCTGGTGATCACAGGTGCGGCCGGCCTGCTCGCCGCGTGGGTCATCACGATCGACAAGTTCAAGATCCTTGAGGGCAAGGTGAGCGGCAAGACGTTCACCCCCAGCTGCAGCATCAACCCCATCGTGTCCTGCGGCAGCGTCATGGAGAGCAAGCAGGCCGCCGCCTTCGGCTTCCCCAACCCGATGCTCGGCCTCGTCTGCTACGGCATCGTGATCTGCGTCGGCATGACCCTGCTGACCCGCGTGAGCTTCCCGCGCTGGTACTGGCTCACCTTCAACTTCGGCACGCTCTTCGGTGTCGCCTTCTGCACCTGGCTGCAGTTCCAGTCGCTGTACCGCATCAACGCGCTCTGCCTGTGGTGCTCGCTGGCCTGGGTCGCCACGATCACCATGTTCTGGTACGTGACCTCGTTCAACGTGCGCAACGACCTGCTGCCCGCCCCGCGTCCGGTGAAGAACTTCCTCGCCGAGTTCACCTGGGTGCTCCCGCTCACCCACGCCGGCATCATCGCCATGCTGATCCTGACCCGGTGGGGCAGCCAGCTCTGGGCCTGAGCCTCTCCACCATCGCCGCACGCCGCCGGGCATCTGGCCCGGCGGCGTTGTCAGTGGTGTGACATAGGGTTTCACCGTGGAGCCCGACCTGTTCACCGCCGCCGCCGAAGAACGCCAGGAGAAGGACCCGACCGGCAGCCCCCTGGCGGTCCGTATGCGCCCGCGCACCCTCGACGAGGTGGTGGGGCAGCAGCACCTGCTCAAGCCGGGATCCCCGCTGCGCAGACTGGTCGGCGAGGGCAACGGCGGGCCCGCCGGACCCTCCTCGGTGATCCTCTGGGGCCCGCCCGGCACCGGCAAGACGACCCTTGCGTACGTCGTCTCCAAGGCCACCAACAAGCGCTTCGTCGAGCTGTCGGCGATCACCGCGGGCGTCAAGGAGGTCCGCGCGGTCATCGACGGCGCCCGCCGCGCCACCGGCGGCTTCGGCAAGGAGACCGTCCTCTTCCTGGACGAGATCCACCGCTTCAGCAAGGCGCAGCAGGACTCCCTGCTCCCGGCCGTAGAGAACCGCTGGGTGACCCTGATCGCGGCGACCACCGAGAACCCGTACTTCTCGGTGATCTCCCCGCTGCTGTCCCGCTCCCTGCTGCTCACGCTCGAACCGCTCACGGACGACGACGTACGCGGCCTGCTCCGCCGGGCCCTGACCGACGAGCGCGGCCTCGCAGGCGCCGTCACGCTGCCCGAGGACACCGAGGCCCATCTGCTGCGGATCGCCGGGGGCGACGCGCGCCGTGCCCTGACGGCCCTGGAGGCCGCCGCCGGGGCCGCGCTCGACAAGGGCGAGTCGGAGATCGGTCTGACGACCCTGGAGGAGACCGTCGACCGCGCCGCGGTGAAGTACGACCGTGACGGCGACCAGCACTACGACGTGGCGAGCGCCCTGATCAAGTCCATCCGCGGCTCGGACGTCGACGCCGCGCTGCACTATCTGGCCCGCATGATCGAGGCAGGGGAGGACCCCCGCTTCATCGCCCGCCGCCTGATGATCTCCGCCAGTGAGGACATCGGCCTCGCCGACCCCAACGCGTTGCCGATAGCCGTCGCCGCCGCCCAGGCCGTCGCGATGATCGGCTTCCCGGAGGCCGCGCTCACCCTCAGCCACGCCACCATCGCCCTCGCCCTGGCCCCCAAGTCCAACGCGGCGACCACGGCGATCGGCGCCGCCATGGAGGACGTCCGCAAGGGACTGGCCGGCCCCGTGCCCCCGCACCTGCGCGACGGGCACTACAAGGGCGCCGCCAAGCTCGGCCACGCGCAGGGGTACGTGTATCCGCACGACCTGCCGGAGGGCATCGCCGCCCAGCAGTACGCCCCCGACGCACTCAAGGACCGCGAGTACTACACGCCGACCCGGCACGGCGGGGAGGCGCGCTACGCGGACGCCGTGGAGTGGACCCGCAAGCACCTGCGTCGCAAGCAGCCGTAAGCAGCCTGTAGACTTTCTCGAAGCGCTGCGTCCCGTGTCCGGTACCTCACAAAAGGGGAGCCGGCACCACCAGAGCGGGACATCCAGCCGGAACCCCACGCCTCACCGCGCGGGGATCCAGGAGCGTCGCGCACCGTCGAACGGTGTCGCGGGCAGCCCACCACCTCCCCGGCAGCGCCGGGGTACGGGTCGGTGGGCCACTCGCGTGCTGCACGTATGTGCCCAGACCAGGGGAGCGGCTGCCCGGCAGGTCCATGTGACCCGCGGGGATTCCCCGGCTGCGGATGCGACCTCCCCTAACCCTGGTGAAGCCGAATACACAGAGAAACACGAGGTGTTTGGTTCATGGCGAACCAGTCCCGCCCCAAGGTCAAGAAGTCGCGTGCCCTCGGCATCGCGCTGACCCCGAAGGCCGTCAAGTACTTCGAGGCCCGCCCCTACCCGCCGGGCGAGCACGGCCGCGGCCGCAAGCAGAACTCGGACTACAAGGTCCGTCTGCTGGAGAAGCAGCGTCTGCGCGCTCAGTACGACATCTCCGAGCGTCAGCTGGTCCGTGCCTACGAGCGTGCCTCCAAGGTGCAGGGCAAGACCGGTGAGGCCCTGATCATCGAGCTGGAGCGTCGTCTCGACGCGCTGGTCCTGCGTTCGGGCATCGCCCGCACGATCTACCAGGCCCGCCAGATGGTCGTCCACGGCCACCTCGAGGTCAACGGCCAGAAGGTCGACAAGCCGTCGTTCCGCGTCCGTCCCGACGACGTCGTGATGGTCCGCGAGCGCAGCCGTCAGAAGCCGCTGTTCGAGATCGCCCGCGAGGGTGGCTTCGCCCCCGACGGTGAGACCCCGCGCTACCTCCAGGTGAACCTCAAGGCCCTGGCGTTCCGCCTGGACCGCGAGCCGAACCGCAAGGAGATCCCGGTGATCTGCGACGAGCAGCTCGTCGTCGAGTACTACGCCCGCTGATCATCCGTCCGCGGACGTAGCACTCCCCACGCGCAGCCCGTCGTCCCCCGCCCTTCCGGGCGAGCGGGGCGGCGGGCTGCCGCGTCTTCCGTACCCGGTCCCAAATCCGGTACGGACCGGCCGTCCCGGCGCGATAGGCTCGGGGGACGACTTTTCGATGTTCAGGCACGTTCTAGGGAGCGGGTGCGCGCGGTGTCCGGTGGAGAGGTTGCCGGGATCCTCGTGGCCGTCTTCTGGGCGATCCTGGTCTCCTTCCTCGCCGTCGCGCTGGCGAGGCTGGCCCAGACGCTCAGGGCGACCACCAAGCTGGTGGCGGACGTGACCGACCAGGCCGTCCCGCTGCTGGCCGACGCCTCCGAGGCGGTGCGCTCCGCGCAGACCCAGATCGACCGGGTCGACGCCATCGCGTCGGACGTCCAGGAGGTCACGTCGAACGCGTCGGCGCTGTCGACGACCGTCGCGTCCACCTTCGGCGGCCCCCTGGTCAAGGTCGCGGCGTTCGGCTACGGCGTGCGCAGGGCGCTGGCCGGCCGCGGTGAGAACGTGCCCGCCAAGGCGCCCCGGCGTACCGTGATCGTGGGCCGCACCGTCCCGTCCGCGCGACGGGGTAAGCGGAACACCCGGGAAAAGAGAGACTGACCGAGCGATGTTCCGCCGTACCTTCTGGTTCACCACGGGCGTCGCCGCCGGTGTGTGGGCCACCACCAAGGTCAACCGCAAGCTGAGGCAGCTGACCCCCGAGAGCCTGGCCGCGCAGGCCGCCAACAAGGCGCTGGACGCGGGGCACCGGCTCAAGGACCGCGCGCTCGACTTCGCGTCCGACGTCCGGGCCGGCATGGCCCAGCGGGAGGCCGAACTCGGTGACGCGCTGGGCCTGACCGCATCCGGCGACCCCGAACTCCCGGCGCCCCGGCGGCACCCCGCCATCGAGAACCGCGACAACCCGAAGTACGTCGAGAGCTCGGCGCACTCGTACAACCGGAATGAGGACCACTGATGGAGTCGGCTGAAATCCGCCGCCGCTGGTTGAGCTTCTTCGAGGAGCGCGGGCACACCGTCGTCCCTTCGGCGTCGCTCATCGCGGACGACCCGACTCTGCTTCTCGTCCCGGCCGGCATGGTGCCCTTCAAGCCCTACTTCCTGGGCGAGGTCAAGCCGCCGTTCCCGCGCGCCACCAGCGTGCAGAAGTGCGTGCGCACGCCCGACATCGAAGAGGTCGGCAAGACCACGCGCCACGGCACGTTCTTCCAGATGTGCGGCAACTTCTCCTTCGGCGACTACTTCAAGGAAGGCGCCATCAAGCTCGCCTGGGAGCTGCTCACCGCGCCCCAGGACAAGGGCGGTTACGGCCTGGACCCCGAGCGTCTGTGGATCACGGTCTACAAGGACGACGACGAGGCCGAGCAGATCTGGCACGAGGTCATCGGCGTGCCCAAGGAGCGCATCCAGCGCCTGGGCATGAAGGACAACTTCTGGTCCATGGGCGTCCCCGGTCCCTGCGGCCCCTGCTCCGAGATCAACTACGACCGCGGCCCCGAGTTCGGCGCCGAGGGCGGCCCCGCCGTCAACGACGAGCGGTACGTGGAGATCTGGAACCTCGTCTTCATGCAGTTCGAGCGCGGCGAGGGCACCGGCAAGGACAACTTCGAGATCCTCGGCGACCTGCCGAGCAAGAACATCGACACGGGCCTCGGCCTGGAGCGGCTCGCCATGATTCTGCAGGGCGTGCAGAACATGTACGAGATCGACACGTCCATGGCCGTGATCAAGAAGGCCACCGAGCTCACCGGTGTCGCCTACGGTCACTCGCACGCCTCGGACGTGTCGCTGCGCGTGGTCACCGACCATATGCGCACCGCCACCATGCTCATCGGCGACGGTGTCACCCCGGGCAACGAGGGCCGCGGCTATGTGCTGCGCCGCATCATGCGCCGCGCCATCCGCAACATGCGTCTGCTCGGCGCCACGGGCCCCGTGGTGAAGGACCTCATCGACACCGTGATCGGGGTGATGGGTCAGCAGTACCCGGAGCTCGTCAGCGAGCGGGAGCGCATCGAGAAGGTCGCCCTCGCCGAGGAGAACGCCTTCCTCAAGACGCTGAAGGCCGGCACCAACATCCTCGACACCGCCGTGACCGAGACCAAGTCCGCCGGTGGCACCGTCCTGTCCGGCGACAAGGCCTTCCTGCTCCACGACACCTGGGGCTTCCCGATCGACCTCACCCTCGAGATGGCCGCCGAGCAGGGCCTGTCCGTGGACGAGGACGGCTTCCGCCGCCTGATGAAGGAGCAGCGGGAGCGCGCCAAGGCCGACGCCCAGTCCAAGAAGACCGGCCACGCCGACCTCGGCGCCTACCGCGAGATCGCCGACACGTCCGGCGAGACCGACTTCATCGGCTACACGGACACCGAGGGCGAGTCCACGGTCGTCGGCATCCTGGTCGACGGTGTCTCGTCCCCCGCCGCCACCGAGGGCGACGAGGTCGAGATCGTCCTCGACCGCACCCCGTTCTACGCCGAGGGCGGCGGCCAGATCGGCGACACCGGCCGCATCAAGGTCGACTCCGGCGCCGTCATCGAGGTCCGCGACACCCAGAAGCCGGTGCCGGGCGTGTACGTCCACAAGGGCGTCGTCCAGGTCGGTGAGGTCATCGTCGGCGCCAAGGCCCAGGCCTCGATCGACACCCGTCGCCGCAAGGCCATCGCCCGCGCCCACTCAGCCACGCACCTGACGCACCAGGCCCTGCGCGACGCCCTCGGCCCGACGGCCGCCCAGGCCGGTTCCGAGAACCAGCCCGGTCGCTTCCGTTTCGACTTCGGCTCCCCCTCCGCCGTTCCGACGGCCGTGATGACCGACGTCGAGCAGAAGATCAACGAAGTGCTCGCCCGCGACCTGGACGTCCAGGCCGAGATCATGGGCATCGACGACGCCAAGAAGCAGGGCGCCATCGCCGAGTTCGGCGAGAAGTACGGCGAGCGCGTCCGCGTCGTGACCATCGGCGACTTCTCCAAGGAGCTGTGCGGCGGCACGCACGTGCACAACACCGCCCAGCTGGGCCTGGTGAAGCTGCTCGGCGAGTCCTCGATCGGCTCCGGTGTCCGCCGTATCGAGGCGCTGGTCGGCGTCGACGCCTACAACTTCCTCGCCCGCGAGCACACGGTCGTCAACCAGCTGACCGAGCTCCTCAAGGGCCGCCCGGAGGACCTGCCGGAGAAGGTCTCCGGGATGCTCGGCAAGCTGAAGGACGCCGAGAAGGAGATCGAGAAGTTCCGCGCCGAGAAGGTGCTCCAGGCCGCCGCCGGTCTCGCCGAGTCCGCCAAGGACGTGCGTGGGATCGCCGTCGTCACCGGCCAGGTCCCGGACGGCACCACTCCGGACGACCTGCGCAAGCTGGTGCTCGACGTGCGTGGTCGCATCCAGGGCGGACGGCCTGCCGTGGTCGCCCTGTTCACCGTGAACAACGGCAAGCCGCTCACGGTCATCGCCACCAACGAGGCCGCCCGCGAGCGCGGTCTCAAGGCCGGTGACCTGGTCCGCACCGCTGCCAAGACGCTCGGCGGCGGCGGTGGCGGCAAGCCGGACGTGGCCCAGGGCGGCGGCCAGAACCCGGCCGCCGTCGGCGAGGCCGTCGAGGCCGTCGAACGGCTGGTCGTCGAGACCACCAAGTAAGAAATCGGTCAAGAAATATGAGAAGAGGACGCCGGCTCGCGATCGATGTCGGTGACGCCCGTATCGGGGTCGCCTCGTGCGACCCCGACGGGATCCTGGCCACTCCGGTGGAGACGGTCGCGGGCCGGGACGTCCCGGCGGCTCAACGGCGGCTGAAGCAGCTCGTAGAGGAGTACGAGCCGATCGAGGTCGTCGTCGGCCTCCCCCGCTCTCTCAAGGGGGGTGAGGGTCCGGCCGCGGTGAAGGTCCGCGGCTTCGCGCAGGAGTTGGCGCGTTTGATCGCGCCCGTGCCGGTGAGGCTCGTGGACGAACGGATGACCACGGTGACGGCCGGTCAGGGGTTGCGCGCCTCGGGAGTGAAGTCCAAGAAGGGCCGGTCCGTGATCGACCAGGCCGCCGCCGTCATCATCCTCCAGCAAGCGCTGGAATCCGAACGAGTGTCAGGTAAAGCACCGGGCGAGGGCGTCGAACTGGTCATCTGATCGCGATACGGTAACGTTCCGCGCGGTGCGATGGCATTCGAACAGCTACCGCACAGCAATGAGGCGGAACGGAAGCCGAGCCACCAGCGCCTGCGACCGCCGCTTTCGGCTCTAGGGGATCGATGACTGAGTATGGCCGGGGCCCGGGCTCCGCACCGTGGCATCCCGAGGACCCGTTGTACGGGGACGGCGGATGGCAAGGACAGCAGTCCGGCGCGGACCAGTCCCCGTACGGCGACCCGTCGCAGCAGTACCCGGAGCAGCCGCAGCAGCAGCACTACGGCGAGTGGGGCGGCGCCCAGCAGCCGGGCTACGGCCAGGGACACCAGGGCTACCAGCAGTACCCGGGCCACAGGCAGCAGCAGTATCCGCAGCAGGGACAGCCGCAGGGCGGGCAGCAGCAGTACCCGCAGCAGGGTGGGCAGCAGTACCCGCAGCAGCAGTACCCGCAGCAGGGCGGGCAGCAGTACCCGCAGCAGGGGCAGCCGCAGTACGGGGGGCAGCAGCAGGGGTACGACAACTCCGGCTGGAACGGACAGAGCCAGGTTCCCCAGCACTCGGACCCGGCGGACCCGTACGGCACCCGGTCCGGCGCTCAGCAGCCCGACTTCTACCCGACGCCGGGCGCGTATCCGCCCCCCGAGCCGCCGAGCCGGCGGCGTGCCGAGCCGGAACCGGAGACCGACTGGGACCCGGGCCCCGACCAGGGCGAACACGCCTTCTTCACGGGCGGGGACGACGACGATGACGACGACGAGCCGGGTGACCGCCGCGGCCGACGGGGCCGCGGCGACCAGGACAACAAGGGCAAAAAGGGCAAGAAGCGCCGCAACGGATGTGCCTGCCTGGTGGTCGTGCTGGTCCTCGGCGGCGGTGTCGGCGGGGTCGGTTACTTCGGGTACCAGTTCTACCAAAATCGTTTCGGCCCGGCTCCCGACTACGCCGGCGAAGGTGACGGCGAGCAGGTCACGGTCACCATTCCCGACGGTGCCACCGGGGCCACCATCGGACAGGTGCTGAAAAAGGCCGGTGTGGTCAAGAGCGTCGACGCGTTCGTGGCGGCGCAGGGGCAGAACCCCGAGGGCAAGACCCTCCAGGCGGGCACCTACACGCTGAACCAGCACATGTCCGCGGCCGCCGCCGTCCAGTTGATGCTCAGCCCGAAGAGCAAGAACAACCTGATCATCGCCGAGGGGCGACGCAACGCGGAAATCTACGCGGCGATCGACGAGCGTCTGAAGCTGAAGGCGGGCACCACCAAGGACATCGCCGCGAAGAAGTGGAAGACCCTCGGACTGCCCGACTGGGCGAACACCAACAAGGACATCAAGGACCCGCTCGAAGGGTTCCTGTACCCGTCGAGTTATCCGGTCGCCAAGGGCATGAAGCCCGAGGACGTCCTCAAGCAGATGGTCGACAGGTCGAAGCAGAAGTACGCCGAGTTCGGCATCCAGGCCAAGGCCAAGAGCCTCAACCTGGACAATCCGCTGCAGGTCCTGACGGTCGCGAGCCTCGTCCAGGCGGAGGGCAAGTACAAGCGCGACTTCGAGAAGGTCGCGACGGTCGTCTACAACCGGCTCAAACCGGACAACACCGAGACCTACGGCCTGCTCGACTTCGACTCGACGGTGAACTACTTCCGCGGTCAGTCCAAACTCGCCACCGGGTCGGTCAACGATCTGCGACAGATCAACAACCCGTACAACACGTACAAGTTCAAGGGCCTGCCGCCCGGACCGATCGACAACCCCGGCGAAGTGGCGATCAAGGCTGCCCTCAAGCCGGCCAAGGGGAACTGGTACTACTTCGTCTCGATAAACGAGAACGAGACACTGTTCGCCGAGACCAACGCAGAGCAGAACCGCAACCGCGAGAAGTACCTCGAACAGCAGAAGAAGGGTCAATGACGGGCACCGTCGGCAAGCGCCGGGCCGCCGTCCTCGGCTCTCCGATCGCCCACTCCCTCTCCCCGGTGCTGCACCGCGCCGCGTACCGGGAACTGGGCCTCGAGAGCTGGTCGTACGACCGCTTCGAGGTCGACGAGGAGGCGCTGCCCCGGTTCGTGGAGGCGCTCGGACCCGAATGGGCCGGGCTGTCGCTGACCATGCCGTTGAAGCGGGCCGTCATCCCGCTGCTCGACTCCGTCAGCGACACCGCCGCCTCGGTGGAGGCCGTGAACACCGTCGTGTTCGACAGGGACGGGCGGCGCCTCGGCGACAACACCGACATCCCCGGGATGGTCGCCGCGCTGCGCGAGCGGGGCATCGAGCAGGTCGGCTCCGCCGCGATCCTGGGTGCGGGCGCCACCGCCTCCTCCGCGCTGGCCGCGCTCGCCAGGATCTGCACCGGCGAGGTCGTCGCCTATGTGCGCAGCGAGGCGCGGGCCGCCGAGATGCGCAGGTGGGGCGAGCGGCTCGAGGTCGACGTCCGTACCGCGGACTGGTCACTGGCCGACCGGGCGCTGCGCGCGCCGCTGGTCGTCGCCACCACGCCGGCCGGGACGACGGACGCGCTGGCCGCCGCCGTTCCCGAACGCCCGGCCGCCCTCTTCGACGTGCTCTACGACCCCTGGCCCACGGCTCTCGCCGCCCGCTGGTCCATGTACGGCGGTGCCGTGATCAGCGGTCTCGACCTGCTGGTGCACCAGGCCGTGCTGCAGGTCGAGCAGATGACGGGCCACGCCCCGGCCCCCGTGGACGCCATGCGCACGGCGGGCGAGCACGCCCTGGCGGCCCGCCGGACGTGACCGGCACCGGCCCTCCCGACCGGTCCGCTCCCGTCCGCCTGATGGACCTGGGACCGGTTCCCGCCCCCGGACGTGGGAGGATCGGAGGTGGCGGGCCGGGACCGCGCACCCGGTGTCGCCGTCGCCGTACGCGAGGACGCGTGTACGCAGGGCAGTACCAGAGCGCGAGCACTGAGGAGCACCGTTGAGCAGGTTGCGCTGGCTGACCGCGGGGGAGTCCCACGGTCCCGCACTTGTCGCGACGCTGGAGGGCCTTCCCGCCGGCGTGCCGATCACCACGGACATGGTGGCGGATCACCTGGCGCGGCGTCGGCTGGGCTATGGGCGCGGTGCCCGGATGAAGTTCGAGCGGGACGAGGTCACCTTCCTGGGCGGGGTCCGCCACGGACTCACCCTGGGCTCCCCGGTCGCGGTGATGGTCGGCAACACCGAGTGGCCCAAGTGGGAGCAGGTGATGGCCGCCGACCCGGTCGATCCGGAGGTGCTCGAGGGGCTGGCGCGCAACGCACCGCTGACCCGGCCGCGGCCCGGGCACGCCGACCTCGCCGGTATGCAGAAGTACGGCTTCGACGAGGCTCGGCCGATCCTGGAGCGGGCGTCGGCCCGGGAGACCGCGGCGCGCGTGGCGCTGGGCGCGGTGGCGCGGTCGTACCTGAAGGAGACGGCCGGGATCGAGATCGTGTCCCATGTGGTCGAGCTCGCGTCGGCGAAGGCGCCGTACGGCGTGTACCCGACCCCGGCGGACGTGGAGCGGCTGGACGCCGACCCGGTGCGGTGCCTGGACGCTGACGCGTCGAAGGCGATGGTCGCGGAGATCGACCAGGCGCACAAGGACGGCGACACCCTCGGCGGTGTGGTCGAGGTCCTCGCCTACGGCGTGCCGGTGGGCCTCGGTTCGCATGTGCACTGGGACCGCCGGCTCGACGCGCGGCTCGCGGCCGCGCTGATGGGCATCCAGGCGATCAAGGGCGTCGAGGTCGGCGACGGCTTCGAGCTGGCGCGCGTGCCGGGCTCGAAGGCACACGACGAGATCGTCACCACGCCCGACGGCATCAAGCGGGCGACCGGCCGCTCCGGCGGCACCGAGGGCGGGCTGTCCACCGGTGAGCTGCTGCGCGTACGCGCCGCCATGAAGCCCATCGCCACCGTGCCCCGGGCGCTGCAGACCGTGGACGTGGCCACGGGCGAGCCGACGCAGGCGCACCACCAGCGGTCCGACGTGTGCGCGGTCCCGGCGGCCGGAATCGTCGCGGAGGCGATGGTGGCCCTGGTCCTCGCGGACGCGGTGGCGGAGAAGTTCGCCGGTGACAACGTGGCCGAGACGCGCCGTAACGTCCGCTCCTACCTCGAGAGCCTGGCGATCCGGTGAGCGCGCCGGTGGTGGTCCTGGTGGGCCCGATGGGGGTGGGCAAGTCCACGGTCGGGCAGCTGCTGGCGGAGCGGCTAGGCGTCGGCTACCGGGACACGGACGACGACATCGTCGCCGAGCAGGGCCGGTCCATCTCCGACATCTTCGTGGACGAGGGCGAGCCGGTCTTCCGCGCCCTGGAGAAGCAGGCGGTGCGTGAGGCACTGGCCGGGCACCAGGGGGTTCTCGCCCTCGGCGGGGGCGCGATCCTGGACGAGGAGACACGGGCCCTGCTGAGCGGGCACCGGGTCGTGTATCTGTCCATGGACGTCGAGGAGGCGGTCCGGCGCACCGGTCTCAACACGGCCCGCCCGCTGCTCGCCGTCAACCCGCGCCGGCAGTGGCGCGAACTGATGGAGGCCCGCCGCCACCTCTACGAGGAGGTCGCGACGGCCGTCGTCGCCACCGATGGCCGCAGCCCCGAAGAGGTCACCCAAGCCGCCCTGGACGCACTGGAGTTGAAGGAAGCATGAGCGAGGCAGTGACGCGGATCCAGGTCGGTGGCACGGCAGGGACCGACCCCTATGAGGTCCTGGTCGGCCGTCAACTCCTCGGCGAGCTGCCCGGTCTGATCGGTGACCGGGCCAGGCGGGTCGCGGTGATCCACCCCGAGGCGCTGACCGAGACAGGCGAGGTCCTGCGCGCCGACCTCGCCGAGCAGGGCCTCGAGGCGATCGCCATCCAGGTGCCGAACGCCGAGGAGGCCAAGACGGCCGAGGTCGCCGCCTACTGCTGGAAGGCGCTCGGCCAGTCCGGCTTCACCCGCACCGACGTCATCGTCGCCGTGGGCGGTGGCGCGACCACCGACCTGGCCGGGTTCGTGGCCGCGACCTGGCTGCGCGGGGTGCGCTGGATCGCCGTTCCGACCACCGTGCTGGCGATGGTGGACGCCGCGGTCGGCGGCAAGACCGGCATCAACACCGCCGAGGGCAAGAACCTGGTGGGCGCCTTCCATCCGCCCGCGGGCGTGCTGTGCGACCTCGCCGCGCTGGACTCCCTGCCGGTCAACGACTACGTCTCCGGGCTCGCCGAGGTCATCAAGGCCGGCTTCATCGCCGACCCGGTGATCCTGGATCTGATCGAGGAGGACCCGCAGGCCGCCCGCACCCCGGCCGGACCACACACGGCCGAGCTGATCGAACGCTCCATCAAGGTCAAGGCCGAGGTCGTCTCCTCGGACCTGAGGGAGTCGGGCCTGCGCGAGATCCTCAACTACGGGCACACGCTCGGCCACGCGATCGAGAAGAACGAGCGGTACAAGTGGCGCCACGGCGCCGCGGTCGCCGTCGGTATGCACTTCGCCGCCGAACTCGGGCGTCTGGCGGGCCGGTTGGACGACGTGACCGCCGACCGCCACCGTACGGTCCTGGAGTCGGTCGGGCTGCCGCTGCACTACCGCTACGACCAGTGGCCCAAGCTGCTGGAGACGATGAAGGTCGACAAGAAGTCCCGCGGCGACCTGCTCCGCTTCATCGTCCTGGACGGTCTGGCCAAGCCCGCCGTGCTCGAGGGCCCGGACCCGGCGGTCCTGCTCGCCGCGTACGGAGAAGTGGGGGAGTAGCCCCTTCCCGGGCGCCTGCGGGCCTGCCGTGCGGTCGCCGCTCGTCCGCGGGGTCTGTGCGGCGGGCGACGCGTTCCGCTCGGCCCGGCTGCCCCGATCCGCCTGCGGCGACGGGCACTTCGGGCCCCTCCCGGCCGTTCACACAACGGCGGCCGGGGACGGTACCGTTCGGTAGGCAGCGGGGCGGCAGGCCTCGCGGCCAGCGCCGATCGCCCGCCGGAGGCGAACCGAAACACGAGACGGAGTGGCACCGGATGCAGGACGCAGTGGGAGCTCCGCTGCCGCCGCCCCACGAGCCGGGGCACGGTCCGGCGACCACTTGGGCACCGGATGCACACCATCCGGGACAGCCCGGCGCCCAGCCGGGCCCCGGACCGCAGGCCCCGCCCGCGCCGGGTTTCGCGGTACCACCCGCGCCCGCCGGTGCCCCGCACGCCCATGTCCCGACGGCCCAGCCGCCTCTCCCGCCCGCGCCGGACACCACGGGCCATGTGCAACTACCACCCGGCGGCCCGGTCGGCATGCCGAGCGCACCGCCGGCCCCGGGCGCGCCCGACCTCGCGGCCACCACGCTCGCCGTACTGCTCATAGGCCCGGCCGGTGCGGGCAAGACGAGCGTCGCCAAGTACTGGGCCGGCCATCGCAGGACCCCCACGGCCCACATCAGCCTCGACGACGTACGCGAATGGGTGCGCTCGGGCTTCGCCGACCCGCAGTCGGGCTGGAACGACCACTCGGAGGCGCAGTATCGTCTCGCCCGCCGTACCTGCGGCTTCGCCGCCCGCAACTTCCTGGCGAACGGGATCTCCTGCATCCTCGACGACGCCGTCTTCCCGGACCGCCCGGTCGTCGGCCTCGGCGGCTGGAAGCGGCATGTGGGCCCGGGCCTGCTGCCGGTCGTGCTGCTGCCCGGCCTGGAGGTGGTCCTGGAGCGCAATGCCGAGCGCACCGGCAACCGCCGGCTCACCGACGAGGAAGTCGCGCGCATCCATGGCCGTATGGCCGGCTGGTACGGCTCCGGACTGCCGATCGTCGACAACTCTCAGCTCGACGTCCCGGGCACGGCCCGGGTCCTGGACGAGGTACTGGCCCGCTCGATCGCGAGCCCACCGCAGTGGTGAGGCCCTGACGGGCCCGTCCCGGAGACGGGGCCGTCGGACCCCACGCGGGTGAGATCCCACTGGACAGGCATCCTCCGGACGGCCGACCGCCGGGCCCGCGATGCGGCCTCCACGGGTGAGAGCCGCCCGTCCGGACCTCTGGAACGGCGACATTCGGCTGACGCTCGTAGGCTCGGGTCATGTCAGAGGTGTACGCGGCCCGCCGGGAGCGGCTGAGGGAGCGCTGCAGCGCGGGCGGCAGCGCGACGGCGCTGGTCTCCCGCCCCGCCAACGTTCGTTATCTCGCGGGCGCCGCGCCCAGGGGCGCCGTACTGCTGCTGGGCATCGGTCACGACGTGCTGGTGTGCGCCGGACCGCCGGACGACCAGATCGCCGACGGACGGCCCGACGAGGCGCTGCGGGTGCACGCGCTGCCGGTGCCCGCCGGTGACACCGCCGTCGCCGCGGCCGATCTGGCCGCCTCGCAGGGTGCCGAGTCCCTGGCGCTCGAAGAGCACCACCTCACCGTGGCCCGGCACCGGGCCCTCAGATCCGTCGCCCCCCGGCTGCGGCTCAGCGATCTCGGCAGTGCCGTCGAGCAGCTGCGGGTCGTCAAGGACGAGGAGGAGATCGCCCTGCTGCGGATCGGCGCCGAGATCGTCGACCAGGCCCTGAGCGAGCTGCTGGAGTCGATCCTCGTCGGGCGCACCGAGCGCCATCTCGCCCTCGAACTGGAGCGGCGGCTCGTCGACCACGGGGCCGACGGACCCGCCTTCGCCACCTCGGTCGCGACCGGGCCCAACTCCGGCCGCCGCTGTCACCGACCCACCGACCGGAGGGTGGAGGAGGGCGACTTCCTCTCCGTCTGCCTCGGGGCCGCCTATCGCGGCTACCGCTGCGAGATCGGCCGCACGTTCGTGATCGGCACCTCGCCCGCCGACTGGCAGATCGAGCTGTACGACCTGGTCTTCGCTGCCCAGCGCGCCGGACGACAGGCCCTGACACCCGGCGCCGCCAACCGCGAGGTGGACCGCGCGGCGCGTCAGGTACTGGATTCCGCGGGGTACGGCGGGTGCCTTCCGCCACTGACGGGGCACGGGGTGGGGCTCGAAATCGACGAGGACCCGCAGTTGGCTCCCACAGCCATGGGTAAACTGGACACTTGCGTGCCGGTCACCATCGAACCGGGGGTACACCTCCCGGGACGGGGCGGTGTCCGGATCGATGACACGCTCGTCGTACGCCCCGAGGCGGACGGCGGACCCGAGCTACTCACCATCACGACCAAGGAGCTGCTCGCGCTGTAGCGCGCGCCCCGGGGTCGTACCAGTCCAGGAGATTCCGCAACCGTGGCTTCCACGAACGACCTCAAGAACGGCATGGTGCTCAAGCTCGAAGGCGGCCAGCTCTGGTCCGTCGTCGAGTTCCAGCACGTCAAGCCCGGCAAGGGCCCCGCCTTCGTGCGCACCAAGCTCAAGAACGTGCTCTCCGGCAAGGTCGTCGACAAGACCTTCAACGCCGGTGTCAAGGTCGAGACGGCCACCGTCGACAAGCGCGACATGCAGTACTCGTACAAGGACGGCGACTACTTCGTCTTCATGGACATGGAGACGTACGACCAGCTGCACATCGACCCGAAGGCCGTCGGTGACGCCGCGAACTTCCTCATCGAGGGCTTCACGGCAGTCGTCGCGCAGCACGAGGGCGAGGTGCTCTTCGTCGAGCTGCCCGCCGCTGTCGAGCTGACCATCGCCGAGACCGAGCCGGGTGTCCAGGGCGACCGCTCCACCGGCGGCACCAAGCCCGCCACGCTGGAGACCGGCCACCAGATCCAGGTCCCGCTCTTCATCACCACCGGCGAGAAGATCAAGGTCGACACCCGCACGAGCGACTACCTCGGCCGGGTGAACGCTTAACCGTGGCTGCCCGTAACACGGCACGTAAACGCGCCTTCCAGATCCTCTTCGAGGGGGACCAGCGCGGGGCCGCCGTCCTCACGGTCCTCGCGGACTGGATCCGGCTCTCGCGCGACGACACCCGGCAGCCGCCGGTGAGCGAGTACACGATGCAGCTCGTCGAGGGCTACGCGGAGCACGCGCAGCGCATCGACGAGCTGATCGCGCAGTACGCGGTCGGCTGGACGCTGGACCGGATGCCGGTCGTCGACCGGAACATCCTGCGTCTGGGCGCCTATGAGCTGATCTGGGTCGACGAGACCCCGGACGCGGTGGTGCTCGACGAGATGGTGCAGCTCGCCAAGGAGTTCTCCACGGACGAGTCGCCCGCGTTCGTCAACGGACTGCTGGGCCGTCTCAAGGACCTGAAGCCGAGCCTGCGTCGCGACTAGGCGTGCGGCCGACACGCCCGACGCCGACGACTGGCCGGCGGTTCCACGGGGAAGCCCCCGGACCGCCGGCCGTCGTCGCCTCCGTGGCAGGCACGGTCACCGCTCCGCATGCAACCGCCCCGCCCGCCTTCCGCGCGGGCCTCTCGGGCCCCGCCACGGCCCTCTCGGCCAGCGATCCCGCCTGCCGCGAGGTCGTCCGGGAGGTCGTGGCAACAGTGACCGCCGGGGCCGGTGTGTGCGGCGTGGCGGGTGGGCCAGGGCCGCGCCGGCGGGTCCTCACAGGGCGCAACAGAACCGCCCCCGCGCGGTGCCGGTGAGGGCAGCGCACAGGGGCGGCACGTTTCTGCTGAGGGCGGGAGCGGTCAGCTCTCCTCGTGGGAGACGGCGCGGCGCGCGTCCGCGTCGAGGACACCCCAGCTGATCAGCTGCTCGGTGAGGACGGAAGGCGACTGGTCGTAGATGACCGCGAGGGTGCGCAGGTCGTCCTGGCGGATCGACAACACCTTGCCGTTGTAGTCACCGCGCTGGGACTGGATCGTGGCCGCGTACCGCTGCAGCGGGCCGGCCTTCTCGGCCGGCACATGGGCCAGCCGCTCCAGGTCGAGGACCAGTTTCGGCGGCGGCTCCGCGGCGCCGCCGGGCGTGGTGCCGGGCAGCAGTTCCTGCACCGGAACCCCGTAGAAATCCGCCAGCTCGGCGAGGCGCTGGACGGTGACGGCGCGGTCGCCGCGCTCATACGAACCGACGACGACTGCCTTCCAGCGGCCCTGGGACTTCTCCTCCACACCGTGGAGGGAAAGGCCCTGCTGGGTGCGGATGGCCCGGAGCTTGGCCCCGAGCTGTTTGGCGTATTCGCTGGACATATAGCTCCCCGGACACGGTGTCGACGTGCGGCTCGGCCGCGCGGCTGGTGACTCACTGTGAGGTTACGCAGCGTGACTCTCCCCCGTCAAGCCGAATGGTCCGGACCGACCCTTCCGTGGTAGACGGCCCGCCGTGCCGCCGGACGGGTGACGCGTGCGGCCAGGGGGGTGACGGGGCACCGCCGGCGGCCTGGTAGCGTGTATGGCGCAATTCCGACGTCCTTTAAGGTCCGTCCCGTGAGGCGGAGAAGGAGGTCCGTTTCGTATGGACACGCAGCATTCCGATGCGCGGGCCGTCCTCGAAGGCCCCGACATCGCACGGGTGTTGACCCGTATCGCCCATGAGATCGTCGAGCGCGCCAAGGGTGCCGACGACGTGGTGCTCCTCGGCATTCCGACCCGGGGCGTCTTCCTCGCCCGGCGGCTCGCCGACAAGCTGGAGCAGATCACCGGCCGCAAGATCCCGGTCGGCTCCCTCGACATCACCATGTACCGCGACGACCTGCGCATGCAGCCGCCGCGAGCGCTGGCCCGCACCGAGATTCCCGGTGACGGCATCGACGGCCGCCTCGTGGTCCTCGTCGACGACGTGCTCTTCTCCGGCCGCACCATCCGCGCCGCCCTCGACGCCCTGAACGACATCGGGCGGCCGCGTGCGGTCCAGCTCGCGGTCCTGGTCGACCGCGGCCACCGCGAACTGCCGATCCGCGCCGACTACGTCGGCAAGAACCTCCCCACGTCGCTGCGGGAGACGGTCAAGGTCCAGCTCGCCGAGGAGGACGGTCGCGACACCGTGCTGCTCGGCGCCAAGCAGACCGCCCCGGGCGCACAGCACTAGCACTCCGGCGTACGCCACAAGTTCACGCCTCGCGAGTGCGCCCCAGCGCGCGCCCGCCTGCCCGAATCCTCCCGAATGATGAACTGCCTTACGGAGCCTGAAAGATGCAGCGCCATCTGATCTCGGCCGCCGACCTCACCCGCGACGACGCCGTCCTGATCCTCGACACCGCCGAGGAGATGGCCCGGGTCGCGGACCGGCCGATCAAGAAACTGCCGACCCTGCGCGGCCGCACCGTCGTCAACCTGTTCTTCGAGGACTCGACCCGTACCCGGATCTCCTTCGAAGCCGCCGAGAAGCGCCTGTCCGCGGACGTCATCAACTTCTCCGCCAAGGGATCGAGCGTGTCCAAGGGCGAGTCCCTCAAGGACACCGCGCAGACCCTGGAGGCCATGGGCGTCGACGCTGTCGTCATCCGGCACGGCGCCTCCGGAGCCCCCTACCGTCTGGCCAACTCCGGCTGGATCGACGCCGCCGTGATCAACGCCGGCGACGGCACCCACCAGCACCCCACCCAAGCGCTGCTCGACGCCTTCACCATGCGCCGCCGCCTGGTCGGACGGGACGCGGGCATCGGCCGCGACCTCGCCGGCAAGCACATCACGATCGTCGGAGACGTCCTGCACAGCCGGGTCGCCCGCTCCAACGTCGACCTGCTGCACACGCTCGGCGCCGAGGTCACCCTCGTCGCCCCGCCGACCCTGCTGCCGATCGGCGTCGGATCCTGGCCCTGCGAGGTCTCCTACGACCTCGACTCCACCCTGCCCAAGTCCGACGCCGTGATGATGCTGCGCGTCCAGCGCGAGCGCATGAACGCCGCCTTCTTCCCCACCGAGCGCGAGTACGCCCGGCGCTACGGCCTCGACGCCGACCGCATGGCGAAGATGCCCGAGGACGCCATAGTGATGCACCCCGGGCCGATGGTCCGCGGCATGGAGATCACCGCCGAGGTGGCCGACTCCGACCGCTGCACCGCCATCGAGCAGGTGGCGAACGGCGTCTCGATCCGCATGGCGGTCCTGTACCTGCTGCTCGGAGGCGCCGTGTTCGACGCGAAGAGCACGCCCGCCGGCACCCCTGCCCGTACCACCGAGGAGAAGTAAGAACGATGAGCAAGACCCTGATCCGCGGTGCGAAGGTACTCGGCGGTGAGCCACAGGACGTGCTGATCGACGGCGAGACGATCGCCGGCGTGGGCACCGGCCTGAGCGCCGAGGGCGCCGAGGTGGTGGAGGCCGAGGGCAAGGTGCTGCTCCCGGGCCTCGTCGACCTGCACACCCATCTGCGCGAGCCCGGCCGCGAGGACTCCGAGACCGTCCTGACCGGTACAAGGGCAGCCGCGAGCGGCGGCTACACCGCCGTGTTCGCCATGGCCAACACCTTCCCGGTCGCCGACACCGCCGGTGTGGTCGAGCAGGTCTGGCGGCTCGGCCGGGAGCACGGCTACTGCGATGTGCAGCCCATCGGAGCCGTCACCGTCGGCCTCGAGGGCAAGAAGCTCGCCGAGCTGGGTGCCATGCACGAGTCGGCGGCGGGCGTCACCGTCTTCTCCGACGACGGCAAGTGCGTCGACGACGCGGTGATCATGCGCCGGGCCCTGGAGTACGTGAAGGCCTTCGGCGGGGTCGTCGCCCAGCACGCGCAGGAGTCGCGGCTGACCGAGGGCGCCCAGATGAACGAGGGCGTCGTCTCCGCCGAGCTGGGGCTCGGCGGCTGGCCTGCGGTCGCCGAGGAGTCGATCATCGCGCGGGACGTGCTGCTCGCCGAGCACGTCGGCTCGCGCGTCCACATCTGCCACCTGTCGACCGCCGGGTCCGTCGAGATCGTCCGCTGGGCCAAGTCCCGCGGCATCGACGTCACCGCGGAGGTCACCCCGCACCACCTCCTCCTCACCGACGAGCTGGTGCGCAGCTACGACCCGGTCTACAAGGTCAACCCGCCGCTGCGCACCGAGCGCGATGTGACGGCCCTGCGCGAGGCGCTCGCCGACGGCACGATCGACATCGTCGCCACCGACCACGCCCCGCACCCGCACGAGGACAAGGACTGCGAGTGGGCCGCGGCCGCCATGGGCATGGTCGGTCTGGAGACCGCGCTGTCCGTGGTCCAGGCGACGATGGTCGACACCGGCCTGCTCGACTGGGCGGGCGTCGCCGACCGCATGGCCTTCAAGCCCGCGCGGATCGGCCGGGCGGCCGGCCACGGCCGCCCCGTCTCGGCAGGCGAGCCCGCCAACCTCACCCTTGTCGACACCGCATACCGTGGCCGGGTGGACCCCGCGGGCTTCGCCTCGCGCAGCCGCAACACCCCATACGAAGGCCGTGAGCTGCCGGGCCGTGTCACGCACACATGGCTGCGGGGCAAGGCCACGCTGATCGACGGGAAGCTCGCGTGACATCTGTGATCCTGCTCGCCGCAGAGAAGAAATCGGCGGAAGTGACCGACTGGGCCGCCCGCATCGGCTGGCTCGTGGGACTCGTCCTCTTCATCGCGCTCGTCTACTGGCTGATGCGCGAGGGCTGGAAGTGGCGCGGCACCCTCCAGGGCGACCTGCCCGAACTTCCCACCGCGCCGGACGACCCCGGCCTGGCGAGACTGAGCATGAGCGGCCGCTACCACGGCTCCACGACCGCCGGGCAGTGGCTGGACCGGATCGTGGCGCGCGGCCTGGGTACCCGCAGCCGTGTCGAGCTCACGCTGACGGACGCGGGCCTGGACGTCGTACGCCCCGGGGCGACGGACTTCTTCGTGCCGGCCGCACAGCTGCGCGAGGCCCGGCTGGACAAGGGGCTCGCCGGCAAGGTCCTCACCGAGGGCGGGCTCCTCGTGGTGACCTGGGCGCACGGCGACAGGCTGATCGACTCCGGGTTCCGCTCCGACCGGGCGGCCGAGCACAACGAATGGGTCGACACCCTGAACCAGATGATCAACAAGACGGAAGGCGCACGATGACGACCTCCACCAAGGGAGCCGCGAAGGTTCCCGCCGTACTCGTCCTGGAGGACGGCCGCATCTTCCGCGGCCGTGCCTACGGGGCCGTGGGGGTGACCTTCGGAGAGGCCGTGTTCTCCACCGGTATGACCGGCTACCAGGAGACCCTCACCGACCCGTCGTACCACCGCCAGGTCGTCGTGATGACCGCCCCCCACGTCGGCAACACCGGTGTCAACGACGAGGATCCCGAGTCGAAGCGGATCTGGGTGGCGGGCTACGTCGTGCGCGACCCCGCGCGGGTGCCCTCCAACTGGCGTGCCAGGCGTTCGCTGGACGAGGAGCTGCGCCACCAGGGCGTCGTGGGCATAAGCGGTATCGACACGCGTGCGCTGACCCGTCACCTGCGTGAGCGCGGCGCCATGCGCGTCGGCATCTTCTCCGGCAACGCGCTGCCCGACGAGGGCACCATGCTCGCCGAGGTGCGCCAGGCCCCCGAGATGAAGGGCGCGGACCTCGCCGCCGAGGTCGCCACCACCGAGCCCTATGTCGTGCCCGCGATCGGCGAGAGGAAGTTCACCGTCGCCGCGGTCGACCTCGGCATCAAGGGCATGACCCCGCACCGCATGGCCGAGCGCGGCATCGAGGTGCACGTGCTGCCCGCGACGGCGACCGCTGAGGACGTGTACGCCGTGAACCCGGACGGCGTGTTCTTCTCCAACGGTCCCGGCGACCCGGCCACCGCCGACCACCCGGTCTCCGTCATGCAGGCCGTACTGGAGCGCCGCACGCCCCTGTTCGGCATCTGCTTCGGCAACCAGATCCTGGGCCGCGCGCTCGGCTTCGGCACCTACAAGTTGAAGTACGGCCACCGGGGCATCAACCAGCCGGTGCAGGACCGTACGACCGGCAAGGTCGAGGTCACCGCGCACAACCACGGCTTCGCCGTCGACGCCCCGCTCGACCAGGTGTCCGACACGCCCTACGGCCGCGCCGAGGTCTCCCACGTCTGCCTCAACGACAACGTGGTGGAGGGACTCCAGCTGCTCGACCAGCCGGCCTTCAGCGTCCAGTACCACCCCGAAGCGGCCGCGGGTCCGCACGACGCCGCCTACCTGTTCGACCGCTTCGTATCCCTGATGGAGGCCCAGCGTGCCTAAGCGCACCGATATCCAGTCCGTCCTGGTCATCGGCTCGGGCCCGATCGTCATCGGCCAGGCCGCCGAGTTCGACTACTCCGGCACCCAGGCCTGCCGGGTCCTGAGGTCCGAGGGCCTGCGCGTCGTCCTCGTGAACTCCAACCCGGCGACGATCATGACCGACCCGGAGATCGCCGACGCGACGTATGTCGAGCCGATCACCCCGGAGATCGTCGAGAAGATCATCGCCAAGGAGCGCCCGGACGCGCTGCTGCCCACCCTGGGCGGCCAGACGGCCCTGAACACGGCCATCAAGCTGCACGAGAACGGCGTTCTGGAGAAGCACGGCGTCGAACTGATCGGCGCGAACGTCGAGGCGATCCACAAGGGCGAGGACCGCGACCAGTTCAAGGACGTCGTGGAGGAGGTCCGCAAGAAGATCGGGCACGGCGAGTCCGCCCGGTCCGTGATCTGCCACTCCATGGACGAGGTGCTCGCCGGCGTCGAGCAGCTCGGCGGCTACCCGGTCGTCGTCCGTCCCTCGTTCACCATGGGCGGCGCCGGCTCCGGCTTCGCGCACGACGAGGAGGAGCTGCGCCGAATCGCCGGCCAGGGCCTGACCCTCTCGCCGACCACCGAGGTGCTCCTGGAGGAGTCCATCCTCGGCTGGAAGGAGTACGAGCTGGAGCTGATGCGCGACAAGCACGACAACGTCGTGGTCGTCTGCTCCATCGAGAACTTCGACCCGATGGGCGTGCACACCGGAGACTCGATCACCGTCGCCCCGGCGATGACGCTGACGGACCGCGAGTACCAGGTCCTGCGCGACATCGGCATCGCCGTCATCCGCGAGGTCGGCGTCGACACCGGCGGCTGCAACATCCAGTTCGCGGTGAACCCCGAGGACGGTCGCGTGATCGTCATCGAGATGAACCCGCGTGTCTCGCGCTCCTCGGCCCTCGCCTCCAAGGCGACCGGCTTCCCGATCGCCAAGATCGCGGCCAAGCTCGCCGTCGGCTACACCCTCGACGAGATCCCGAACGACATCACCCAGGAGACCCCGGCCTCCTTCGAGCCGACCCTGGACTACGTCGTCGTCAAGGCACCGCGGTTCGCCTTCGAGAAGTTCCCGAGCGCGGACAGCACGCTGACCACGACGATGAAGTCGGTGGGCGAGGCCATGGCGATCGGCCGCAACTTCACCGAGGCCTTCCAGAAGGCGCTGCGCTCGCTGGAGAGGAAGGGCAGCCAGTTCACGTTCGTGGGCGAGGTGGGGGACAAGGCAGAGCTCCTCCAGGTGGCGGGGCGTCCCACCGACGGCCGGATCAACACGGTCATGCAGGCCATCCGCGCCGGTGCCACGCAGGAAGAGGTCTTCGAGGCGACGAGGATCGACCCCTGGTTCGTCGACCAGCTGTTCCTGATCAAGGAGATCGCGGACGAGCTCGCCGCCGCCGACAAGCTCGGCCCCGAGCTGCTCGCAGAGGCCAAGCGGCACGGCTTCTCCGACCAGCAGATCGGTGAGATCCGCGGGCTGCGCGAGGACGTCGTGCGTGAGGTGCGGCACGCGCTGGGCATCCGCCCGGTGTACAAGACGGTCGACACCTGCGCCGCCGAGTTCGCGGCGAGGACGCCGTACTTCTACTCGTCCTACGACGAGGAGACCGAGGTCGCCCGGCGCGAGAAGCCCGCGGTGATCATCCTCGGCTCCGGCCCCAACCGCATCGGCCAGGGCATCGAGTTCGACTACTCCTGCGTCCACGCCTCCTTCGCGCTGAGCGACGCCGGGTACGAGACCGTGATGGTCAACTGCAACCCGGAGACCGTCTCCACGGACTACGACACCTCCGACCGCCTCTACTTCGAGCCGCTGACGCTCGAGGACGTGCTGGAGATCGTCCACGCCGAGCAGCAGGCCGGCCCCGTCGCGGGTGTCGTGGTCCAGTTGGGCGGCCAGACCCCGCTGGGCCTGTCCCAGGCGCTCAAGGACAACGGCGTGCCGATCGTGGGCACCTCCCCGGAGGCGATCCACGCCGCCGAGGACCGCGGGGCTTTCGGGCGCGTGCTCGCGGAGGCCGGCCTCCCGGCGCCCAAGCACGGCACGGCCACCACGTTCGACGAGGCCAAGGCGATCGCGGACGAGATCGGCTACCCGGTCCTCGTCCGGCCCTCGTACGTCCTCGGCGGACGCGGCATGGAGATCGTCTACGACGAGACCCGGCTCGCCTCGTACATCGCCGAGTCGACCGAGATCAGCCCCTCCCGGCCGGTGCTGGTCGACCGCTTCCTCGACGACGCGATCGAGATCGACGTCGACGCCCTCTACGACGGCGAGGAGCTCTACCTCGGCGGCGTCATGGAGCACATCGAGGAGGCCGGCATCCACTCCGGCGACTCGGCGTGCGCGCTGCCCCCGATCACGCTGGGCGGCTTCGACATCAAGCGGCTGCGCGCCTCGACGGAGGCCATCGCCCGTGGCGTGGGGGTCCGGGGATTGATCAACATCCAGTTCGCGATGGCCGGGGACATCCTCTACGTCCTCGAGGCCAACCCCCGCGCGTCGCGCACCGTGCCCTTCACCTCGAAGGCGACGGCGGTGCCGCTCGCGAAGGCCGCGGCCCGGATCTCGCTGGGCGCGACGATCGCCGGGCTGCGGTCCGAAGGGCTGCTGCCCGCGCACGGCGACGGCGGCGAACTGCCGCTCGACGCGCCGATCTCCGTGAAGGAGGCCGTCATGCCGTGGTCGCGGTTCCGCGACATCCACGGACGGGGCGTGGACACCATCCTCGGCCCGGAGATGCGCTCCACCGGCGAGGTCATGGGCATCGACTCCGTCTTCGGCACGGCCTACGCCAAGTCGCAGGCGGGGGCGTACGGCCCGCTGCCCACCAAGGGCCGCGCCTTCATCTCGGTCGCCAACCGGGACAAGCGGTCGATGATCTTCCCGGCGCGTGAGCTGGTCGCCCACGGCTTCGAGCTGCTCGCCACGTCCGGGACGGCCGAGGTCCTCAAGCGCAACGGCATCAACGCCACCGTCGTGCGCAAGCAGTCCGAGGGCACGGGCCCGGACGGCGAGAAGACCATCGTCCAGCTGATCCACGACGGCGAGGTCGACCTCATCGTCAACACCCCCTACGGCACCGGCGGCCGCCTCGACGGCTACGACATCCGTACCGCTGCGGTGGCTCGCTCCGTGCCGTGCCTGACCACGGTCCAGGCGCTCGCCGCGGCGGTCCAGGGCATCGACGCCCTCAACCACGGAGACGTGGGCGTCCGCTCGCTCCAGGAGCACGCGGAACACCTGATCGCGGCCCGCGACTAGCAGCCGATGAGGGGGACACCGGAAACGGTGTCCCCCTCCTCATGAGGACCCCGGACCCTGAGGACTCCCGAGACATGTACAAGCTGTTCTTCCGTCTGGTCTTCACACGGATGGACCCCGAGCAGGCCCACCACCTGGCCTTCCGCTGGATCCGCCTGGCCGTGCGCATCCCTGTGCTCCGCACCTTCGTCGCGGCGGCCCTCGCGCCCCGCCACCGGGAACTGCGCACCGAGGCGTTCGGTCTGCGGATGCACGGCCCCTTCGGGCTCGCCGCCGGTTTCGACAAGAACGCCGTCGCGATCGACGGCATGTCGATGCTCGGCTTCGACCACGTCGAGATCGGCACGGTGACGGGGGAGCCGCAGCCGGGCAACCCCAAGAAGCGACTGTTCCGCCTGGTCGCGGACCGGGCGCTGATCAACCGGATGGGCTTCAACAACGAGGGCTCGCTGACTGTCGCCGCGCGTCTGGCGTCGCGCACCTCCGTCTTCCGGACGGTCGTCGGCGTCAACATCGGCAAGACCAAGGTCGTCCCCGAGACCGAGGCCGTCCAGGACTACGTGAAGTCGACCGAGCGGCTCGCGCCGTACGCCGACTACCTGGTGGTCAACGTCTCCTCGCCGAACACCCCCGGGCTGCGCGATCTGCAGGCGACCGAGGCGCTGCGTCCGCTGCTGACCGCCGTCCGCGAGGCCGCCGACCGCACGGTCACCAGCCGGCGGGTGCCGCTCCTGGTCAAGATCGCCCCGGACCTCGCGGACGAGGACGTCGACGCCGTCGCCGATCTCGCCGTGGAACTCGGGCTGGACGGGATCATCGCCACGAACACCACCATCGCGCGCGAGGGCCTCGGCCTGAGCTCCGAACCCTCCCTGGTCAAGGAGACCGGCGGACTGTCGGGCGCGCCGCTGAAAACGCGCTCTCTGGAGGTCCTGCGCCGCCTCTACGCGCGCGTGGGCGACCGCATGACCCTGGTGGGCGTGGGCGGCATCGAGAGCGCCGAGGACGCCTGGCAGCGCATTCTGGCCGGTGCCACGCTGGTGCAGGGCTACAGCGCGTTCATCTACGAAGGGCCCTTCTGGAGCCGAGCCATCCACAAGGGGCTGCTCGCCCGGCTCCGTACGAGCCCCTACGCCACCCTCGCCGACGCGGTCGGCGCCGACGTGAGGAAGACCGTATGACCGCCCACCCGACACCGGGCCACCACTCTCCGGCGGAGGCCGGCGGGCCGCAGCGGCTTTCCTGGGAACCCTTCGGCGCGCGCCTGCGCCGTGCCATGGACGAGCGCGGTCCGCTGTGCGTCGGCATCGACCCGCACGCCTCGCTGCTCGCCGAGTGGGGCCTGAACGACGACGTCGCGGGCCTGGAGTGGTTCAGCCGCACGGTGGTGGAGGCGACGGCCGGGCGGGTCGCCGTGCTCAAGCCGCAGAGCGCCTTCTTCGAGCGCTTCGGCTCGCGCGGCGTGGCGGTCCTGGAGAAGACGGTCGAGGAGGCGCGGGCGGCCGGGGCACTGGTGGTCATGGACGCCAAGCGCGGCGACATCGGCTCGACGATGGCCGCCTACGGGGAGTCCTTCCTGAGGAAGGACTCCCCGTTGTTCTCCGACGCGCTCACGGTCTCGCCGTACCTCGGCTACGGATCGCTCAAGCCGGCCGTGGACCTGGCGAGGGAGAGCGGGGCGGGTCTCTTCGTGCTGGCCCTGACCTCCAATCCGGAGGGCGGCGAGGTGCAGCACGCCGTGCGGCCCGACGGCCGGAACGTGGGGGCGACGATGCTCGCACACCTCGCCGCCGAGAACGCGGGGGAGAAGCCCCTCGGCTCGTTCGGCGCCGTCGTGGGTGCCACGCTCGGCGCCCTGTCGTCGTACGACCTGGACATCAACGGACCCCTGCTCGCCCCGGGCATCGGGGCCCAGGGGGCGACCGCGGCCGATCTGCCGCGCGTCTTCGGGGCGGCGGTGCGCAACGTGGTGCCGAACGTGAGCCGGGGGGTGCTGCGCCACGGCCCCGACGTCGTCGCTCTGCGTGGCGCTGCGGAACGTTTCGCGGACGAGATCAGGGCCGCCGTGGCGGCCCTCTAGTCCCCTTCCGGCTTCACGAGCAGCCCTCCGACGAGTGTCTCCGGGAGGGCTTGAGTCTGAATACATCCTCAAATTCGGGGCAATATGTCCGAAAAGTCCGGCTCGATGGAGGCTGACCAGGACTTTTCCGCTGTTCTCGCTGACTCCGGCGCGCTCGCCCGCTAGTCTCCGACGAGAGAGCGGGCAAGCGTGTTGCTCGTAGCTCCCCAGGTGTGGGCCGACTAGGTTCCTCACCGGTCCGTATCCGACAGTTCGACATCCGAGGTGACGTAGGCGTGGCTCTTCCGCCCCTTACCCCTGAACAGCGCGCAGCCGCGCTCGAAAAGGCCGCCGCGGCTCGCCGGGAGCGGGCCGAGGTGAAGAATCGACTCAAGCACTCCGGCGCCTCTCTGCACGAGGTCATCAAGCAGGGCCAGGAGAACGACGTCATCGGCAAGATGAAGGTCTCCGCCCTTCTCGAGTCCCTGCCCGGCGTGGGCAAGGTCCGCGCCAAGCAGATCATGGAGCGACTGGGTATCTCCGAGAGCCGCCGCGTGCGCGGTCTCGGTTCCAACCAGATCGCCTCGCTGGAGCGTGAGTTCGGCGGCGCCACCAGCTGAGTCCGGTGCACTCCGGGATTGCTGGAATAATCGCTGCATGAGTGAACGTCCGCGGCTGACCGTGCTCTCCGGCCCCTCCGGGGTCGGCAAGAGCACGGTCGTCGCCCATATGCGCAAGGAACACCCCGAGGTGTGGCTCTCGGTGTCGGCGACGACCCGCAAACCACGCCCCGGCGAGCGGCACGGAGTCCACTACTTTTTCGTCACCGACGACGAGATGGACAAGCTGATCGCCAACGGGGAGCTGCTGGAGTGGGCCGAGTTCGCCGGCAACCGCTACGGCACGCCCCGGGCCGCCGTGCTCCAGCACCTGGAGGCCGGAGTGCCGGTCCTGCTGGAGATCGACCTCCAGGGCGCCCGGCAGGTCCACGAGTCCATGTCCGAGGCCCAGCTGGTGTTCCTGGCTCCTCCCACCTGGGAGGAGCTCGTGCGCAGACTCACCGGACGGGGCACCGAGCCGCCGGAGGTGATCGAGCGCCGTCTGGAGGCGGCCAAGATCGAGCTGGCGGCCGAGCCCGAGTTCCATGTCACCCTGGTCAACACCTCGGTCGAGGGCGTGGCGCGCGAGCTGCTAACCTTGATGAACGTTGTGTGATCAGGGTTGTGTGATCAGGTCTGATCTTTCCCATCTTCGGAAGGTAGAGCGTGTCCTCTTCCATCACCGCGCCCGAGGGCATCATCAACCCGCCGATCGACGAGCTCCTCGAGGCCACCGACTCGAAGTACAGCCTCGTGATCTACGCGGCCAAGCGGGCCCGTCAGATCAACGCGTACTACTCGCAGCTCGGTGAGGGCCTTCTCGAGTACGTCGGTCCCCTCGTCGACACCCACGTCCACGAGAAGCCGCTCTCGATCGCCCTGCGCGAGATCAACGCGGGTCTGCTGACCTCCGAGGCCATCGAAGGCCCGGCGCAGTAACAGCAGTACGCATCAGGACCGCGTTCGCAGGTAGTCATATCTGTGGATCGCGATGGGTTTTTCCACAGGCCCGGCAGCTCGGCTGTCGGGCCTGTGGTGTGTCATAGACCCGTACGCCGGTGAACCTCGGCGTACGGGTGTCGAGTGCGGGAGGCCCGGTGGGCAAGCCGAATGTCGTTCTGGGGGTCAGCGGTGGCATCGCCGCGTACAAGGCGTGCGAGCTGCTGCGCAGACTGACCGAGTCCGGCCATGACGTCCGTGTCGTGCCGACCGAGTCAGCGCTGCACTTCGTGGGTGCCGCGACCTGGTCCGCCCTCTCCGGTCACCCTGTCTCCACCGAGGTCTGGGACGGCGTCCACGAGGTCCCGCACGTCCGCATCGGCCAGCACGCCGACCTGGTGGTCGTGGCCCCGGCGACGGCCGACATGCTCGCCAAGGCCGCCCACGGCCTGGCCGACGACCTGCTGACCAACACGCTCCTGACCGCACGCTGCCCCGTCGTCTTCGCCCCAGCCATGCACACCGAGATGTGGGAGCACCCGGCCACCCAGGAGAACGTGGCGACGCTGCGGCGCCGCGGTGCCGTGGTGATCGAGCCCGCCGTGGGCCGGCTGACCGGTGTGGACACGGGCAAGGGCCGGCTGCCCGACCCCGCCGAGATCTTCGAGGTCTGCCGTCGGGTGCTGGCCCGGGGCGTGACCGAGCCGGATCTCGCGGGCCGTCATGTGGTGGTCAGCGCGGGCGGCACCCGGGAGCCCCTCGACCCCGTCCGCTTCCTCGGCAACCGCTCCTCCGGCAAGCAGGGCTACGCCCTGGCCCGTACGGCCGCGGCACGAGGCGCCCGCGTCACTCTGATCGCCGCGAACGCGGACCTGCCCGACCCGGCCGGAGTGGACGTCGTCCGGGTGGGCACCGCGGTCCAGCTGCGCGAGGCGGTGGTGAAGGCGGCCGCGGAGGCGGACGCCGTGGTGATGGCGGCGGCGGTGGCAGACTTCCGCCCGGCGACCTATGCGGCGGGGAAGATCAAGAAGCAGGACGGCCGGGACCCGGAGCCCGTCGTCCTGGTCAGGAACCCGGACGTCCTCGCGGAGATCTCCGCCGAGCGCGCCCGTCCCGACCAGGTGGTCGTGGGCTTCGCCGCGGAGACGGACAATGTGCTGGCCAACGGCCGCGCGAAGCTGGAGCGCAAGGGCTGCGACCTGCTCGTGGTGAACGAGGTGGGGGAGCGCAAGGCCTTCGGCTCCGAGGAGAACGAGGCCATCGTGCTGGGCGCCGACGGCAGTGAGACCCCGGTGCCCTACGGCCCGAAGGAAGCGCTGGCCGACACGGTGTGGGACCTGGTCGCCCGCCGTCTGACCTGAGGATCTCACCCGTCCTCGGACACCTGCCGGCTCGGAACATTCAGGCGTGGCGACCCTGGAAAAGATCCTGCGGCATAGGCAGAATGCCCGTGCCGCAGGTCACCGCGTTCCCGAGAGGCGAGACACACGGGCGGGTGGCCGAGCGCGACCGATAAACTGTTCTCGGACGACGCCGGGCGCAGCCCCCGTCCCGTCCACCAATGATCAGCCAGCAGCCGCTGCAACCCCAGGGAGCGTTGTGTCCCGTCGCCTGTTCACCTCGGAGTCCGTGACCGAGGGCCACCCCGACAAGATCGCTGACCAGATCAGCGACACCATTCTCGACGCGCTTCTGCGTGAGGACCCGACTTCCCGGGTCGCCGTGGAGACGTTGATCACCACCGGCCTGGTGCACGTGGCCGGTGAGGTCACCACCAAGGCCTACGCGGACATCGCGACGCTGGTGCGCAGCAAGATCCTCGAGATCGGCTACGACTCGTCGAAGAAGGGCTTCGACGGCGCCTCCTGCGGCGTCTCGGTGTCGATCGGCGCGCAGTCCCCGGACATCGCGCAGGGTGTGGACGCGGCCTACGAGGCCCGTGTCGAGGGTGACGAGGACGAGCTGGACCGCCAGGGTGCAGGCGACCAGGGGCTGATGTTCGGCTACGCGTCGGACGAGACGCCCACGCTGATGCCGCTGCCGATCTTCCTGGCCCACCGCCTGTCCAAGCGGCTGTCCGACGTCCGCAAGAACGGCACGATCCCCTACCTGCGCCCGGACGGTAAGACCCAGGTCACCATCGAGTACGAGGGCGACAAGGCGGTCCGGCTGGACACGGTGGTCATCTCCTCGCAGCACGCCAGCGACATCGACCTGGAGTCCCTGCTGTCGCCCGACATTCGCGAGTTCGTGGTGGAGCCGGAGCTGAAGGCCCTGCTGGACGAGGGCATCAAGCTGGACACGGACGGCTACCGTCTGCTGGTCAACCCCACCGGCCGGTTCGAGATCGGTGGCCCGATGGGTGACGCGGGCCTGACGGGCCGCAAGATCATCATCGACACGTACGGCGGCATGGCCCGCCACGGCGGTGGCGCGTTCTCGGGCAAGGACCCGTCGAAGGTGGACCGCTCGGCGGCGTACGCGATGCGCTGGGTCGCCAAGAACGTGGTCGCGGCGGGTCTCGCCTCGCGCTGCGAGGTCCAGGTCGCGTACGCGATCGGCAAGGCCGAGCCGGTCGGTCTGTTCGTGGAGACCTTCGGGACGGCCAAGGTCGACGCCGAGAAGATCGAGCACGCGATCACCGAGGTCTTCGACCTTCGTCCGGCCGCGATCATCCGTGATCTCGACCTGCTCCGCCCGATCTACTCCCAGACGGCGGCGTACGGTCACTTCGGCCGTGAGCTGCCCGACTTCACCTGGGAGCGCACGGACCGCATCGAGGCCCTGCGGGCGGCCGTGGGGCTGTAACCCCCCGACGCGTAGCACAAGGCCCGGCGCCCGTCTTTCGGACGCCGGGCCTTGTCGTCCCGGAAACGGCCGTGTGGCCCTTCGCGGTACGGAGGCTGCGGTGTGGCCCCGGGGGAACGCGAGTGTCGCGTGTGGGCTGCTGTGAGGCCCGGGATCGCCGTCCTCGCACAAGGCTTGGGACAGTCGCCATCGCATGCTCGGCGCGCGTGCGGGCACTGGTGGCCTCTCTCCTCCAGGCTCGAATCCTGCTCCGGGCTCGGCACCCGTATCGGCCGAGCGGACCATGCCCGAAGTGCCCTCGGAGTGTCCGTGAGCCGCGGCGGAGTGAGCTCGGGCCGGCGCCGGTGTCAGTGACGTTTGGTAAGAATGCAAGCGTGAGCAGCGCGAACGGGCAGCAGCGGGCGGGCGGGGAAGAAGCCGCGCCGCCCGAGCAGCTTGCGCTGATGCGTGAGGCCGTGCGGAAGGCCCAGGAGCCCAGGGCCAAGCCGCGGACCTGGCGGGGAGCCGCGCTGGCCAAGGAGCGCCCCGTGGCGCGCGTGCTCGTCGACAAGGGCGTGCTGCATCTGGACCGGTACTTCGACTACGCGGTCCCCGAAGAGCTCGACGCCGTGGCTCAGCCAGGGGTCAGAGTCAGGGTGCGCTTCGGAGCCGGTGGGCGCACCGTGCGGGAAGGGCGCCGCGAGGGCGGTGGGCTCATCGACGGGTTTTTGGTCGAGCGGTTGGCCGAGTCCGACTACTCCGGGCCGCTCGCCGCGCTGGCGCAGGTCGTGTCTCCCGAACCGGTCCTCTCGCCCGAGCTGCTCGGACTCACCCGGGCCGTCGCCGACCGGTACGCGGGAAGTCTCGCCGATGTGCTCCAGCTCGCCGTGCCACCGCGGCACGCCCGGGCCGAGGCCACCGAGATGGGGGCGCCGCTCTCGCCTCCTTCCGCACCCGACCCCGGGTCCTGGCGGCGCTATGCACGGGGGACGCAGTTCCTGGAGTCGCTGGCCGGCGGCGGGGCGCCCCGGGCCGTGTGGACCGCCCTGCCCGGGCCTGAGTGGGCGCAGGAGATCGCCCGGGCCGTGCAGGCCACGCTGGCTTCCGGCCGAGGAGCGCTGGTTGTCGTGCCCGCCGGACGTGCCGCCGCGCGGGTCGATGCCGCCCTCAAGGGACTGATGGGAGAAGGGCAGCACGCGGTCCTGACCGCCGACGCCGGGCAGGAGCGCCGCTACCGGGAGTGGCTGGCCGTACGGCGCGGGGCCGTGCGGGCCGTCGTCGGGACGCGGGCCGCCATGTTCGCGCCCGTACGGGATCTCGGGCTCGTGGTGGCCTGGGACGACGGGGACGCCAGTCACAGCGACGACAACGCTCCCTTCCCCCATGTCCGCGAAGTGCTGGAACTTCGCGCTTCACGGGACAAGTGCGCCTTTCTGCTGGGGAGTTGGAGCTGCACCGTCGAGGCCGCCCAGCTCGTCGAGAGTGGCTGGGCCGTACCGCTCGTCGCCGACCGCGAGCGGGTGCGGGCCGCCGCGCCCCTCGTGCGGACCGTGGGGGACGGCGACCTTGCGCGGGACGAGGCCGCGCGGGCGGCACGCCTGCCCACGCTCGCCTGGGAGGTCGTACGGGACGGGCTGCGGACGGGGCCCGTGCTGGTGCAGGTGCCACGGCGCGGTTACGTGCCCCGTATGGCCTGTGCCCAGTGCCGCGCGCCCGCCCGGTGCCGGCACTGCGCCGGACCGCTGGCCGCCCAGGACGCGGGGGAGCTGCGCTGCGGCTGGTGCGGACGGGAGGAGACGTCCTGGCACTGCCCGGAGTGCGGCGGCTTCCGGCTGCGGGCCCAGGTCGTCGGGGCCCGGCGGACCGCCGAGGAGCTGGGACGCGCGTTCCCGGCCGTCCCGGTGCGGACGTCGGGGCGTGAGCAGGTGCTCGACACGGTGCCGGGGACGCCCGCGCTGGTCGTGAGCACACCCGGGGCCGAGCCGGTCGCCGAGGGCGGATACGCGGCGGCGCTGCTGCTCGACGGATGGGCCATGCTCGGGCGACCGGATCTGCGGGCCGGCGAGGACGCGCTGCGGAGGTGGATCGGCGCGGGCGCGCTCGTCAGACCGCAGCCGGCCGGCGGGACCGTCGTGGTGGTCGCCGAGCCGACGCTGCGGCCGGTGCAGGCGCTCGTGCGGTGGGATCCCGTCGGGCACGCGGTGCGGGAGCTCGCGGAGCGGGCCGAGCTGGGCTTTCCGCCGGTCTCGCGGATGGCGGCCGTCTCGGGTCCGGCCGAGACGGTGATCGGGTTCCTCGGTGAGGCACGACTTCCCGCGGACGCGGAGGTGCTGGGACCGGTGCCTGTGCCGGTGACCGAGGCCGGGCGGCCGCGGCGGGCCGGTGCACCGCCGCCGGGGCAGCGGTGGGAACGGGCGCTCGTCCGGGTGCCGCCGGGGAGCGGGGCCGCGCTGGCGGCGGCGCTGAAGACCGCGCTGGCGGCCCGGACGGTACGCGGGGGGAGCGGCGGCGCCGAGCCGGTCCGGATCCGGATCGACCCACCGGACATCGGGTGACGGAGCGGGTCGTACGAGCGGATCGCGCGAGCGGGTCAAGGCCGTCCGGCGCAGTGCCGATTCGGCCGTGCCGGACGTCCGGTGGCGGTGCGTCAGGAGATGCCTCGGTATCCGCGAGGCCCGGAGGCGGTGGCCGGTGTGCCGTCCGCCGGGCATTCCGCGGTCCGCAGGCCCGCCCTGCGTCCGTGCGGCTGCCTCCCGGAGGTTCCGGGAGGCAGGCGGGGGAGCGGCTCAGCCGTTGCGCGGGCCAGGGAAGGCCGTCGGCCTGACCTCGTCGCGCAGGGTGGGGCCGCTCGCCGTCGGCTGCGTCGGCATCGAGCGGGCCGCGGGGACACCGGCGCCCATGTTGATCGTGCGGCTGACGGACGAGTCCGCGGAGCGCTCGGTGTCGCCGGTCGGCTGGGTGCCCGCCGCGCGGCGGGCACCGTAACGGCGGTGCACCGCCTGCTTGGTGACGCCGAGCGCGGAGCCCACGGCGTCCCACGAGAAGCCGAGCGAGCGGTCGAAGTCCACGGCCGCCGTCACCAGGGTCTCCACACTGTCCCGCAACTCCTGGGCGAGGCGGACGGTAGGAGCGGGGGCGCGTCCGTAGACGACGAAGCCCGTGGAGGGGCCGGAGCGGCGCGGACGGTACACATTGCCCAACTGGGCGGTGAGGGTGCGCAGTGCGTCCACCTGCCGGCGGACCCGCTCGATGTCCCGCACCAGCAAGTGCAGGCTGGCCCGGGCCTGGGCGTCGTGGGTTGCGTGGTCGGCCATGAACAAGCCTCTCGAACCGGCGTTGAAAAGGGCCGGGCCGCGATCGCGGCCCGTTGCGGTCAACTCTTACTTGACCAACGCGCCTTCAGGCCTGTGGTCACGGTGCGGGGGCGCGAGGGCATACGCGTACGCCCCCATGAGTGGCGTGCGCTGCCATGGGGCGTTCGTCGTGGCACGAGGCGGCCGCAGCGCCTCGCACGGCCCCGGCCCCATAGACTGGTGCGCTGCCCGTCCCTCTCGGCGCAGCCGGGGGCGCACGGGCCCATCAGTACTCCCGCCCGAGAGGCCGTCACCCACCCATGAGGCTTGTCTTCGCAGGTACCCCCGAGGTCGCCGTTCCCGCGCTGGACGCACTGATCGCGTCCGAGCGGCACGAGGTGGTCGCCGTCGTCACACGGCCCGACGCACCGGCGGGGCGCGGGCGCCGGCTCGTCGCCAGCCCCGTCGCCGAGCGGGCGGAAGAGGCGGGGATCGAGGTCCTCAAGCCGAACAGGCCCCGGGACGAGGACTTCCTCGCCCGGCTGCGGGAGATCGCACCCGACTGCGCTCCGGTGGTCGCCTACGGTGCGCTCCTGCCGCGTGTCGCCCTCGACATCCCCGCCCACGGCTGGGTGAACCTGCACTTCTCCCTGCTCCCCGCCTGGCGCGGCGCCGCCCCCGTGCAGCACAGCGTGCTGGCGGGCGACGAGATCACCGGGGCCTCCACCTTCCTCATCGAGGAAGGGCTCGACTCCGGACCCGTCTACGGCACCATCACGGAGCAGGTCCGTTCCACCGACACCAGCGGCGACCTCCTCACCCGTCTCGCCTTCGCCGGTGCCGGACTGCTCGCGGCCACCATGGACGGCATCGAGGACGGCAGCCTGAAGGCCGTCCCGCAGCCCGCCGAGGGCGTCACGCTCGCGCCCAAGATCACCGTGGAGGACGCGCACGTCGACTGGTCCGCGCCCGCCCTCCGGGTGGACCGCATGGTGCGCGCCTGCACCCCCGCGCCGGGCGCCTGGACCGCCTTCCGCGGCGAACGGCTCAAGCTCATCCAGGTCACACCGGTGCCCGAGCGCACCGACCTCGCCCCGGGACAGCTGGCCGTCGGCAAGAACAACGTGCAGGTCGGCACGGGTTCGTACGCCGTGGAGCTGGTGTGGGTGCAGGCCCAGGGCAAGAAGCCCATGCGGGCCGCGGACTGGGCGCGCGGGGTGCGGATCGGCAACGCGGAGACCCTCGGGAGCTGACCCGGGGGCCGCCCTCCGCGACCGGCCCGGCACCCGTGGACGTACGCTGGGAAGCGCACGTCATCCCACATCCGGAGCACCTTTTTCGTGAGCGACCAGTCACGTCGTCCCCGCAAGCCGGGCAAGCCGTACCGACGTCCCCAGAAGGACCCCGTCCGCATTCTCGCCTTCGACGCGCTGCGAGCCGTCGACGAGCGGGACGCGTACGCCAACCTCGTGCTGCCGCCGCTGCTGCGCAAGGCGCGGGACAAGGGCGACTTCGACGGGCGGGACGCGGCGCTCGCCACCGAGCTGGTGTACGGGACCCTGCGCAGGCAGGGGACGTACGACGCGATCCTCTCGGCCTGCGTCGACCGGCCGCTGCGCGAGGTCGATCCGCCCGTGCTCGACGTATTGAGTCTCGGCGTCCATCAGCTGCTCGGGACGCGGATCCCGAGCCACGCGGCCGTGTCCGCCACCGTCGAGCTCGCCCGGGTCGTGCTCGGCGACGGGCGGGCCAAGTTCGTCAACGCCGTGCTGCGCAAGGTCGCCCAGGACGACCTCGACGGCTGGCTGGAGCGGGTGGCCCCGCCGTACGACGAGGACCCGGAGGACCACCTCGCCGTCGTCCACTCGCACCCGCGCTGGGTCGTCTCCGCTCTGTGGGACTCCCTCGGCGGCCCTCGCGCCGGGATCGAGGACCTGCTGGAGGCCGACAACGAGCGTCCCGAGGTCACGCTCGTCGCCCGCCCCGGCCGCGCCACCACGGAGGAGCTGCTGCGCGAGGAGGCCGCGGTGCCCGGCCGCTGGTCGCCGTACGCCGTCCGGCTCACCGAGGGCGGCGAGCCCGGTGCCGTGAAGGCCGTGGCGGAAGGCCGCGCGGGCGTTCAGGACGAGGGCAGTCAGCTCGTCGCCCTCGCCCTGGCGAACGCGCCCCTGGAGGGTCCCGACGAGAAGTGGCTCGACGGGTGTGCGGGTCCCGGCGGCAAGGCGGCACTGCTCGCGGCGCTCGCCGCCGAGCGCGGAGCCGCACTGCTGGCATCCGAGAAGCAGCCGCACCGGGCCGGCCTGGTGGCCAAGGCGCTCGCCGGGAACCCCGGCCCCTATCAGGTCATCGCCGCCGACGGCACCCGGCCTCCGTGGGGCCCCGGCACCTTCGACCGGGTGCTGATGGACGTTCCCTGCACCGGGCTCGGGGCGCTGCGCCGCCGTCCTGAGGCCAGGTGGCGGCGCCGTCCCGAGGACCTGGACGGCTTCGCCCCGCTCCAGCGCGCCCTGCTGCGCACGGCACTCGAGTCCGTACGCGTCGGCGGCGTGGTCGGCTACGCCACCTGCTCGCCCCACCTCGCCGAGACCCGCGCGGTGGTCGCCGACGTGCTCAAGCAGTTCCCCGGGGCCGAGCTCATCGACGCGCGCCCGCTGCTCCCGGACGTCCCGGCCCTCGGAGGGGGTCCCGACGTACAACTGTGGCCGCATCTGCACGGCACGGACGCGATGTACCTGGCGCTGATCCGCCGGACCGGCTGAACCGGCGTGCCGGTGTAGGTTCTCAAAATGAATGACCAATTCTCACTTTGGTTGGCCGACGCCTGGCCAATTGGCCAACCGAGCGAGACGGGCGGCTGTCCTGTCTCGTTGAAGCTATCGGATTCTCACTCGTTCTCGTTCGTGTTGTCGGATTCTCATCGCGTCACGCGCTGAGCGGCGGCGTTTGCTTCGTTCGTGGGGTTTGATCTCACTTCTCTGGTCCCGTTCTCGCTGCACCTGTCACGGTCGGTTTCGGCAGGTATGTGGAGCCGGGTGGTGGCGGTGGATCTGGGGCTGATCGATGTCGAGTGGGCTGATGACGAGGGTGGCGGGTTGAGGAAGTCCGTTCTGGAGGCGGTGTCGCGGGCCCGTTCGAGTCCGTTGCTCCAGTGCGACGCTTCGCTTCGTACCGCGGGCAACGGCACTTCACGGGCTGGTACTGGGCAGCGACGACGGAATCGCTGCTGGGGTTCGAGTTCTGGTCGGCAACGGCTGTACCAGTCAAGGCAGGTGCTCACGCTGACCAGTCGTCACTCGCCGGGAGGGTTCTCCTTCCGCCACGTCCACCGCCAGAGCTCGTCGGCCCGATGGTCGTGCTCGAAGCCGTCATCGCGAGGCCCCACCCGCTCGATCGCCTCGGTAGTGCGCGGGTCGTCGGGCAGGGCGAGACCGTAGGCGACCAGCCTCCAGACGTACGAGCTGGTTGTCGTCGCCGAGAAAGCCGCGGGGGAGCCGCCGGCGACGGCGCGCCACAGCGGCGTAGTCCCGTCCGGCAGCACCCGGTCGGGGTCCGCGCCGCCCCCACCAACGCCTCGGCGACCGGCTCGTCGTACGCCGCCACCGGCACGCACGGCACCGGCAGCCCGTTCGCGTCCACCGCGTCCGGATCCGCGCCCCTGTTCAGCAGATCCCGCACCGCCTCGGCGTCCCCGGCCCGAACCGCCGACCTGAGCCGACCGTCGAGTCCGCATGCTGATCACGGGCGGGAGTCTGCGGTCTTGATCATCCGTCATGTCATCGGTCGAGGCTGTCACATGTGGGTCATTGAACCCAACCCGGCCAGCCGGGTTGTTAATGTCAAACAGCCGCTCGCGGCGGCACGGCCCGAAGGGCACATCAGCCCCCAGCGTCATCTCCCGGTGCGGTACGCTCTCGCGGCCCACGGCCGACGACGGCGTCCGCGAGGGTCGCAGCCAGGTCTGCGTTGTCTATAGTGTGCGGAAATGACAAGAAGCGAGAGACTCGCGGACCAGCTGGACCGGCACTGGCACAAGAACCTGCGGCCGCGGCTGCACGGTCTTGCCGATGAGGAGTACTTCTGGGAGCCGGTGCGCGGCTGCTGGAGCATCCGCCCACGTGGCACGTCGGCCGCACCGATGTCGGCAGGTTCCGGGGTGTGGACGATGGACTCCGCGTCCCCTGACCCGGTGCCGGCGCCGGTGACCACGATTGCCTGGCGGCTGGCGCACATCATCGTCTCCTGCCTGGGCTATCGGGTCAGATGGCACTTCGGCGGCCGGGACGTCGACTCCCAGACATTCGCCTACGCGGGGACCGCTGACGAGGCGCTGAAACAGCTCGATGAGATGTACGGGAGATGGAACGCGGGGGTCCGCGAGCTCTCGGACGCTGACCTGGAGAATCCGCCCACGGTGGGTCCCGAGCGGTTTCCCATGGAGGGCATCGTCCTGCACGTCAACAGGGAGCTGATCCATCACGGCGCCGAGATTTCCCTGCTGCGCGACCTCTACCGCTGGCAGGACGGAGCCGTACCGCCCCGAGTATGACTTTTCGGTAACCGGCGATCGAGCTTCGGAAACCTACGTGGACTCCGTGAAGCTCCGTGGCTGCTGCCGCCGAGAGGCCTCACGATCTTTAACCGCCGTTCTGCGCGGAATCGTCAGTCGCCGTGATGGTGTACCACACCGTTCAAAAAGGTTCGTTCTGCGCTTGATGCTGTCCACTGAAGCTTTGCCATCTTCGAACATACAGGCCGGAGGTCCTGGCATGGCACTCGCTCGGGGTGCTCAGGCCGGTCGCGGGCGGGAGTCTGCTGTCCTGATCGTCTGACGCGGCGGGCCTGGCCCGAGTTCACCGATTCCTGCGTGTCACCACCGCCATGCCGCCTATTCTCCGGTTCATGGTGGAGTCCGAGGTCGCGAAACGGATCGCCGCTCGCCGCGTCGAGTCGGCCGGGAGGGCGTCGCGTGGCGGTACGCGACGGTCTTCCCTGTCAAGTCCTTCTGTTCAGCCTTGTAGCTTGCTCGCGCGCCCGGAGACAAAGGCGGGCCGGCCCGGTGTGGCTTCGACGATGTGAGTCGCGGCCCCGTCTGACAGCTTTGGGTGGCGCCCGTCCGGCTTGGCATGGCGGTGATAATCGGGTCGCCGCCGGTCGGGCCCCGCTGATAGACAGTTGCGATGGAGGACGGCGACTCGCATGGGTTTCAGGTAGGGCAGTCGGGGCTGATCGTGAGGGTCCCGGAGGCGGAGCCTGTAGTGCGAGCGTGGCGTGACCGGCTTGACCCCTCGGCCCGTGCCGGTGTTCCGGCCCATGTCACCGTGCTCTTCCCGTTTCTCGATGCGAGCCGGATCGACCAGGGTGTCTGCGCCGCGATCGGCGAGGTACTCGGTCGACATGAGTCCTTCGAGGTCCGGTTCGATCACTGCGGCCGGTTCCCCGGAGTGCTGTATCTGGCCCCCAAGCCGGACACTCACTTCAGGCGCCTCACGGAGGCGATCGTCGAGCGGTGGCCGGAAAGCCCGCCGTTCGGCGGGCAGTTCGACGATGTTGTCCCGCATCTGACCGTCGCCCAGGGCCAGGACGAGGCTGTCGTGGAGAAGGTTGAGGCCGATCTGCTCACCGGTCTTCCCATCGTCGGGCAGGTCTTGTCGGTCGACTTGCTGGTCCATGACGGGACGCGGTGGCGGCAGCGGGCCTCTTTCCTGCTGGGGTAGGCCAGGTGGCGGTGATCGGTCAGCCGTTGCCACCAGGCCCGGTGCGCAGATGACCGGGCCGGCCCGTGGGCAGGAGCTGTCAGGTTGTGGGTGGGCGCCGCCCCCTGCCAGGGGCGGCCCCGGTGGTCTCCGTGCATTGAGGAGCGACCCGACAACACGACGGAGGTATCCGTAGTGTCAGGACGATTCCAGCTCGCCGAGCCGGAGGAGCGCGGCCGGGACTGGTTCCGTGTCCGGCGGCCCTCGAGCTCTCAGGCGGGCTTTTCGGCCTCTGCATGGTGGTGACGGCCGATCTCGCCGGAGTGATCCCGGACCGGACGGCGGCCTTCGCGCTCGGTCTGGCCGCGGTCGGCGCTCGACAAGGGGTGTGTCCGCCGCGGCGGATGACGGCAGCGGCCCGGGGGCACTCCGTGCGGGTGCCCCCAGAGGCGGCTACAGGTAGCAGTCCTGCAGCTCCGCGGCGAACACGTTCCCGTAGTTCGAGTAAGAAGACCTGCTATCAGGGTGAGTTCACCACTGTGTCCTTCTCCGGATTGGCCAAGATCGTGAGACAAGTCAGGGTTGGCCATCACGTGAGACACGGGAAGACTCGCAGGTCAAGGCTTCGCCGATGGCCATGGGAAATGAGTACCTACAGCCGGTGTAGGTTCTCGGGACACCTGAAGGTGCATCCGGCGCCGGAACCCGGCGACTTCACCGGCCAACACAGGGACCGGTCACAGGACTTCCAGATGCCCTTCCACGCACCGGAGCCGAACCCGGCCGAGGGTTCCGGTGGTTCCTCGAGCCGCACCGAGGAGTCCGGCTGCTCTCCGAGCGGCACCGGGCCGACGTCGCCGTCGCCGAACCCACCTACCTCAACCGCGCGATCGAGCGGAACCTGAGGAAGTTTCAGGACTGGCCCCAGACTGACTGCCCACCCCCCGCCCGACCAGGGACGACGGCGCCATCAGCGCGCCCGACTCCTTGAGCTCAGCCTGAGCAGTGCACCGCATCGCGGGCCGCAGGCCGTCCAGGCTTTGTCCAAACCCGGCTCGAAGCCAGTCACTTGTCCACACAACTTGCCAGGCCTTGACGATGCGTTCCATGAGCGTTCAACCGGGCGCCCATGCAAGACGTTGTGTGCCGCACCTAATGTCCATGGTGCTTTCGAAGGAAGGGACTCATGGACACACTCCTCGCAGTCCGGGCCCGCGGGATCACCAAGGCCTTTGGTGATGTCGTCGCCCTCGACGGTGTCGACTTGGATGTGACACAGGGGCAGATCCACGGCCTGGTCGGTCCGAACGGGGCCGGTAAGACGACGTTGCTGGGTCTGTTGCTCGGTCTGGCGGTCGCGGACAGCGGCCGGCTGGAGATCCTGGGCACCCCGGTGGGGCGGGCGCTTTCCGCTCCGGATGGTGTCGCGGGCTTTGTGGACGGGCCGGGTCTGTACCCGTCGTTGACGGCCTGTCAGAACCTGGCCGCGCTGGCCGCGCTGCAGGGCCGGGACGCGCGGACCGCCGGGATCGAGGATGTGCTGGCCGAGGTCGGGTTGAGCGATGTCGCCGACGACCGGGCCCGTGGCTTCTCGCTGGGGATGCGCCAGCGGCTGGGGCTCGCCGCAGCCCTGCTGACCAAACCCCGGCTGCTGGTGTTGGACGAGCCGTCCAACGGCCTGGACCCGGCCGGGAAGAAGCATGTGCACGGTGTGCTGACGCGGCTGGCGAAGGAGGGCACCAGCGTCGTGCTCTCCAGCCACCGTATGGACGATGTCGAGGCGTTGTGTTCGGAGGTGACCCTGGTCGCCACCGGCCGGGTGGTCTTCTCCGGGCCGCTGGGCAAGCTGGCCGCCGAGAACCGTGAGCTGGACTACCGGCTGGTCACCTCCGATGCGCAGGCCGCCCGCGGCCTGGCCGAGCAGACGGCCGGCATCCATGTCGTGGCGGACGCCGACGCCGGGGCCCGGCGTGACACCGAGGCCCTCGTCGTACGCGCGCTGGTACCGGCTCTGGATGAGTTGGTCGTCGCGCTGGTGCAAGGGGGCGTGGCGGTACGTGAGTTGGCCCCGGTGGTCTCGCCGCTGGAGGCGGCGTTCCTTGCCCTGACCGAGCCGCAGGAGGCCGACCGATGACCGCGACCCTTGTGGCCGACAACGTTGCCGGTGCCCGGCGGGTGTCGGTGCCGCGTGGCTACCGTTTCGAGCTGGTCAAGCTGGTCTCGCAGTGGCGGATCCGGCTCCTGGTGCTGGCGTGCTGGATCGCTCCGGCGTTGTTCGTGGCCGCGGTGAGCCAGCAGAGCACCCTCCCGGTCGACACCCTGTTCGGTCGCTGGATGCATGCGACGGGGTGGGCGGGGCCGTTGGTGATGCTGGGGTTCGCGGGGACGTGGGCGTTGCCGCTGCTGACCTCGGTGGTCGCCGGTGACGTCTTCGCCTCCGAGGACCGCCTGGGCACCTGGCGGCACCTGCTGGTCGCCGTCCGCTCGCCGCGGCGGATCTTCCTGGCCAAGGCCCTGGCCAGCCTGACCGTCATTGTGCTGCTGGTGGCGGGGCTGGCCTGCTCCAGCGCGGTCGGCGGCCTGGTGGCGGTCGGCAACCAGCCGCTGGTCGGCCTGGACGGCCACCTGCTCACCCCCGGGGACACCGCGGCCAGGGTCTTCCTCGCCTGGGCGTGCGTCCTCGCCCCGACGCTGGCCCTGGCCGGGATCGGACTCCTGGGCTCGGTCGCGTTGGGGCGGTCCCCGATGGGGCTTCTGCTGCCCGCGGTCGTCGCGTTGGCGATGCAGCTGGCCCAGATGATGCCGCTGCCCGTGTCCGTGCGCCTGGCCCTGCCCAGCTACGCCTTCATCTCCTGGAATGGTCTGTTCACCAGTCCGGAGCAGTTGGGCGCGCTGTGGATCGGCATCGTGGTCAGTCTGGTGTGGGCCGTGGTGGCGAGCGTGCTGGCGTATGTGCTGTTCGTGCGGCGTGACTTCACCAACCTGACGTATGACGGTTCGGGCCGCCGCGCCCTCGTCGCCGGCGTGTTGCCGCTGGTCGGAGTGGTGGCCTGCTCGGTGGCCGTGCTCGCTTCGACGACGGGGGCGTCGGGCTCGGGGATCGAGCAGGACAAGGTGCAGCGCTCGGTGGCGACGGCGTTCGCGCACCTGTACCGCCTTCAGACCGACCAGTTGAACCGGCCCGCTGTGACAGAGGCGCAGTTGCGGGCCTCGGCGGCGTGTGACAAGGGGAGCACCAGGGTCGTGCCCGAGGGGCCGGGCAATGACTGGCGGTGCGTTGTGTCCTGGCATCTTCCTGGCGTCGAGGCCGCGGGACAGGCCATCTACCAGCTCGACGTCACCCCAGACGGGCGTTTCATGGCCGATGGTGACGGACCGAAGGAAGTGAACGGCTACTTCCTCGTCCGGACCTCGACCGGTGACGCTCCGAACCCGTTGTGGCAGTTCGACGGCAACGTCGAACTGCTGCACACCACCCTGAAGGGATAATTCCATGCAGGTAACACGGCAGCGTCGGATCAACGAGAAGGCACAGATCAGCCTTTTCGGTAGACGCGTCGGCCGCCGTACCACTCTGGTATCGGTGGGCACCGCTGTCGTCCTCGCCGTCACGGGCACCGCTGTTGCGCAGACGCAGCAGTTCGGAACCGAGCAGGTCGGCCAGACCACCGCCAACGGTCAGGTCGTCTCCAGCGACCAGTACATCGCGCCGTACGGCAACCGCACCGTCATCAACGACGGCAAGATCATGTCGTCCTCGGTCAGCCCGGACGGCACGCACCTCGCCGCTGCGGTCACCGACGGCGACGCGGCCCTGGTCATCATGGACCTCGCGACCGGCCAGGTGAAGCAGAAGGTCGGCACCAACGCCGCCGACAACCTGCGCATCAGCAGCAGCGCGGTCGGCCAGGAAGGCCCGACGTACTCGCCCGACGGCAAGCAGCTGTGGCTGGGTCAGAGCGACGGCTACACCAAGTTCACCGTGAACGCGGACGGCACCCTCGCCAACCCGACGGCCGTCTCGATCCCGGCCGACGGCTCCAAGCACGCGCTCGTGGGTGCGGCGGTGTTCTCGGCCGACGGCTCCACCGTGTACTCCGCGGTCAACGGCCAGAACCGCGTGGTCGCCATCGACGCGGCGACCGGGACCATCAAGCAGAGCTGGGCCGTCGGCAACGCCCCCCGCGGCATGGCCATGGTCGGCAACAAGCTCTACGTCAGCAACGAGGGCGGCCGTCCGGCGAAGGCCGGCGACACCACGATCAACTCCTACGGCACCCAGGTGCCGGCCAACCCGGACACCGGTGCCACCACCACCGGCACGGTCAGCGTCATCGACCTGGCGAACCCGACCGCGGCCGCCTCGAGCATCGACGTCGGTCTGCACCCGACCGCGGTGTACGCCAAGAACGGCGTTGTGTTCGTCACCGACACCGCCACCAACGGTGTGTCGGTCATCGACAGCCGCAAGGACAAGGTCGTCCAGACCATCTCCACCCAGCCGTGGCCGGAGGCCTCGGTGGGCTACGAGCCCGACGCGGTGACGCTCACCGACGACGGTCACCTGCTGGTGACGCTCGGCCGCGCCAACGCGGTCGCGGTCTACCGCTACAAGTCCGCACAGGAGCCGGTCAGCTACGTCGGCCTGCTTCCGACGGACTACTTCCCCGCGGAGATCACCACCGTGGGCAAGAACGTGGTCGTCTCCAACACGCGTGGCATAGACGCCCGTCGCCCCACCAGCAGCGCCGGGCACGGCACCCACGACACCACGTCGAGCCTGACGCAGTTCACGCTGCCGGACGACAGCGTCATCAGGTCCGAGACGGCCAAGGTCTTCAAGCAGAACGGCTGGACCAACGGCTCGGTCAAGGTGGCCAAGGGCAGCAAGGCGAAGGCGGTGCCGGTCCCGAAGCGGCTCGGCGACCCCTCGACGATCAAGCACGTCTTCCTGATCGTCAAGGAGAACCGGACCTACGACCAGGTCTTCGGTGACATGCCGCAGGGCAACGGCGACTCGGCGCTGACGCAGTTCGGCGAGAACGTGACGCCGAACCAGCACGCGCTGGCCGAGCAGTTCGGCCTGTACGACAACACGTACGACATCGGCACGAACTCCGCCGAGGGCCACAACTGGCTGATGCAGGCCGACGACCCGGAGTACACCGAGTCCTCCGCCGGCGAGTACACGCGCAGCTACGACACCGAGGACGACGCCCTCGGCCACCAGAAGTCCGGCTTCATCTGGTCCGGGGCGCAGGCGGCCGGCAAGTCCGTCAAGGACTACGGCGAGTTCCAGTCGATCGAGAGCAAGCCGGCCGGCGCGAGCTGGCAGAACCTGTACTGCGACACCAAGAACATGCAGGCGACCGGCCAGAAGACCGCCTACCCCATCAAGACGGGCTCGGCGATCCCCTCGCTCAACAAGGTGTCGGTGCCCGGCTTCCCGCTGTTCGACACCAGCGTCCCGGACATCTACAAGGAGCAGATCTGGGAGCAGGACTTCGCGCAGAACGGTCCTGCGAACCTGAACATGTTCTGGCTGTCCAACGACCACACCGGTGGCCCGGCGAACTCGGCCGCGCAGGTCGCGGACAACGACCTCGCGGTCGGTCGGATGGTCGACAAGATCTCGCACAGCAAGTACTGGAAGGACTCGGCGATCTTCGTCGTCGAGGACGACTCCCAGGCCGGCCTCGACCACGTCGACGGCCACCGTGCCCCGATCCAGATCATCAGCCCCTGGGCGCAGCACGGCGCTGTCGACAACCGCTACTACTCGCAGATCACGATGATCCGCACCATCGAGCAGATCCTCGGGATCCACCCGATGAACCAGAAGGACAGCGCGGCCACCCCCATGGCCACGGCGTTCACCAAGACGCCGAACAACGCACCGTTCACCGCGCTGCCCAACCGGACCTCGCTGACCCTCGGCCTGAGCACCCCGCCCTCCTGCGGCCTGGACACCCCGGCGCCGCAGGACGCGAGTGCGGCCCCCGCACCGACGTCGGCGAAGGTGCCGGCGAAGGAGCAGGCGCTCGCGGCGCAGTGGAACGCCTGGAAGTCGCACCAGCGGCTGACCGGTCCCCACGCCGTGCCGGACTACGCGAACCCCGCGCAGATGAACCACTTCACGTGGTACGAGACGCACAACTGGACCAAGCCGTACCCCGGCGAGAGCAAGATGTACGCGCCGAACGACGTACCGGGCGCCTACATCCCGTCGTCGGAGTCCGACGGCTGAGCTGGGCACATCGCGTAAAAATTAGGCACATCGCATAAAAAGGGGCCCCTGGCCGGCGTCACCGCCGACCAGGGGCCCTTCCGCAGGGAACGAGGGGCCTCTTCCGTAGGTAGGAAAACGACCAGCCGCAGAACGCGAGCCTCGGCGGCGCGGTGACGGGCGCGGACCCGGCCCCCGCGCGCACAGAGCGAGTGCCCTTCCGGCGAGGGAGGGGACGGCTTGGGCCAGGAACTGCTCCACGCGGCCCTCCGGCCTCTCGCGGCCGTCCTCCCGCAGCCGCCCCGGCAGAAAGGCCCCGGGGGCCCAGGGGCGGACCGACGTCAACACGCATGGCCTGGGCATGGCAGTCTTGGGTCATGGCCGTGCAGATCAACCCCAGCATCCTGTCCGCCGACTTCGCCCGCCTCGCCGAGGAGACGCGGGCGGTGGAGGGGGCCGACTGGCTCCACGTCGACGTCATGGACAACCACTTCGTCCCGAACCTCACGCTCGGAGCGCCGATCGTGGAGGCCCTGGCGCGTGCGACGGACACCCCGCTGGACTGCCACCTGATGATCGAGGACGCCGACCGGTGGGCGCCGCAGTACGTCGAGGCGGGTGCCGGCTCGGTCACCTTCCACGTCGAGGCGGCCGCCGCGCCCGTGCGGCTCGCCCGCGAGATCCGGGCCAAGGGCGCGCGGGCCTCCATGGCCCTCAAGCCCGCGACCCCCATCGAGCCGTACGAGGACCTGCTGCCCGAGCTGGACATGCTGTTGATCATGACGGTCGAGCCCGGCTTCGGCGGTCAGGCCTTCCTGGACATCATGCTGCCGAAGATCCGCCGTACCCGGGAGCTGATCAGCAAGCACGGTCTCGAGCTGTGGCTGCAGGTCGACGGCGGTGTCTCGGCCTCCACCATCGAACAGTGCGCGGAGGCGGGGGCGGACGTCTTCGTGGCCGGTTCGGCGGTCTACGGGGCGGCCGACCCGGCTGCCGCGGTACGTGCATTGCGCACCCAGGCGGAGCGGGCGACCGCCCGTGCGTCCTGGGCGTACGACGAGTGAGACAACGGAACCTGAACGCCGTCCGTCTGGGCTGATCAAGCACGCCAGATCTGCAAGGATGAAGGCGAATGCAGAGTGTGAACAGCAGTGAGGAGATGGCCGTGTCGGGTATGTCGGCGGGCCGGTCAGCCACGCGGATGGGACCCGCTGAGCTGGTGCAGGCGGCGGCCATGGCCCGTCGCTTCTATCTCGAGGGCAAATCCAAGATCCAGATCGCGGAGGAGTTCGGCGTCAGCCGCTTCAAAGTGGCCCGGGTCCTGGAGACCGCTCTCGAACGTGATCTCGTGCGGATCGAGATCCGGGTGCCCGCCGAGCTGGATGCGGAGCGCTCCGACGCGCTGCGCGCCCGGTACGGCCTCAGGCACGCCGTGGTGGTGGAGTCCCCGGCCGACGCCGAGGAGTCTCCCGACCCCGAGAACCTCGGTGAGGTGGCCGCCGACCTGCTCGGCGAACTGGTGACCGAGGGCGATGTGCTCGGTCTGGCCTGGGGCCGCTCCACCATCCACATGGCGGCGGCCCTCGACCGCCTGCCGCCCTGCACGGTGGTGCAGCTGACGGGCGTGTACGACGCCGGGACCGCCGAGCGCGGCTCGGTGGAGGCCGTCCGTCGCGCCGCGCAGGTCTCCGGCGGCGACGCCCACCCGATCTATGCGCCGATGCTGCTGCCCGACGCGGCGACCGCGGCGGCGCTGCGCAACCAGACGGGGATCGCCCGCGCCTTCGAGTACTTCGACAAGGTCACGGTCGCCTGCGTCTCCATCGGCTCCTGGGAGCCGGGCATCTCGACGGTCCACGACATGCTCACCGAGGAGGAGCGCGCGCACTACGCCTCCCTGGGTGTCGCCGCCGAGATGTCCGCGCACCTCTTCGACGCCGAGGGCCGCCGGGTCGGACGGGACCTCGGGGAACGCTGCATCACCGTCAAGGCGGACCAGTTGCGCCGTATCCCCGAGGTCGTCGCGATAGCGGGCGGGCAGCGCAAGGCGACGGCGATCGACGCGGTCCTGCGGTCCGGGCTCGTCACCAGCCTGGTGACGGACACGTCGGCGGCGGACGTTCTCATGACGGCAGGGCCGACGCCCAGGCCCGCCCTGAACCGGATGGACCCCGACGGGCCCTGACCACCGGGCATACGAGGGCGGTCGTGGCGGCATCCGGGCCGTGTGGGCGCACTGCGTCCCGCGTCCCCGGTGTGCCACCAGGGCCGCCCGTCTGTCTGTCCGTCCTGCTGATCACTGCAACTCGTTCCGGGCGGTGCCGAGATGACCGAGGACCTGACGGGCCCGCTCGTCGTGACGCTGGACCTCCATGGGGTCGCCGACAAGGCCGCGTTCATGGAGCAGGTCGTGCGCGCACTGGAGCTGCCGGGCTGGTTCGGGCGCAACTGGGACGCACTCTCCGACTCGCTCACCGATCTGTCGGTCTGGCCGGAAGCCGCAGCCGACAGAGGCTTGCTGATCCTTGTCACCGGTTGGAGAGGTTACGCGACGGCGCGGCCGGAGGACTGGGAGATCGCCGAGCAGGTGTTCACCTCGGCGGTGGACCGCGAGCCGGGACTCCGTATCGCGCTCGCCCTTGGAGGATCCCACGAAGGCGGCGCTGACCTGCCTGGATGATCTGTCCGGGGACCGCATTCCACCCGGCATGGGACAATGAAGTACGTGCTCTTCCCCTTGGCTGTCCTGCCCGGGGGCCGCCTTTGATCGACTGGGATGTGCAGCACGTGCGTTTCCTCAACGACATCCAGCCTGCGTACGACCTGACCTACGACGACGTCTTCATGGTGCCGAGCCGCTCCGCGGTCGGTTCCCGCCAGGGTGTGGACCTCGCCTCACCCGACGGAACGGGCACCACCATCCCGCTCGTCGTGGCCAACATGACCGCCATCGCCGGCCGCCGCATGGCGGAGACGGTGGCCCGTCGCGGGGGTCTGGTGGTCGTACCGCAGGACATCCCGATCGACGTGGTCACCGAGGTCATCTCCTGGGTCAAGAGCCGCCACCTGGTGCTGGACACCCCGATCGTGCTGGCCCCCCACCAGACCGTCGCCGACGCCCTCGCGCTGCTGCCGAAGCGCGCCCACAACGCCGGTGTGGTCGTCGACGAGGACCACCGGCCCATCGGCGTGGTCACCGACGCCGACCTTTCCGGTGTGGACCGCTTCACCCAGCTCGAAGTGGTCATGTCGAAGGACCTGCTGATCCTCGACGCGAGCATCGACCCGCGCGAGGCCTTCATCACTCTCGACACCGCCAACCGCCGCTACGCCCCGGCCGTCGACGAGAAGGGCAGGCTCGTCGGCATCCTCACCCGCAAGGGCGCCCTGCGGGCCACGCTGTACACCCCGGCCACGGACGCCGCGGGCAGGCTGCGCATCGCCGCGGCCGTGGGCATCAACGGCGACGTCGCGGGCAAGGCCAAGCAGCTGCTCGACGCGGGCGTGGACACGCTCGTCATCGACACCGCGCACGGCCACCAGGAGTCCATGATCAGTGCCATCAGGACGGTCCGGGGGCTGGACCCGCAGGTGCCGGTCGTCGCGGGCAACGTCGTCGCCGCCGAGGGTGTGCGCGACCTGATCGAGGCGGGCGCGGACATCGTCAAGGTCGGTGTGGGCCCCGGCGCCATGTGCACCACGCGCATGATGACGGGCGTCGGCCGCCCGCAGTTCTCGGCGGTCCTGGAGTGCGCGGCCGAGGCGCGGAAGTACGGCAAGCACGTGTGGGCCGACGGCGGTGTCCGGCACCCGCGCGACGTCGCCATGGCGCTGGCCGCCGGGGCGTCCAACGTGATGATCGGCTCGTGGTTCGCGGGCACCTACGAGTCACCCGGCGACCTGCAGCAGGACGCGGAGGGCCGCCTCTACAAGGAGTCGTTCGGCATGGCCTCGGCGCGCGCGGTGCGCAACCGTACGTCGGAGGAGTCGGCCTACGACCGAGCCCGCAAGGCCCTGTTCGAGGAGGGCATCTCCACCTCCCGGATGTTCCTCGACCCGGTCCGTCCGGGTGTCGAGGACCTGATCGACTCGATCATCGCGGGCGTCCGCTCGTCCTGCACGTACGCGGGCGCGAACTCCCTGGAGGAGTTCGCCGAGCGCGCGGTGGTGGGCATCCAGAGCGCGGCGGGTTACGCGGAGGGCAAGCCGCTGCACGCCAGCTGGAACTGACGGTTCGTCAGGCGCCGGACGGCCCTGTTGTCCCAGGCCGGGATGACGGGGCCGTCGCCGTAGGAACCCGGTCCGTTGGGCACGCGCCCCGGCGTCCCGGAGCCGCCGAGCAGGCGGCCCGCACCCGCTGGATCGACGTCCGACGGCCCGCGGAAGGTCCGCACGGACGGGCTGCGACCGGTGCACGAAACCGAGGCGTGAGCGGTCGCCGGAGCGTGCAAGGAGGGCTGAGCGGCGGGCTCCGGTGTCCAGGCGAAAACAGCGAAAGGGCTTGCGCAACACATTTCCGCGACGCTCCGATGAACGCGATGATCTAGCGACGGTGCGCAAGGTTTGCTGCATTACGCCCGTGAAGCGTGACTCATAGGGTCATGCCCTGTACGTGGCGTGGCGAGGCCCCCGCTCGGTGGTCCCCGTCGCAGGGTGCCGCCGGTCCCGCCTGCCCCTTGACCGGCAGCGATAAGGAGCCGACGCGTGCTCGACCAAGGCACACCCCCGCAGTCCCCCAGTCATCCGGCCTACGCGACCCCCGGCCTCGGCGCACGTCTGATGCGCCGCAAGCCCGTGGAGCGCCTGGTAGCCGAGGGCGGCCAGGGCGAGGGAGGAACCCTGCGGCGTTCCCTCGGACTGTGACAGCTCACCATGATCAGCATCGGTGCCACCCTCGGTACCGGCATCTTCGTGGTGCTCGGAGAGGCCGTTCCCAAGGCCGGTCCCGCCGTCACCCTCTTCTTCGTGATCGCCGGCCTCACCGCGCTGTTCTCCGCCCTGTCGTATGCCGAGCTGGCGGGCACGATCCCGGTCTCCGGGTCCTCGTACTCGTACGCGTACGCAACGATGGGCGAGCTGATCGCCTGGATCTGCGGCTGATGTCTGGTCCTGGAGTACGGCGTCTCCGTCGCCGCCGTCGCGGTCGGCTGGGGCGAGTACCTGAACGAGCTGCTGGACGGCACCATCGGTGTCACCATTCCGGCCGCCCTGTCCGCGCCGCCCGGAGACGGCGGCATCTTCAACCTCCCGGCCCTGATCGTCGTGCTCCTCGCCATGGCCTTCCTCCTCGGCGGCGCCAAGGAGTCCGCCCGGGCCAACACGATCATGGTCGTTGTGAAGATCGCCGCGCTGCTGCTGTTCTGCCTGATCGGCATCCAGGGCTTCCGCTCGGGCAACTACGCGAACTTCATGCCGCTCGGCACGGCCGGCGTCAGCGCCGCCGGGGCCACGCTCTTCTTCTCGTACATCGGCTTCGACGCCGCCTCCACGGCCGGCGAGGAGGCGAAGAACGCGCAGCGCGACCTGCCGCGGGCGATCATGCTGTCCCTCGTCATCGTCACGGCGCTGTACGTCCTCGTCGCGGCCGTCGCCGTGGGCGCGAAGCCCTGGCGGCAGTTCGACGACTCGGAGGCCGCCCTCGCCCAGATCATGAAGGACGTCACGGGCCAGACCTTCTGGGGCACGCTCCTCGCGGCCTGCGCGGGCATCGCCATCGCGAGCGTCGTACTGACCGTGCTGTACGGACAGACACGCATCCTCTTCGCGATGGCCCGGGACGGTCTGGTGCCCAAGGTCTTCTCGCGCGTCCACCCGCGGACCGGCACGCCCCGCGCCAACACCGTGATCGTGTCGGTCTTCTGCGGCGTCCTGGCCGCCGCCATCCCGCTCGGCCACCTCGCCGACGCCACGAGCATCGGCACGCTGTTCGCCTTCGCGCTGGTCAACATCGCGGTGGTGGTGCTGCGCCGGACGCGTCCGCAGATGCCGCGCACCTTCCGGGTCCCGCGGTCCCCGGTCCTGCCCGCGCTCGGCTTCGCCTTGTGCATCTGGATGATGGGCAGCCTCTCGACCGTCACCTGGGTGGTCTTCGGTGTCTGGATGGCCGTCGGGCTCGTGTTCTACTTCGGGTACGGCCACCGGCGCTCCCGGCTGGCAGCCGTGGAGCCCGCACCGGCCGCAGTCACCGCAGAGAAGTGAACCACCCGCCTTGCTGAACGATCTCGACGAACGCATCGTCCACGCCCTCGCCGAGGACGCCCGCCGCTCCTACGCGGACATCGGGCAACTGGTCGGCCTGTCCGCACCCGCCGTCAAGCGGCGCGTGGACCGGCTGCGCGCGACCGGTGCCATCACCGGGTTCACCGTCCGGGTCGACCCGGGGGCGCTCGGCTGGGAGACCGAGGGGTTCGTCGAGATCTACTGCCGTCGCAACACCTCGCCCGAGACCATCCAGCGGGGTCTTGAGCGCTACCAGGAGGTCGTGGCCGCCTCCACCGTCACCGGTGAGGCGGACGCGATCGCCCAGGTCTTCGCCTCCGACATGCGCCACTTCGAGCGCGTGCTGGAGCGGATCGCCGGGGAGCCGTTCGTGGAGCGCACCAAGTCGGTACTCGTGCTGTCCCCGCTGCTGCGACGGTTCTCGTCGGGGTCGCCGACCTGAGGCGGCCCGGCTGCCGGCCGGTGACGGAACCACGGCCACCGCGAATCCGGCCGTGACCGCCGATGTCAGTGGCGCGGAGTACGGTCACGGCCATGGCAGCCAGAATCACTCTGACCCTCGACTGCGCGGACGCCCAGCTCCTCGCCGCGTTCTGGAAGACGGCACTCGGCTACATCGACGAGCCGCCGCCCGCCCCCTTCGCGACGCGTGAGGAGTGGCACGCGCAGTTCGACCTGCCGGAGGACGACTCCGTGGACGACGGCGCGTGGCTGTGCGATCCCGACGGTGTCGGCCCCCTGCTGTCGATTCTCAAGGTGCCCGAGCCCAAGACCGCCAAGAACCGCCTGCACATCGACGTCCGTGTCCCGGGGCACGGCACTCCCGAGGAGCGGTGGGCGCGGATCAGGGCGGAGGCCGGGCGTCTGGTGGAGGCGGGCGGAAGGATCCTCGGGGAGTTCGACGGCCACCACGTGGTGATGGCCGACCCGGAGGGCAACGAGTTCTGCGTGGCCGCGACCTCCGGCTGAGCGCCCACCGCCCGGCCGGTCACTCGGCGGTCTTGCGCGCCAGCGCGTTGTTGCCGATCGAGTTGTGCACGCTGAAGCTCACGGCGTCCGAGCGGTAGCGGTCGTCCGACCACTCCACCGGGCGCCCCTCGCGTGTGGTCGTGACGCGGCGGACCCGCAGCAGCGGACTGGTGCGGCGGACGCCGAGCAGTTCGGCGTCATGGGCACCGGCCGCGACCGCGTCGATGATGTGCTCGCCATAGGCGAAGACCAGGCCAGTCTCCTCGAACAGCCGCTGGGTCACAGAGGGGCAGTCGGGCTCGATGGACTCGACCGCCGGGGAGATCCAGTCCGCGTACACGGTCCGCTCCAGCAGGACCGGCTCGCCATCCAGACCGCGGACGCGCAGGACGTGCAACACCGGGGTCCCTTCCGGCAGATGGAGGCGTACCGCGTCCTCCTTGGAGGCCGGCCGGTACTCCTGTGCCACCACCCGCCCGGTCGCCTCGCGGCCCATCGCCCGCGCCCACTGCGCGAAGCTGCGCAGTTCCGCGAAGCTCTGGCTGCGCCTGCTGGCCAGCACCACCCGGCGGGCACCCTGCCGGGACCCGATGAGCCCCTCCGACGTCAGGGCCGCTATCGCCTGGCGGACCGTGCCGCGCGATACGCCGTAGTGGGCCGCGAGGTCCGTCTCCGGGGGCAGCAGACTGCCCACCGTGTACTCCTCGCGGTCGATCGCCCGCCGCAGTTCGTCGGCGATCTCCTCGTGTCGCGCCGCCATGCTTCCCCTCTGGGTCGTCTGCTGTGCACAGCCTGACCAGCCTAATCGAGACCTGCACGTGATCAGTACCGGCGGTGAATGTGCAGGCAAGTAGGGTTCAGGGTTTCGCCGCTGTTCATGAACAGGACACCGGTGCCGGGCGTACTGGGGTCGACTTGTTCAGACAAGTTCTGCTTCCGACCCGAGTCTTCGTGCGTACTCCTGGAGAGACCCGTGACCGTGTTCCTGCCGAGGACCGCCGTCCTCACCGGTGGCCTTGCCGTCGCCGCACTCGCCCTCAGCGCCTGTGGCGCGGCCCCTGACAACGCGTCGACCTCCGCGGACGGCAAGAGCGCGGCCACCGCGACCTCGGCCGCGGACCTGGGCGGCCTCGACGCCCTGGTCAAGGCTGCCAAGAAGGAGGGCACGCTGCACGCGATCGCCCTGCCCCGCGACTGGGCCAACTACGGCGCTCTGATCGACGGCTTCCAGAAGAAGTACGGCATCAAGATCGACGTCGAGAGCCCCGACGGCTCCAGCCAGGACGAGATCAACGCCGTGACCTCCCGCAAGGGCCAGGACCGTGCGCCCGACGTCCTCGACCTGGGCAGCTCCTTCGCGCTCAGCGCCGCAAAGCAGGGGCTGCTCGCCTCGTACAAGGTGGCCTCCTTCGGTGACATCCCCACCGCTCAGAAGGACCCGCAGGCCCGCTGGTACAACGACTACGGCGGCTACGTCTCCATCGGCTGCGACGCCAAGCGCGTCAAGGTGTGCCCGACCACCTTCAAGGACCTCCTCAAGCCGCAGTACAAGGGGCAGGTCGCGCTCAACGGCAACCCGACCAAGTCCGGTTCGGCCTTCGGCGGTGTCTACGCGGCCGCCCTCGCGAACGGCGGATCCTTCGACGACATCCAGCCCGGTCTCGACTTCTTCGCCAAGCTGAAGAAGAACGGCAACTACACGCCCGTCGAGTCGACCCCGGCCACCGTCGAGAAGGGCGAGACCCCGATCAGTATCGACTGGGACTACCTGAACGCCGGCTACGCCGACGAGTTCAAGTCCAAGGGCCTGGACTGGAAGGTGGCCATCCCCACCGACGGCCAGTACGCCCAGTACTACTCGCAGGCCATCAACAAGGACGCCCCGCACCCGGCGGCCGCCCGCCTGTGGCAGGAGTACCTGTACAGCGCCGAGGGCCAGAACGTGTGGCTCAAGGGTTACGCCCGCCCTGCCCTGATGACGGCCATGGACACGGCCGGCACGCTCGACAAGACCGCCGCCGCCAAGCTTCCCGCGGTCTCCGGCACGCCGTCGTTCCCCACCGAGGCCCAGCAGGACAAGGCCAAGACGGTCCTCGCGCAGGGCTGGGGGAAGGCCGTCTCCGGATGACCGCCGTCCTCACCGAGGCCGAGGTGGCGCCCGCCGCTGCTCCGCAGCAGCGGCGGCGCCGCCCCTTGGGCGCACTCGCCGTCCTCCCGCTGCTCGCCTTCACGGCGATCGCCTTCGGCATCCCCGCCCTCGCCATGCTGAACGGCGCCTTCACGGTCAAGGACCCGGCCACGGGCGCCACCTCGTACAGCGCGGCCAACCTGACCACCTCTCTGCACGGCGCCTACCTCACGGCCCTGATCGGCAGTGTGAAACTGTCCGCGGTCTCGGCCGCCGCCGGCACCGTGTTCGGACTGCTGTTCGCGCAGGTGGTGGCGACCTCCCGGTTCCGCGCGCTGCGCGAGGCCGTGCTCACCGCGTCCGGTGTGCTCGCTAACTTCGGCGGCGTCCCGCTGGCGTTCGCCTTCGTCGCCACGCTCGGCAACTCCGGTGTGCTCACCCGCCACCTGCGCCTCGCCGACCAGGGCTGGAACCTCTACAGCTTCTGGGGCCTGGTGATCGTCTACCTCTACTTCCTGATCCCGCTGATGGTCCTCACCATCACCCCCGCCCTGGACGGACTGCGCACCCAGTGGCGCGAGGCCGCCCAGAACAACGGCGCGACGGCCTTCCAATACTGGCGGCATGTGGCCCTGCCCGTGCTGCTGCCCTCGCTGCTCGGTGGATTCGTCCTGCTCTTCGGCAGCGCCTTCGCCGCGTACGCGACGGCCGCGGCCATGGTGGGCAGCGCCGTCCCGCTGGTCACCCTGCAGATCGCCGACGCCATCTCCGGCAACGTCCTCGTCGGGCAGGAGAATGTGGCGCTGGCCCTCAGCCTCGACATGGTCCTCGTCGCGGGCCTGGTCATGGCCGTGTACCTGCCCCTGCAACGACGGAGCACGCGATGGCTCGCCTGAACCTGTGGCGCTGGGCCGTCCTGGCCTGCGCCGGCCTGTACTTCCTGGTGCCGCTCGCCGCCTCCGTGATCTTCACGGTGGACGTGCCCGGCCAGGGCGTCACCTTCGACGCCTACAGCCAGATCGTCTCCACCGCCGGATTCGGCTCCAGTCTGGTGCTCTCGCTGGAGCTGGCCGCCGCCACGATCGTTCTGGTCCTGCTGCTGATGGTGCCCGCCCTGGTCGCGCTGCGGCTCGGGGCGCCCCGGCTGCGGCCGGCCGTCGAGGTGATCTGCTCACTGCCGCTGGTCGTGCCGCCGATCGCGTTCGTCGCCGGGATCTCCACGGTCCTCAAATGGGGGCCCGAGTACCTCTCCCGCACGCCGCTGTTCCAGACGTTCGTGGCCATCCAGAACCCGGACTTCCCGTTCGTGTTGGTCCTGGCGTACGTCGTGATGGCTCTGCCCTTCGTGTACCGGGCCCTGGACGCGGGGCTGCGCGCCATCGACGTGCGCACCCTCGTCGAGGCCGCGCGCAGCTGTGGGGCGAACTGGGCGCAGGCCCTGCTCCAGGCCGTCCTGCCCAATCTGCGCGGCGCGCTGCTGAACGCCTCCTTCCTCACCCTGGCCCTGGTCCTCGGTGAGTTCACCGTCGCCCAGCTGCTGGGCTTCACCCCGTTCGCCGTGTGGATCTACAGCGTCGGCGGCTCCCAGGCCCAGCTGTCCGTCGCCGTCTCCGTGCTCAGCCTGCTCGTCACCTGGGCCCTGCTCCTCTCGCTCGCCGTCTTCGGCGGGCGCTCCCGTACCGCCGCCAAGGGATGAACCACATGACCACCGACAAGGCTGCGACGCGCGACAACGCGGCGACAGTCGAATTCCACGGTCTGCGCCGCGAGTTCGGCCCGACCGTCGCCCTGGACGGACTCGACCTGACCGTGCGGCCCGGGGAACTCCTCGCCCTGCTCGGTCCGTCCGGCTGCGGCAAGACCACCGCGCTGCGCATGCTCGCCGGGTTCGAGCACCCGGACGCGGGCGAGGTGCGCGTCGACGGCGAGGACGTCACCCGTGTTCCGGCCCACCGCCGCGACGCGGGAATGGTCTTCCAGTCCTACAGCCTCTTCCCGCACCTCAGCGCGCTCGACAACGTGGCCTTCGGGCTGCGGATGCGCAAGGTGCGCACCTCCGAACGGCTGGCCCGCGCGGCCGAGTTGCTCGACCTGGTGGGTCTGGGCGACAAGGGCGGCCGCTTCCCCCACCAGCTCTCCGGCGGCCAGCAGCAGCGCGTCGCACTGGCCCGGGCGCTCGCCCTGCGCCCGCGCGTCCTGCTGCTCGACGAGCCGCTGTCCGCCCTGGACGCCAAGGTGCGCCTCACGCTGCGCGAGGAGATCCGCCGGCTTCAGCAGGAACTCGGCATCACCACGCTGTTCGTCACCCACGACCAGGAGGAGGCGCTCTCCATGGCCGACCGGGTGGCGGTGATGCGTGCCGGGAAGCTCGAACAGTGCGCGGCCCCCTCCGAGTTGTACGACCGCCCGGCCACCGCTTTCGTCGCCGAGTTCGTCGGCACGATGAGCCGGATCCCGGGCCGGCTGACCTCGGGCGAGGTGGACGTGCTCGGGCAGCGGCTGCCCGTCGACGGGGACGCTCCCGCCGCGGGAGAGGTGGACGTGCTGGTGCGGCCCGAGGCGGTCCGGGTGGCCCCGGACGACGACGGCGGCGCGCGCGTGGTCGCCACCGCCTTCCTCGGCGCCACGATCCGGCTGACGGTACGCCTGTCCGACGCCACGGAGGTGAAGGCCGACCTGCCGGCACACGAGGCCGCCGCCCTGACCGCGGGTGCCGCGGTGACGGTGACGCTCCCTCAGCGCCCGGTTCTGGTCGCCGAACGCACCCGCTGACCGGCGCCCTGCCCCCTGATGTGATCCCTGCTACCGATCCCCCCACACATGAAAGAGAACACCGTGACGCAACTGCCTCTCCAAGCCGTCCTCTTCGACATGGACGGCACGCTCGTCGACACCGAGCGGCTGTGGTGGGAGGCGGTGGAGAGAGTCGCGGGCGGACTCGGCCGGCCGCTGGGCGAGGAGGACCAGCCGCAGGTGCTCGGCCGTCCCGTCGAGCACACGGCCGACTGGCTGGCCGGACTCACCGGCGCCCACGCCGCCGACCTCGCCACCGAGCTGCACCGTGAGTTCGCGGACCGCGTCCGGGGCGGGATCGTGCCCCGCCCCGGCGCGCTCGACCTGCTCGATGCCCTCGCCCGTGAGGGCATCCCCACCGCACTGGTGACCGCCTCCTCCCGCGCCGTCGCCGACACCGTGCTCGAAGCGCTCGGCGCCGGGCGTTTCGCGGTCTCCGTCACCGCCGACGACACCGAACGCACCAAGCCGGCGCCCGACCCGTACCTCGTCGCCTGCCGTGCGCTCGGCGTCGACCCCGTCGGCTGCGTGGCCGTCGAGGACACCCAGACCGGCGTCGCCTCCGCCGAGGCCGCAGGCTGCTCCGTGCTCGCCGTACCGTCGCTCGCGCCGATCGGCGCGGCGCCGGGGCGGACCGTGCTGGCCAGCCTGGAGGAGGTCACGCCCGAGCGGCTGCGCTCGCTGCTGCCGTACGAACTGCGGGTGATGACCTGGAACCTCTGGCTCGGCGGCAGCCGGGTCGACGACCACCGGGCCAAGCAGCTGAAGGCCGTCCTGGAGACCGGGGCCGATGTGGTGGGCCTGCAGGAGACGGGCGGTACCGCGGCCGGGGAACTGGCCGAGGCGCTCGGCTGGTACCACCACCGGGCGGGCGAGAACCTCGGCGTCATCAGCCGGTACCCCATCACCGCGCACTTCGGCGATCCGGACGTGGGCTTCTACGGGGCGGCGGGCGTCCGTCTGCGCATCGGCCGGGGGAGCGAGGTGGACGTCTGGACGGCCCATCTGGACTACACCCCGTACGGGCCCTATGAATCCGTCTACGACGGGCTGCCCGCGGCCGAGCTGATCGCGCACGAGGAGGCGCGCCTGGCCCAGATGCGGGACGCCCTCCAGCGGATCGGCGAGTCGGCCGGTAACGGTGTTCCGGTCGTGCTCACGGGCGACTTCAACTGCCCCTCGCACCTCGACTGGCCGGACGTGGCGTGGCCGGTGACGAAGGCGGCCGAGGAGGCGGGCCTGTGCGACTCCTATCGCGAGGCCAACCCCGACCCGGCCGCCGAGCCCGGCCACACCTGGTCGCCGATCCACCCGGTGAACGAGCGCGGCAGCGGACGTCCCGAACCGCAGGACCGGATCGACTACGTGCTGCACCAGGGTCTCGCGGTGCTCGACTCCCGGACATACGTCTGCGGCACCCCCCGCCCCTGGCCCGATGTCTTCGGCAACGACTGGCCGTCGGACCACGCGGCGGTGATCACCAGATTCGCCGTGTACCGCGCGGACTGAGCGCGCCGGTGGGGACGGCTGAGGCGGGTGTTACCGGAGGCAACCATTGCGGGTGATACATGGCATCCCATAGGTTGTGCGCGCTTACTACCGGCGGGTAAGTCTCGCCGGTCAGCGGTTTTTTGCCCCGGCCACCCGATCGTCCTGTCGTTCTGGGGAAATCATGCGCTGGTCCTTCGGCCGTCCCACCACGGTCCGCGGCAGGATCGTGGCGCTGGCGTTCGCGCCGGCTCTCGCCCTGATGACTCTGTGGAGCTTCGCCATGGTGTCGGTCACCGGCGAACTCCGCGCGCTGGTACGGGTCCAGGGCGTGTACGTGGACTTCGGCACGCCCGTCGACACGGCGATCGGACAGATCCAGATCGAACGGCGGCTCGCGGCCGCGTACCTGGGCGGGGGCCACCGCAACGGTGCGGCCCTTGACCTGCTCCAGCAGCAGCGGCGCACCGACCGGGTCGTCGGCGCGATGCGCGACGCGATCCACAACGGGGACCGCGGCCGCCTTTCCGACCGGCAGCGGCAGGTGCTCGACTCCATGCTCGCCGCCGCCGACAAGCTGGAGGGGCTGCGCGAGCGCGTGCTCGCGGGCCGTATCTCCTGGGACGACGCGGTCGCCGAGTACAGCGGGCTGGTGGAGCCGGGCTTCGACAACCAGTCCGCCCTCACCGCACTGCAGGCCGGGCAGATGGCGCGGGAGGCGCAGGTCGTCAGCGAGCTCGTACGGGTACGCGAGTTCGTCTCGCGCGAGGACGCCCTGGTCGCCGGGGCGCGCGCCGCGGGCAAGCTGACCGACCGCCAGTACGACACCCTCACGGCGACCATCGAGGACCGCCGGGTCTTCCAGCGGACGTACGTGCCCGATCTGCCCTCCGACTCGCGGACCCTGTTCGAGACGTTCCAACGCGAGGACGTGTACCGCGCGTTGACCACGGGCGAGGACGCCCTGCTGCGGGCCGGCGCCGACGGTGCGGGCAAGGCCGTAGCGGCGGAGTCCTGGCGCACGACCACGGACCGTGCCGTCAAGCGCTACATGCTGCTGTGCACCCAGTCGGCCAAGAACGCGGCCGCACGCGCCCGGGCGTTCGCCTACCGGGAGCTCACGAAGGCCATCGTCGTCGGAGCGCTGGGACTGGCCGCCGCGGGTCTGTCGCTGTGGTTCGCGGTGCGCGGCGCCCGCCGCATCTCCCGTCGTCTGGAGACCCTGCGGGACGCGGCCGACCTGCTGGCCACCCGTCAGCTCCCGGACGTGATGGAGCGGTTGAGCGCGGGTGAGGAGGTGGACGCCCAGGCCGCGGCGCCGCCCCTGGCCGGCGGGGAGTCCGGCTCCGACGAGATCGAGCAGGTGGGCCGGTCCTTCAACACCGCCCGTCTCGCGGCCGTCGAGGCCGCCGTCAAGCAGGCCACCCTGCGGCGCGGGCTGTTCGCCGTGCTGCTCAACATCGCCCGGCGCAACCAGGCACTCGTGCACCGACAGCTGAAGCTCGTCGACACGCTGGAGCGGCGCACGGAGGACCCGGACGTCCTGGACGAGCTCTTCCGCATCGATCATCTGACCACCCGGATGCGGCGGCACGCGGAGAGTCTGATCATCCTCTCCGGCGCGGCGCCCGGCCGCAGATGGCGGCGGCCCGTGCCCGTCGCCGACGTCGTCGCCTCTGCGGTCAGTGAGATCGAGGACTATGCGCGGGTCGTGATCCCGCCGATGGCGGAGGTGGGCATCGCCGCGGACGCCGTCGCCGACGTCGTCCATCTGATCGCCGAACTCGTAGAGAACGCCGCCGTGTTCTCCCCGCCCAACGCCCAGGTCACGCTGCGCACCAGCCGTGCCCGCGGCGGATTCGTCCTGGAGATCGACGACCGCGGCCTCGGACTCGACCCCGAGCAGATCGACGAGGCCCACCGCACCCTCACCCGCCCGGACGACTTCGACCCGACGCGGCACGACCGGCTCGGCCTGTACGTCGTGGGCCGGCTCGCCGCCCGGCACGGCATCGACGTCACGTTGTGCCGGTCGCCCTACGGCGGTACGACGGCGGTCGTGCTGCTGCCCGAGGCGCTGCTGGCCGACGTCGCGGCCGGGGCCGTGGCGCCCGCGGCCGAGGCTCCCGCACGGGAGCTGCCTTCGCGGCGCGGGACGGCGGTGCTCGCCCCCGAGCGGGCCCCGGAGCTGACCCGGGAGGAGGAGCACAGGATCCCGATGCCCCCGGCGGACATCGAGGCCCTGTCCCGTGCGGCGAACTGGCCGGGCGGTGGGCTGATGGCTGGTACGGCGGATGCCCCCGCCCTCCCCACCCGCGTGCGCCAGACCTCGCTCGCTCCCGGCCTGCGCACCGAATCCCCCTCCGCCGACGCCGCAGCGGAGCGCGAGGTGAGTGCCGACGAGCTGCGGTCGATCCTCGGCGCCTTCCAGCGCGGCCTCGACCGCGGCCGCAAGGGCATCCCCACGAGCACCGCACCCACGGAGCGGGCCGAGCCCCCCACGGAGCCAACCGAAACCGAGGAAGGGACGGACTCCCACGATGCGCCGTGACCAGAGCCCCGAGTCCACCGACGAGGCCGGTCAGCCGCCAGGCTCGGACCTCGGCTGGCTGCTCGACGACCTGGTGGCCAGAACCGACCATGTGCGCCAGGCCGTGCTCCTGACCGCGGACGGCCTCCCGCTGAGCTCCTCGGACGGCATGCGCAGAAGGGACATCGAGCACCTCGCCGCCGTCTGTTCCGGCTTCCACAGCCTTGCCCGCTCCGCCGGGGAGCGGTTCGAGGCCGGTGAGGTGCGGCAGACCATGGTCATGCTCGATGACGCCTACCTCTTCATCACCCCGGCCGGCGACGGCAGCCGGCTGGCCGTGCTCAGCGAGGTCCAGACCGACGTGGGGCAGCTGGCCCACGAGATGGCGCTGCTCGTCCGCCGCGTCGGCCGCCACATGGACGCCGCCGTCCGCTCGGCCGCCGACCCGGGGGCTTCCTGATCCGGCTGTGACCGACGACCAGTGGTACGAGGACGAGACCGGGTCGATGGTGCGTCCGTACACCGTCACCCGAGGCCGCACCCGGCCCTCGGACAGGCACACCATCGACCTCATGTCCTACGTCACCGTCCTGGAGCCGGAGGACGGCCGGCCGGGGGTGGATCACGCCCGTGCCCGGCTCCTCGACCTCGTGCGGCGCGGCCCGCGGCCCGTGGTCGAGCTCGCCGCGGACGCCGACCTGCCGCTGACGGTCGTACGCGTGCTGCTCGGCGATCTGGCCGAGGCCGGCCTGGTGCGCATCGATCCGCCACTGCGCTCACCGCGAGGCGGAGCGGCGGCCGGCCCCGAGCTGCTGCAGGAGATCGTGCAGCGGTTGCGGGAGCTGTAGCGGCCGCCGGCCCGCCGCCACCTTCCCGGGCAGCAGGGGCGGCACGGGCCGTCCGCAGGGACACCGCTGTGACCTGCGCCTCAGCGGTACATGGGGTGCGCAACGAATCGCCGCTCCACCCTCGCCGGACGCAACGATCCGCTCACCCGCGCGCAACGGCTTCTCCTTGTTCCGGCCGGGGGCGCGACCGTACCGTCTAACTGGCCCCCAACCCCCTTCGGTACCGGTGGAGAACACGTATGCGCACCGCCCTGCTCCAGAGCTCCGGACAGCCCGGCTCGGTCGTCGAGAACCTCAAGGTCCTCGACGAGGCCGCGGGCCGTGCCGCCGCCGCGGGCGCCGGGCTGCTGATCGCGACGGAGTTGTTCCTCACCGGATACGCGATCGGCGACGGCATCGCCCGGCTCGCCGAGCCGGCCGACGGAGACTCCGCGGACGCCGTGGCCGAGATCACCACCAAGCACGGACTGGCGATCGCCTACGGGTACCCGGAGCGGGACGGCGAGAGCGTCTTCAACTCCGCGCAGCTCGTCTCCGCCGACGGCACCCGCCTCGCGAACTACCGCAAGACCCACCTCTTCGGCGGCTTCGAGCGCGACCACTTCACCCCGGGCGAGAGGCCCGTCGTGCAGGCCGAGCTGAACGGCCTGCGGATCGGGCTGATGATCTGCTACGACGTCGAGTTCCCGGAGAACGTCCGCGCCCACGCCCTGGCCGGCACCGACCTCCTCGTGGTCCCGACGGCGCAGATGCACCCCTTCCAGTTCGTCGCCGAGTCCCTCGTCCCGGTGCGGGCCTTCGAGAACCAGATGTACGTCGCGTACGTCAACCGGGTCGGCCAGGAAGGCGAGTTCGAGTTCGTCGGGCTCTCCACCCTCGCCGGGCCCGACGGGATCGCCCGGGCACGTGCGGGCCGCGTGGAGGAGCTGGTCCTCGCCGACGTGGACCCCGTCCACCTCGCCGCGTCCCGCGAGGCGAACCCTTACCTCAAGGACCGCCGCCCCGGCCTCTACGGGTCCCTTGTCTGACCCTCAGCCTTCCCCAGAGTTCTTTCCGCGCAAGGAGTCCGTACCCCATGACGTCCACGGTGCCCAACGCCGTCCAGCACGCAGACGAGCAGCAGCCCCCGATCACGATGTTCGGGCCGGACTTCCCCTACGCGTACGACGACTTCCTCGCCCACCCGGCGGGCCTCGGCCAGATACCCGCGACCGAGCACGGCGCCGAGGTCGCGGTCATCGGCGGCGGACTGTCCGGCATCGTGGCCGCGTACGAGCTGATGAAGATGGGCCTCAAGCCCGTCGTCTACGAGGCCGACCAGATCGGCGGCCGGCTGCGCACCGTCGGCTTCGAGGGCTGCGAGCCGTCCCTGACGGCCGAGATGGGCGCCATGCGCTTCCCGCCGTCCTCCACAGCACTGCAGCACTACATCGACCTGGTGGACCTCGAGACCCGGCCGTTCCCCAACCCGCTGGCCGAGGCGACCCCCTCCACCGTCGTCGACCTCAAGGGCGAGAGCCACTACGCCGAGACGCCCGACGACCTGCCGCAGGTCTACCGCGACGTGGCGGCCGCGTGGAACGCCTGCCTGGAGGAGGGCGCCGACTTCTCCGACATGAACCGCGCCATGCGCGAGCGCGATGTGCCGCGCATCCGCGAGATCTGGTCCCAGCTGGTCGAGAAGCTCGACAACCAGACGTTCTACGGCTTCCTCTGCGACTCCGAGGCCTTCAGGTCCTTCCGGCACCGCGAGATCTTCGGCCAGGTCGGCTTCGGCACCGGCGGCTGGGACACCGACTTCCCGAACTCCATCCTGGAGATCCTGCGCGTCGTCTACTCCGAGGCCGACGACCACCACCGCGGCATCGTCGGCGGCTCCCAGCAGCTGCCCCTGCGCCTGTGGGAGCGCGAGCCGCAGAAGATCGTGCACTGGCCGTACGGGACGTCCCTCAGCTCCCTGCACGAGGGCGGCGCGCCCCGCCCCGCGGTGACCCGGCTGTACCGCACGGCAGGCAACGCGATCACCGTCACCGACGCGAACGGCGACATCCGCACCTACCGCGCGGCGATCTTCACCGCCCAGTCCTGGATGCTGCTCTCCAAGATCGACTGCGATGACGAGCTGTTCCCGATCGACCACTGGACGGCGATCGAGCGCACCCACTACATGGAGTCCAGCAAGCTGTTCGTGCCGGTGGACCGGCCGTTCTGGCTGGACAAGGACGAGCAGACCGGCCGTGACGTCATGTCGATGACGCTCACCGACCGGATGACACGCGGCACCTACCTGCTGGACGACGGCCCGGACAGGCCCGCGGTCATCTGCCTGTCCTACACCTGGTGCGACGACAGCCTGAAGTGGCTGCCGCTGTCCGCGAGCGAGCGGATGGAGGTCATGCTGAAGTCGCTCGGCGAGATCTACCCCAAGGTCGACATCAGGAAGCACATCATCGGCAACCCGGTGACGGTCTCCTGGGAGAACGAGCCCTACTTCATGGGCGCGTTCAAGGCGAACCTGCCCGGCCACTACCGCTACCAGCGGCGTCTGTTCACGCACTTCATGCAGGACCGGCTGCCCGCCGGCAAGCGGGGCATCTTCCTCGCCGGCGACGACATCTCGTGGACCGCCGGCTGGGCCGAGGGCGCCGTGCAGACCGCGGTCAACGCCGTGTGGGGCGTCATGCACCACTTCGGCGGCGCGACCGACCCGGCCAACCCCGGACCCGGTGACGTCTACGACGAGATCGCGCCGGTGGAACTGCCGGAGGACTGATCCGGACCTGAGCGAAGCAGCGGCGGGGTGCGCCCGCCTGGGCCGACGCCCCCCCGTGCTGTGACGCGCCGCCGCGGATCGCACGCGTCAGCGTCGCAGCGGCCGGCGGGGCTCCTGATGCCGGTGCCGGTCGGGCCCCAGCGCCGGTGCCGGTGGGCGGCGCCCGGGATTCCGTCGGTCAGACGCCGGTCGCCCGCGCCGTCGTCATCAGCTCCGCGGCCACGTCCTTGAGCTCCTCCGCGTCCCGCGTCGAGCTCTGCACGTCGACCAGGATCTCGTCCAGGCCGATCTCCGTGTAGGCGGCCAGGTCCTCCACGATCTGGTCGACGTTCCCCTGGAAGGGAGAGCGCTCCGGACCGTCGTACGCCTTCGCCGAGTACGTCGCATTGACGCGCAGCACGGCCTGGAGCGGTGTCACCCGCCCTTGCTCGGCCGCCAGGTCCTGCAGTTCGCGCCACTGCGCGGCCACCTGGTCGGCGCCCATGGCCAGCGGCAGCCAGCCGTCGGCCTTGTCGACGAGCCGCCGCCGGGCCGTCCTGTTGCTCGCTGCCAGCAGGATCGGGATCGGCCGCGCCGGCTTGGGGGCGACCACCGAGGAGGAGATCCTGGTGAGCGTGCCCTCGTAAGAGACGGGGTCCGGGCCCCAGACCGCGCGGCAGACGTCGATCACCTCGTCCAGGGCCTTGCCGCGCTCCTCGAAGGGGCGGACCGCGGACGCCGCGTACTCGTCGAGGGACCAGCCGGTGCCCAGACCCGCCACGACCCGGCCGCCGGCGGCCGCGTCCAGTGAGGCGAGCGCCCTGGCGAGCTGGAAGGGCACGTGCAGGGGCGCCACCAGCACACTGGTGCCGAGCCGGGCGCGATGTGTGGCGGCGGCGGCAAGCGTGAGCGTCACCAGGGGCTCTGCGACCCCGCGGTAGCTGTCCGGCCAGGGCAGCCCCTCGATGTCGTACAGACCCTGAGAGGTCGCCGTGGGGAACAGGGCCCGCTCGTACACCCACAGGCTTTCGTAGCCCATCTCCTCCGCGGCCCGTGCCACGTCGGGCACGTCCCGCCCGATCTCGTAGTGCTTGTTCTGGGGCAGGCCGAGTCCGAGCCGGGTCGCCATACCTGCTGCTCCTTCGCCGTGGATGTGCCCCCGGCTCAACGTACAACGACGTCACGGCAGTTCTTCGCCGCGACAGGCAGGGGCATTCGATCAGTCCGGCAGCGGGGTGAGCAGGATCCGGTTGGCGAATCCCACGACCGCGTCCAGCCGCCGGGCGAACTCCTCGCCCACCTCGGGAAGGTCCCGCAGGGCCCACAGGGCGCGGGCCGCCGCCCAGGCGGCCTCGCGCGCCCGCTCCAGGCTCCAGGCGCCGAGCAGGTGGGTAAGGGGGTCGGCGACCTGGAGCAGATCGGGGCCGGGCATCAGATCCTCGCGGATGCGCTCCTCCAGCGACCCGAGCAGGTCGCCCACGCGATCGAACTCGTCTTCGAGGTCGGCGGGTTCGCAGCCGAGCGTGCGGCAGGAGTCCACCACGGCGAGCGCGAGATCATGCCCGATATGGGCATTGATCCCGGCGAGCGCGAACTGCAGCGGGCGAACGCCGGGATGGCGCCGCAACTGGAACAGCGGCCGCCAGCACGCGGGTACCGGGCCGTCCTCGGCGACGGACAGATACCGCTCGGCGAACCGGACGCCGAGCGCCGCCGCGGCACGCCGGTCCGGGAATTCACCGGCGTCCACGCGGCGGTCGACCTCCTCGGTGACCGCGAGGTAGACACGGTTGAAGACCGCGACGCCGTCGTGCTCCGGCCATACCGCGTCGAGCGCGCGCATACGTGAGACGACCGTGTCCACCTCGGTCGTGAACTGCTCCAACCGCACCATGGGGGAAGGCTCGCAGGCCGCGGCCCACCGGAGCGCCTCCGGCCCGTGGGCTTCCCCGGAACGAGGGATCTCACGGGTGGTCCGAGTGGGGGACGGGCTCCGAGCCGGAGGCCGGCCGCCGGGCGCCGCTACCGGTCGGTGCGCCTGGTCGCGTCGCCGTCCGTCGTGCCCTCGCCCTCCGCGGCGCCTTCCTCGTCGTACGACGAGGTGCCCGAGTCCAGCAGCGGTTCCTGTGTCTTGAGGTGCGCGGGGGCCATCGCGCGCAGGGCGTGGTAGCCGGTGATGACGACGAGTGTGCCCAGGGCGATACCGCTCAGTGAGAAGGTGCTGGAGAACTTCAGGCTGACGTTGCCGACGCCGATGATGATGCCCGCCGCGGCGGGCACCAGGTTCAGCGGATTGCGCAGATCCACCTTCGAGTTGATCCAGATCTGCGCGCCGAGCAGGCCGATCATGCCGTACAGGATGACGGTGATGCCGCCGAGCACGCCGCCGGGGATCGCGGCCACGATCGCGCCGAACTTGGGGCATACGCCGAACAGCAGCGCGAAGCCGGCCGCTGCCCAGTAGGCGGCGGTCGAGTAGACGCGGGTGGCCGCCATCACGCCGATGTTCTCCGAGTACGTCGTGTTGGGCGGGCCGCCGACGGCGGTGGAGAGCATGGAGGCCACGCCGTCCGCCGAGATGGCGGTGCCCAGCTTGTCGTCCAGCGGATCGCCGGTCATCTCGCCGACCGCCTTGACGTGCCCCGCGTTCTCCGCGACCAGCGCGATCACCACGGGCAGCGCGACCAGGACCGCCGACCACTGGAAGGACGGCCCGTGGAAATGGGGCAGACCGATCCAGTCGGCCTTGCCGACGCCCGAGAGGTCCAGCCTCCAGTGGTCGGTGAGCCCGCCGCTCGCGTCCACCGAGTGGATCTTGCCGAAGATCCGGTCGGAGGCCCAGGAGATCCCGTATCCGAAGACCAGTCCGAGGAAGATCGCGATCCGTGACCAGAAGCCGCGCAGGCACACCACGGCCAGCCCTGTGAACAGCATCACCAGCAGCGCGGTCCACTGGTCCTGTGGCCAGTACGTCGACGCGGTCACCGGCGCGAGGTTGAACCCGATCAGCATGACCACCGCACCGGTCACGATCGGCGGCATCGCCGCGTGGATGATCCGTGCCCCGAACCGCTGGACCGCGAGCCCCACGAGGAACAGGACGACGCCCACGACGAACACCGCGCCGGTCACGGTCGCACTGGTGCCGCCCTGCGCCCTGATCACCGCGGCGACCCCCACGAAGGAGAGCGAGCAGCCGAGATAGCTCGGCACCCGGCCGCGGGTGGCCAGCAGGAAGATCACGGTCGCGACGCCCGACATCATGATCGCGAGATTGGGGTCGAGCCCCATCAGCACGGGCGCCACAAAGCTCGCGCCGAACATGGCCACGACATGCTGGGCGCCCAGCCCGACCGTTCGGGGCCAGGAGAGCCGTTCGTCGGGGCGGACAACCGCTCCGGGCGCGGGCGTACGCCCGTCACCGTGCAGCTTCCAGCGCACGCCGAGGTCCATGGTGAAGCTTCTCTTTCCCTGTACGTGAAGAACTGTCCGGACCATTGTCAGGGGCACCTGGCAGTCCTACGCTCACACGCTCCCACTCATGAACTGCGTTCACATGTATGATCGGAGCCTTGATGAGTGCACGACCCCGACTGGCCACCGTCCTGGCGGCCGTGACCGCCTTCGCGGCCGTCGCCGTCGCCGGAGTACCCACCGCCTCCGCCCATGTGGCACCGAAGGTCCCCAGAACCGCCGTCCTCGACGGCGCCCGGCGTTCCAGTCCCGCATCGCGGTCCGGTCGGATCTGGACCAGCCGGGGGCTCCGGTGTCCAGGATCGCGATCGCGTCCAGCACGCTGGTGGCGCGCACCAGGCTCGCGGCCGTCGGCCGCCATGGCGGCGTGAACCTGTGGTCGTATCGCGGTCCGGACGGCCAGAGCCTGTTCAAGGCGGTCGACTATCTGCTGCCCGCCGCGACCGGCGCCGTTCCCTGGGCGTATCCGGAGTTCGAGTTCCACCGGTACGCGGCGGCCGACGTCGTGCACGCCGCCGCGGACGCGGGCGACGCGCGGGCCAAGGAGGCGGCGCCGCTGCTGGAGGCGCCGCCCGGCGGGGACCTGTGGGCCCTCAGGCCCGCCGCCGAGCAGCTGGACTCGATCGCCGGCTGACCCCTGGACGGGCCGGGCTGAGCGACCGCTTACCATGGGTGGGTCCAGCGCCGCAGCGTCGCGAGCGCCTCACCAGGCCATATCGAGGAGCCCGTCGTGACCGCCGAAGCCCAGACCGTGCCCGTCCTGTCGTACGGCCGGCTGATGCCCGTCGCCGTCCACTTCGACGATCTGGACGCGCTCGGCCTCCTTCACAACGCCCGCTACCCGGTCATGGTCGAGCGCGCCTGGACCGCCTTCTGGCACGAGCGGGGCTTCGGCTTCGAGGGCGACTGGGAGGCGGCGGGCGACTTCTGCAACGCCGTCAAGGAACTGCGGATCACCTACGAGGCGCCGGTGAAGAAGCCGGGCGCGTACGCCGTGCACCTGTGGCTGGAGCGGCTCGGGAACACGGGCCTGACGTACGGTTTCCGGTTCTGCTCGGCCGACGGAGCGGTGACGTACGCGCACGGCACCCGGGTCCTGGTCCGGCTCGACGCGGCGACGCTGCGCCCGACGTCGTGGAGCGAGCGGTTCAGGGCCGTGGGTCGGGAACTGCTGCGCTCGGCCGACTGATCTTCGGACGGTCGCGCTCTCCTGCCCGCAGCACCCCGGCGAAACCGGCGAGCCCGCAGGCCAGCACCGTCACCAGACCGAAGGACACGACCAGACTGGTCGCCTGTGCCAGGCCGCCGAGGACGCTCGGCGCGATCAGGCCCGAGGTATAGGTGATCGTCGCCACACCCGCGATGGCCTGGCTGGGATTGGGGCCGCTGTGGCCCGCCGCAGCGAAGCACAGCGGGACGACGACCGCGATGCCGAGGCCCATCAGTGCGAAGCCGCCCATCGCCACCGCCGCGTTGCCCGCGACGACGATGAGCAGTCCGCCGAGGACGGCGAGGATGCCGCCGGCGCGGACGGTGCGGACCGCGCCGAAGCGGTTCACCACCGAGTCGCCGGCGATCCGGGCGAAGGCCATGGTCAGCATGAATCCGGTCGTCGACGCCGCCGCGAGACCCGCCGACGCTTCGAGTTCGTCACGCAGGTAGATGGCCGACCAGTCGAGGCTCGCGCCCTCCGCGAACACCGCGCAGAAGCCGACCGTGCCGATCAGCAGCGCCGACTTCGGCGGCAGCGCGAACCGCGGCGGAGGCTCCTCGTCCTCCGCGGGCTGCACATCCAGCACCCAGCGACAGGCCAGTACACCGAGGAGGGTGAGACAGGCAGCCGCGAGTGCGTGGTGCAGGCGTGCGTCGGAGCCGAGATGAGCGGCGAGCGTGCCCGCCGCCGAGCCGACCAGCGCGCCGGCGCTCCACATGCCGTGCAGTCCCGACATGATCGACTTGCCGAGCAGCCGCTCGACCTCCACGCCCAGCGCGTTCATCGCCACATCGGCCATACCCGCACTCGCCCCGTAGGTGAACATCGCCAGGCACAGCGTGTAGAGATTGGGCGCGAGGGACGGCAGGACCAGGGAGATCGTCCACAGCGCGATCAGTCCGCGCAGGGCCGTGCGGCTGCCGAAGCGGTGGCTGATCCGGCCGGCCAGCGGCATCGAGCAGGAGGCGCCGAAGGCGGTGAAGGCCAGGGCGAAGCCGAGCTGGCCGGCGCTCACCGAGGCGTGGTCCTGGATCCACGGCACGCGGGTCGCGAACGAGCCGGTGACGGCGCCGTGCACGGCGAAGACCGCCGCCACCGCGTACCGGGCGCGCTTCACCTCGCGCGGCTGATGGATCCCTTCGACCATTCCGCTCATTCTCCGCCCCTCCCCGGGTGGTGGCCCCACTGTCGGCGTAAACTATCAGGAACCCTGCCTGATAGATAGGGCAGCTCCGGCCGCGGTGAGCGGTTCCGCCGATCTGGGAGGATCCCGGCATGCCCGCATCCCCGAGCACCGCCAGGGCCCTGAACGACCGGGCTGCCCTGCGCCTCATGCAGCAGGAAGGCCCGTTGACGGCAGGGCAGTTGAAACAGCTCACCGGGCTGTCCCGGCCCACCGTGGCCGATCTGGTGGAACGGCTCACCGCGGCCGGTCTGATCACGGTGGTGGGGGAGTCGGGCGAGCAGCGGCGCGGCCCCAACGCACGGCTGTACGGGATCGTCGCCGACCTCGCCCATCTGGCGGCCCTGGACGTGCGCACCGAGGGAGTCTCCGTACTCGTCTCCGATCTGCTCGGCGGGGTGCTCGCCGAGGCCTCGGTGCCCATCGCGGGCGACACCGGAACGGGGACCGCCGTCGAACAGGTGGTGGCGCTGGTGGAGCGCGCCGCGAAGGAGGCCGGCGCCGGGTCGCTGCACACGGTCGGCATCGGCGCGCCCGGACTCATCGACCCCGCGACCGGCGAACTCCGCGACTCCACCGGGCTCCCGGAGTGGCACCGCCGACTGGCCGCGGCACTGCAGGAGCGGTTGCCCGCGCGCGTGATGGTGGAGAACGAGACCAATCTCGCCGCCCTGGCGGAGCAGCGCGAGGGCGCCGCCCGCGACCGGGACACCTTCGTGCTGCTGTGGCTCGGGCACGGGACGGGCGCGGCCGTGGTCCTGGACGGGGCGCTGCGCCGCGGCGCCTCGGGCGGCACCGGCGAGATCGGCTTCCTGCCGGTCCCCGGCACCCGGTCCCTGCCGTCGGCGACGGACTGCGAGGGCGGCTTCCACTCCCTCGCGGCCGCGGCGGCCATCGCCGAACTCGCCCTCGAGCACGGGCTGTCCACCGAGGACACGGGACCCGAGCCGCCCGCGGCGGGCCTGGTGCGGCGGGCGGTGGCGGCGGTCAGCCCTGGGCGCACCGGCTCCGCCACGGGCGACGGGGCGGAGGCGACCGCCGTGCGCGACGCGGGCGGCGGCTCCTCCGGTGCCGGGCCCGCGTCCCGCTTTCTCGACGCCCTCGCCGACCGGCTCGCCATCGGGGCGGCCTCCGTCACCGCTGTCCTCGACCCCGGTTGTGTGGTGCTCGGCGGTGAGATCGGGCAGGCCGGCGGGGAGGTGCTCGCCGCGCGCGTCGCCGAGCGGCTGACCCGTATGTCACCGCTGCCGACCGAGGTACGGGCGAGCGTGCTGGGCGGCGGGGCCGTGCTGCGCGGGGCACTGCTGACCGCGCGGGACGGGGCTCAGGACGAGTTGTTCGCGCCGCCCTCCCGATGAGCCCCCGTCGCGCTCCCGGTGCCCGGGCCGCTCAGCGCGCGGACGCCCGGTTCCCGTAGCGCGCCGCCAGATACTCCTCGAACGTGCCCTTGCCCACCGCGTTCTCGGGCGTCAGCAGCCCGCCGGCCCTCACCGCGCGGAACGCCCGGCCCGGGATCGGCACGCTCACGACCGGCCGCCTGCGCCCCGTGGCCCGCAGCCAGGCGCGGGCGAGGTCGGCGAACGTCCGGACCTGCGGGCCGCCCATGTCCTCTACCCGCCCGGCCGGCTCGCCCGTCGCCAGCTCGACCAGCCGGTCCGCCACCTCGGCGACCTCGACCGGCTGGTCGCTCACGCCTGCCGGGAGCGGCAGCACCGGCAGCCTGCCCACGGTCTCAAACACCTGAACGACCAGATCATGGAACTGGGTCGCCCGCAGCACCGTCCAGCCCAGGCCCGACTCCTGGATCTGCTTCTCCACCGCGTACTTCGCCCGGTAGTAACCGATCGGCACCACGTCCACGCCGACGATCGAGATGTAGACGAGATGGGTCACTCCCGCCCGGCGGGCCGCCGCGATGAGGTTGGCTGCGGCCTTTTCGTCGCCTCCGCGCGGTGTGCTGGCGCAGTGAACGATCGTGTGGACCCCCGCGACGGCCGCGTCCAGGCCGTCGCCCCGGATCAGATCGACGGCGTACGGCTGTGCGTGCCGGGACAGGACGCGCACCTCGTGCCCGTCCGTCCGGAGCCGTTCGGCGACGAGCCGGCCGAGGGTTCCGGTGCCGCCGGTCACCAGGATCGTGGTCATGCTGTTCAGCCCCTGTCGGATACCGGGCGCCCCCTCGTGGAACGCCCCTCGTCCGCTACGACTGGCCGGGCCCCGCGAAATGTGACAGGGCTCAGGAGTGCTCGAGCTGCCGTGCCACGAACGCCAGCTTGTCCGGGTTCACCACCGCCCGAATGCGGGAAACGAGCCCGTCGCCGACCTCGAAGGCGACGACCGCGACGACGCGCCCGCCGTCCCGGGCCACGAGCCCCGCCGCACCGTTGATCTGCGCGATCGAGAGGTCCGCATCGGCCGCGAAGCCCCTCGACGCGCCCGCCAGGAACCTGAGCACCTTGTCCCGGCCCTCGATCGGCCGCCGTGCCGCGGTGACCTTGCCGCCGCCGTCGCCCCACCAGGTCACGTCCGCCGCGAGCACTTTCTCCAGGGCGGCCAGATCTCCCTCCCGGGCGGCGACGATGAACGACTCGACGAGCTGGGCCTGTCTCCGGGGCGCCGCCTCGAACCGCGTCCCGGGCGCGGCCACCTGCCGCACCGCCCGGCGGTAGAGCTGACGGCAGTTGGCCTCGCTCAGCCCCAGCACCTCCGCGATCTCCCGGTGGCCGTAGGCGAACGCCTCCCGCAGGACGTACACCGCCCGCTCGGCCGGGGTGAGCCGCTCCAGCAGGACGAGCAGGGCGAGCGAGACGGCGTCACGCTGCTCGGCCGACTCCAGGGGGCCGAGCGTGCCGTCCGCGGTGGCCACGGGCTCCGGCAGCCAGGGGCCGGGGTACTGCTCGCGCCGGGCACGGGCCGAGGTCAGCCGGGTGAGGCAGAGGTTGGTCACCACTTTCGCGAGCCAGGCTCCCGGACGTTCCACGGCTCGCGTATCCGTGCGGCTCCAGCGCAGATACGCGTCCTGCACGGTGTCCTCCGCCTCCGCGGCGGAACCCAGCATCCGGTAGGCGAGGCCGAACAGGCGCGGACGGTGGCTCTCGAACTCGTCGACGGGTGTCACACCGTCAGCTTGGCAGACGCAGAGGGGGAGGCCCGGCGGCGGGGCAAGGGCCTCCGTCACCGCCGCCGGGCCGCTCGTGGGCGTTGTGCCGTCCCGGGACCGCTGACCCTAAAAGGACTAGACCATGCCGGTCAATAGGTATGGACCAATCGTCAAGTGCCGCAGGCGGGAGGGCTGTTGCCCCTCTGTGGCGAGGGGTCTGCGCCGGACGGGCAAGCCCGAGAAGTCCAGTATGTGAACCTGTGAGCCACCACACAGCGGTTCACCCGCATGGCCGCCGATCGGGCGTGGCACACTGATGCTGTACCAGAAGCAGCGCACTCCGGGGTCGGTGAAAGTCCGAACCGGCGGTTATAGTCCGCGACCCGGTCGCTTCCAGCGGCCGGTTGACCAGGTGGAATTCCTGGACCGACGGTTAAAGTCCGGATGGGAGGCAGTGCGCGGCGGGCGGGCATCGAGTGCACGCCGCCGTTTCGGTTCGTCCAGAGGGACGGACCGCGTCAGGCGTCGTCCCGGTGTCCTCGCCCGTAGTCTGCTGTCGTCTTCGACAGTCCCCGGAGTCCGTGCCCGAATGAGGCAGGAGGACCCGGGAAGTGTTCACCGGAATCGTCGAAGAGCTGGGTGAGGTCACCGCCGTCGAGAACCTCGGCGACTCGTCCCGTTTCCGCCTCCGTGGACCCGTCGTGACCGAAGGCGCCCGGCACGGTGACTCGATCGCCGTCAACGGTGTCTGTCTCACGGTCGTGGAGCACGAGGGCGACGAATTCACCGCCGACGTCATGGCGGAGACCCTCAGCCGTTCCAGCCTCGGCGCCCTCGCGGTCGGCTCCCGCGTCAACCTCGAACGTCCCACCGCCGTCGGCGCGCGCCTCGGCGGACACATCGTGCAGGGACACGTCGACGGCACGGGCACGGTCCTCGAGCGCCGGCCCTCCGACAACTGGGAGCTCGTCACCGTCTCCCTCCCCGACCACCTCGCCCGCTACGTGGTGGAGAAGGGCTCCATCACCGTCGACGGCATCAGCCTCACCGTCGTGGAGGTGGGCGCCGACCGCTTCACCGTGAGCCTCATCCCGACGACCCTCGCGCTGACCACGCTCGGCCTCAAGCAGCCCGGCGACCCGGTCAACCTCGAGGTCGACATCATCGCCAAGTACGTCGAGCGCCTGCTGGCCCCCGGTGAGGGGGCCACCCGGTGAACTGGCTCAACTCCGAGGCGTTCACCCTCTTCGGCCAGCACATCAAGTGGTCGGACATGATCGGCAACGTGATCGGTCTGATCGCCCTCGCCTTCGGCTGGCGGCGCTCCATATGGAGCTGGCCGGTTCAGTTCCTGTCCGGCCTCGTCCTGTTCGCGGCCTTCGCCACGGCCCATCTCTCCGGCAGCGCCGGCAAGCAGATCGTCGTGATGGTCGTCGCCGTGTACGGCTGGGTGCAGTGGAGCCGCGGCAAGGGCCAGGCGGCGGACGGCCACATCGCCGTGCGCTTCGCCACCTGGCGCGAGCGGGCGATCCTGGTCGGCGCCGCGGCCGTGGGCACGCTCGCGGTGGCGGCCCTGTTCACCGCCTACCCGTCGCTGTCCTGGGACCCCTGGCCGGACGCGTACATCTTCGTCGGCACGATCGTCGCCATGTACGCCCAGGCGCGCGGCATGGTCGAGTTCTGGTTCGCCTGGCTGCTGGTGGACGCCGTCGGCGTCCCGCTCAACTTCGCCAACGGCTTCGCCTTCTCCGGTTTCGTCTACGTCATCTACGGCGCGCTCGTCCTGTGGGGCATGCGCGACTGGTGGCTGCGCTCCCGCAGGGCAGCACAGCCCGTCCTGGAAGGAGCCCACGCATGACGTCTGCGCCGGTCCTGTACAGCATGGACAACATCGAGGACTTCGCGCTCGATCCGGTCGAGCAGGCCATCGCCGACATAGCGGCGGGAAAGCCCGTCGTGGTCGTCGACGACGAGGACCGGGAGAACGAGGGCGACCTCGTCATCGCCGCCGAGAAGGCGACCCCCGAGATCGTCGCCTTCATGATGAGCGAGTGCCGCGGTCTGATCTGCGCCCCCATGGAGGGCGACGAACTCGACCGCCTCGAACTCCCGCAGATGGTGGAGCACAACACCGAGTCGATGCGCACCGCGTTCACCGTCTCCGTCGACGCCGGTGGCGCCCACGGTGTGACCACCGGCATCTCCGCCTCCGACCGCGCCACCACACTGCGGCTGCTCGCCGGGGGAGAAGCGGGTCCCGGGGACTTCGTCCGCCCCGGCCACATCTTCCCGCTGCGCGCCAGGCCCGGCGGCGTGCTCGTCCGCAACGGCCACACCGAGGCCGCCGTCGACCTCGCCGGCCTCGCCGGGCTCCGCCCGGCCGGGGCCATCGTCGAGATCGCCGGCGAGGACGGCCATATGCTGCGGCTGCCGGAACTGATCCCGTTCGCCCGCAAGCACGGTCTGACGATCATCTCCATCGAGGACCTGATCGCCTACCGGCGCTCCTCCGAGCCCACCGTGCGCCGCGAGGCCGAGGTCCAGCTGCCCACCGCCTTCGGCGAGTTCACGGCGTACGGCTACCGCTCCACCGTCGACGGCGTCGAGCACGTGGCCCTCGTCCACGGCGAGATCGGCGACGGCGAGGACGTCCTCGTCCGCGTCCACTCCGAGTGCCTCACCGGCGACATCTTCCACTCGCTGCGCTGCGACTGCGGTCCCCAGCTGAACGCCGCACTGGAGCGCATCCAGGCGGAGGACAGGGGAGTGGTGGTGTACCTGCGCGGCCACGAGGGACGCGGCATCGGGCTGATGTCCAAGCTGCGCGCGTACGAACTCCAGGAGCGCGGCCGCGACACCCTGGACGCCAATCTGGAGCTCGGGCTGCCGGCCGACGCCCGCGACTACGCCGCCGGGGCCCGGATCCTGCAGGACCTCGGGGTCCGCAGCGTGCGCCTGCTGACCAACAACCCCGACAAGACCGAGGCGATGCTGAAGTACGGCCTGACGGTCACCACCCGGGAACCCATGCCCGTACAGGCGGGGGAGCACAATCTCCGTTACCTGCGCACCAAGCGGGACCGGATGGGGCACGACCTGCCCTGGCTGGACACGAACGCCGTGTCCGCCTGCGGCAACCAGTAACAGAGCACAAAGGAGAGACGTGAGCGGCAAGGGTGCACCGGAACTGTCCGTACGCAATGCGAGCGACCTGCGGGTCGCCGTCATCGCGGCACAGTGGCACGACAAGGTGATGGACGGTCTGGTGGAGGGCGCCCTGCGCGCCCTGCGGGAGCTGGGAATCGACGAGCCGACCCTGCTGAGGGTCCCCGGCAGCTTCGAACTCCCGGTCGCCGCAAAGGTACTCGCGGGCCGGGGATACGACGCGATCGTCGCCCTCGGCGTGGTCATCCGGGGCGGTACCCCCCACTTCGACTATGTGTGCCAGGGCGTCACCCAGGGCCTGACCCAGGTGTCCGTGGAGACGGGCGTCCCCGTCGGCTTCGGCGTGCTCACCTGTGACACCGAGGAGCAGGCGCTGGACCGTGCCGGCCTCGAGGGCTCCCACGAGGACAAGGGACACGAGGCCGTGACCGCTGCGGTGGCGACCGCCACCACGCTGCGCTCGGTATCCGAACCCTGGCACTGAGAGACGGTCCGAAGCGCGTAGGGTAAGGACCACCATGTCCAAGAAGACGTTCGAGGAGCTCTTCACCGAGCTCCAGCAGAAGGCCGCCCACGGCGATCCCGCCACTTCCCGCACCGCAGAACTGGTCGGCAAGGGCGTGCACGCCATCGGCAAGAAGGTCGTCGAGGAAGCCGCAGAGGTCTGGATGGCCGCCGAGCACGAGGGCAAAGAGGCGGCCGCCGAGGAGATCTCCCAGTTGCTCTACCACGTCCAGGTGATGATGGTGGCGCGCGGGATCTCCCTGGACGACGTCTACGCCTACCTCTGAGCTGCCAACCGAACATCCGCACACCCGACGCACGAACGAAGGAAGCCGACCTCATGCTGCGCATCGCCGTCCCCAACAAGGGTTCACTGTCCGGCCCTGCGGCGGAGATGCTGCATGAGGCCGGCTACCAGCAGCGCAGGGAGTCCAAGGAGCTGAGGATCGTCGACCCGGAGAACGAGGTCGAGTTCTTCTATCTCCGCCCCCGCGACATCGCGATCTATGTCTCCTCCGGGCGCCTCGACATCGGCATCACCGGCCGGGACCTGCTCATCGACTCCGGCGCCAATGCGGAGGAGATCCTTCCGCTCGGCTTCGCCCGCTCCACCTTCCGCTTCGCCACCAAGCCGGGCACGGCGAACGGCGTGGCCGACCTCGACGGCATGACGGTCGCCACCTCCTACGAGGGCATCGTCGCCAAGCACCTCGCCGACCGCGGCATCGACGCCTCCGTCGTCCACCTGGACGGCGCCGTCGAGACCGCCATCGAACTCGGTGTCGCCGAGGTCATCGCGGACGTCGTGGAGACCGGCACCTCGCTGCGCAACGCGGGCCTGGAGGTCATCGGCGAGCCGATCATGAAGTCCGAGGCGATCGTCGTCCGCCGCACCGGCGCCGACATCGAGGAACCCAAGGTCCAGCAGTTCCTGCGCCGCCTCCAGGGTGTCCTGGTGGCCCGGACCTACGTGATGATGGACTACGACTGCCGGGTCGAGCAGCTGGAGAAGGCCGTCGCGCTGACTCCGGGCCTGGAGTCCCCGACCGTCTCCCCGCTGCACAACGAGGGCTGGGTCGCGGTCCGCGCCATGGTCCCGGCCAAGGAGGCCCAGCGGATCATGGACGATCTGTACGCCATCGGCGCCCGGGCCATCCTGACCACGGCCATCCACGCCTGCAGGCTGTGAGGAACCGCACACCGATGCCCGATCTGCCCACCCTCCCGGTCACTTTCCGGCCGGGCCGCACCCGCGCCGTGCTACTCAGCGCCGGAGCGGCGATATTCGTGGTCATCACCACAGTCGCCCTGCTGCTGGACCAGCTCAGCACAGGGGAGCGGCTCAGCTTCGTCCTCACGGCGGTCCTTCTCTGCGGAGTGCTGCTCCTGCTGGCCCGGCCCAAGGTGGTGGCCGACGAGACCGGGGTCACCGTCGTCAACATCGCCGGCAGCCGCCATCTGGCCTGGGCGGAGATCCTGCGGGTCAACCTGCGTCCGGGTGACCCCTGGGTCTTCCTCGACCTCAGCGACGGCACCAGCCTGCCCGCCCTCGGTATCCAGCCGGGCATCGCAAAACACCGGGCCATCGAGGATGCGAGCACGCTCCGGGCCCTCGCCGAGGCGCGTTCCACGGCCGGCCCCGAGCGACATCACAGCTGACTCGAGCCCGTCCACCCTGCCGCACACACCGAAGTCTTGATTAATCTGGATGCAGAGGCGCTTGCGTGGCGCCTCCGCCTCTGGTGCTCCGCCCGGTGCTCAGAGGCTCCTGCTATCCGAGGAGTGACTCCCTCCGGCGATGGACGGATCGTCCTGTAGTACCTGCGCCGCCCCCTGCCGACATAGCGCGGACCGTGTCCGCGTGAACGCGGAGGCGGCGGCATCATGACCATCCCCCTGCTGCTCCTCGGGGCGGCGTTCCTGCTCATCCTGGCCAATGGCTTCTTCGTCGCGGCCGAATTCGGACTCGTGACGGTCGAGCGGCCCGACGCCGAGAAGGCGGCCGCGGAGGGCGACCGACGGGCTCGCACCGTCGTCGTCGCGCTCAGGGAGCTGTCCTTCCAGCTCTCGGGCACCCAGCTCGGCATCACCATCACGTCCCTCGTCGTCGGCATGCTCGCCGAACCGGCACTGGCCGAGCTGCTGCGCGGCCCGCTCGCCGCGACAGGCATCCCCGAGGGCGCGCTCTCCGGTGTCGCCGTGGTCGTCGGCATGCTGCTTGCCTCGGCCGTGCAGATGGTGATCGGCGAGCTCGTACCCAAGAACTGGGCCGTGTCCCGGCCGCTCCAGGTCGCACGCTTCGTGGCGGGTCCGCAGCACTTCTTCTCGCGGCTGTTCCGGCCGGTGATCGCGGCCCTCAACACGGTCGCCAACCGGCTGGTGCGCGCCCTCGGCGTCGAGCCCACCGAGGAGCTGGCCTCCGCCCGCACCCCCGGGGAGCTCGTCTCCCTGGCCCGCCACTCGGCGCGGGCCGGCGCGCTGGAGCAGGACACGGCCGACCTTTTCGTCCGGACGCTGTCGCTGGGCGAGCTGACCGCGCAGCACGTGATGACCCCGCGTGTGAAGGTGAGCGCGCTGCAGTCGTCGGCCACCGCGCAGGACGTGGTCAATCTGACCCGGGCCACGGGTCTGTCCCGCTTCCCCGTCTACCGGGAGAAGATCGACGAGATCGTCGGCATGGCGCACCTCAAGGACGCCCTCGCGGTGCCCTCGCGCGAACGGCTGCGTACGCCGGTCACCCGGATCGCCCAGACGCCGCTGCTCGTCCCGGAGACGCTGCCCGTGCAGCCTCTGCTGGAGCGGCTGCGCAGCGAGCAGCCCATCGCCGTCGTCGTCGACGAGTACGGCGGGACGGCGGGCGTCGTCACCCTCGAGGACATCGTCGAGGAACTGGTCGGCGAGGTGCGTGACGAGCACGACCGGCAGGACCTGCCCGAACTCGCCGTCGCGCCCGCCGAGGACGGACGGCCCGCGTGGGACGCCGACGGCAGCTGCCGTGTCGACATCCTGCAGCGCATAGGCCTCGACGTGCCGGAGGGGCCGTACGAGACCGTGGCCGGTCTTGTGGCCGACCTCCTCGGCCGGATCCCCGCTCCCGGTGACCGGGCCGAGCTGCCCGGCTGGCGGCTCACGGTGCGCCAGGTGGGGCACTACCGCGCCGAGCGGGTCAGGCTCGTGAAGCTCGCGGACGTCTCCGCCCCGGCCGCGGAGGTGCTGCGATGAGTGTGCTCCAACTGGCGTTCGCCTGCCTGCTGGTGCTGGTGAACGGCTTCTTCGTCGGCGCCGAGTTCGCGCTCGTGTCCGTGCGGCGCAGCCAGATCGAGCCCCTCGGGACCGCACAGGCCCGTCAGGTGCTGTACGGACTCGAACGGCTGCCGCAGATGATGGCCGCCGCCCAGTTCGGCATCACCGTGTGCTCGCTGACGCTGGGCGCCGTGGCCGAGCCGACGGTGGCCCATCTGCTCGAGCCGGTGTTCGAGGTGGTGCACATCCCCGACGGGGTGATCCATCCGCTCGGCTATGTGATCGCGCTCGCCGCCGTCGTCTTCTTCCACCTGGTGATCGGCGAGATGGTGCCGAAGAACCTGGCGATGGCGGCGCCGGAGCGGGCCGCGCTGTGGCTGAGCCCGGGCCTTGTGGCCTTCGCCCGGCTGTGCCGGCCGGTGACGGTCGCGCTGAGCGCCTGCGCCAAGGTGATCCTCCGGCTCTTCCGGGTGGAGCAGAAGGACGAGGTCGAGGCGGTCTTCACCAGCGAACAGCTCAACCAGCTGGTGGAGGACTCCGGCCAGGCGGGGCTGCTCGACCCCGAGGAGCAGGAGCGGCTGGAGGACGCGCTGGAGCTGGGCTCGCGCCCGGTGACCGACGTGCTTCTCGACTCGGCTCTGCTGGTGACGGTGGAACCCACGGTGACTCCGGGCGAGGTGGTGGCGCTCACGGCGCGCACCGGGTACTCGCGTTTCCCCGTTGTCGCGGCGAACGGCGCCTTCATGGGCTACCTGCATGTGAAGGACGTCCTCGACCTGGAGGACTCCGATCGGGCGGTGCCGCAGCAGCTGTGGCGGCCGATGACGACGCTCGCCGCGGAGCTGCCGCTGGACGACGCGCTGACGGTGATGCGCAGGGCCGCCACGCACCTCGCCCAGGTCGCCGGTGCCTCCGGCCGGGTGCTCGGTCTGGTCGCCCTGGAGGACGTCCTGGAACTCCTGGTCGGCGAGGTCAGGGACCCGGCCCACCGCGAAGCCCCGCCCCAGCCGCGCATGGCGGAGCCGGAGCGGCAGGAACGCGTCGCGGAACCGGAGCAGAAGGAGCTCGTGGCAGAACCGGAGCAGAAGGAAGCGGTACCGAGCTGATCGGCCGTGGTGCGTCCGCGCCTCGCGTGGGGCGCGGACGCACCACGCGACCCACGACAGAGAACCGCCGGCCGCCGGACGGTCGGCGGTTCGCGCTGTCAGGCACTCACGGCCCCGGAGGATCCTGCGGCCCCCGGCCGGAAAGTACCTCGCCGTACGCCTGCATCAGGTCCGGCAGCCGCAAGGTCGACAGATCGTCCCGGGTCGGTGTCGCGGGATAGCCCGTCAGCCGCAGGTCCCGATAGGCACAGCTCTTCTCGTACAGCGTCCGCAGGAACCGCCCGTTGCCGAGCTCGTCGATCCAGCCCTGGTCCACGACGTGACCGGCGATGGAGCGGAGCTCCTCCAGGGCCTCCTCGTCCCAGAGGTCGCCGTTGTCCGCCGCCAGCACCTCGCCGATCGAGGTCAGTTCCAGAGGGCGGTAGGAGGGGAAGTCGACGCGGGTCGTGAACCGTGAGGACAGACCCGGGTTGGCGGCCAGCAGACGGTCCATGCCCTCGGGATAGCCGGCCAGGATCACCACGAGGTGGTCGCGGTTGTCCTCGGCCCGCTTCAGCAGTACCTGCAGGGCCTCGTCGCCGTAGGCGTCGCCCTTGCCGTATCCCGAGTTGGACAGCGAGTAGGCCTCGTCCACGAACAGTACGCCGCCGATCGCCGAGTCGATCAGCTCGTTCGCCTTCACCGCGGTCTGGCCCAGGTACTCGCCGACCAGGTCCGCGCGCTGTGCTTCCAGCAGATGATCGCCGCCGAGCAGTCCGAGGGCGTAGAAGACCCGGCCCAGGATCCGCGCCACCGTCGTCTTGCCGGTGCCCGAGGGGCCGGAGAAGACGAAGTGCCGTTTCGGCGGCTGCACGGGTAAGCCCTGCCCGGCCCGTAGCCGGGCCATGTTCAACTGCGCGGACAGCGCCTTGACCTGGCGCTTCACCGGCTCGAGGCCGACCATGCGCTCCAGCTCGGCGAGCGCTTCCTCCAGCATCGCCGGATCCGTCGGTCCGGTCGGCAGCGGCGGTCCCGGCACCGGGGACTTCTCCCGTACGAGGTCCCGCTGGGCGGGCATCGCGCCCGGCGGCGGTTCGGGATCGGAGAGCTTCACGTCCCGTCCCTCGGCGCCGAACAGCGGATCGAGCCCGTCCGGCCCGTCCAGCACGTCCCCGCCCCCGGTGAGCGCCATGGCGGCGAAGTCGGCCGCCTCGTCGTACCCGTCTCCCTCGGCGATCGCCGCGAGTCGTGCGGAGGTGTCCATGAACGCCGGGTCCACCCGGTGCACTGCCCGGTACAGCGGCAGTGCGGCCGCGGAACGGCCGGTTCCCTCGTGCGCGCGGGCCAGCCAGTACCGCAGTTCCTTGCGTTGGGGCTGCTCGCTGCGGCAGCGCATCAGGGCGGCGGCGAGCAGCGGCTCCGCCTGCCCGTACATCTCCAGACGCACCCGGGCCATCCCTCCGAAGAGGCCGGCCTCTATGCCGAGCATCGGGTCGTCGATCAGCGGATCCGTGTGCCGGACCAACTGTTCCCAGTCCTTGACCAGGTAGGCCCGGCAGGAGTGCAGGAAGCGGACCTGGGGGTCGGCGTCGACGGGCGGCAGTCCCGCGAGCGCCCGGTCGAGTTCGGGGACGTGGCGGCCGTCCAGCCAGTGCGAGGCGTGCGCGAGCAGCAGGTCGCGCGGGCTCTCCAGCACGGGTTGCACCCACCAGCCCAGCCAGTACCAGGAGTTGAGGGTGCGCCGGTGCCGCGCCCGCTGCTCCCCGAAACGGTCCCGGTGACGGAACATCCGCAGCAGTGCGGTCGTGGTGTCGACGCGCAGTGCGTGCAGCCCGAGCCAGCCGTCGGCCATTCCGGGATCGATCCGCACCGCGGCGCGGAACTCCTCCTCCGCCTGCGGATACGCGCCCATGGTGTAGGCGTCGACGCCTCGCAGCCAGGCGAGGTCGGCCGGAGCCTCGGGGCCTCGCGTGCCGAAGTCCATCACGTCCCCCACAAACCGTGCCCCCGTTGGTTCACCGGCGAGCCCGTGCCCGTCGGCCGCCCTGCGCGAACCGCCTTTGCACGGACCGGAGTTGCAACCGTGCGCAGAGCAGTGTCCGAAGGTCGCACCGAAAGGCATCGTACCTGCGGGACACCGGCGCACCGAAGGGTGCCGCACAGGCCGTTTGAGGAGGTGGGAGCAGACAGGGCGCGTCGCACATGGTGACTGAGGGTGAGTGAATCACGCCTCATGGCGCCCGCAGAAGGTGTTCCGGGCAGAACGAAGCCCCCGATCACGGGGGAACAACCGGGGGCTTCGCGTTCTGATGGCGGCCACGAAAGCCGCTTATTGAGAACGTAAGACCTGTACGGCTCCCGGGTCAAGCCGACTTGGAGCAGTCAAAGAAGTTCTCCGGCAAGGGTCTTCACCAGTTCAGCACACTGCGGATGATCCATCACGGAGGGTGAGGACGCGGTCCGGACCAACACTACTCCCGGGCCCCGGGAGTACCTCGTACCCCTTGTCTCTCTGGTGCACCAGGAGATCGGCGAAGGGGCGTGAGGGGTCCCGGGTGAAGTGGCGGCGTTCCGCCTCGATCCAGCCGTTCCAGAACGCGCGCTGCTCCTCCCCGTCCCTGGACCGGCCGCGTGTCCAGGCCTCCTCGGCCGGCAGCTCCATCCAGAGCAGCCCCGCCAGATACGGCCGCACGGCCCGGCGGCCGGCACCGACGCCCTCGACCAGGATCACGGGGGCGGGCGCCAGCGCGCGGGCGGTCCCGAAGGCGCGAGCGCGCCAGTCGTAAGGGCGGTAGTGCGCCGTCTCGGCCCTGCCGAGCGGTTCGATCACATCCCGCAGCAGACGCTCGACCCAGGCGAACAACTCCTCGTGGGTGGCGATGTCGTCGAGGTGCAGCACGGGAGCGCCGTCGAGCGCGGTCGCCAACTGCCCGGCGAACGTGGACTTCCCGGAGCCCGCATGCCCGTCGACGCCGATGAGGCGGACGGGGCCGCAGGACGGCGGCAGTTGCCGCAGAAGGGACGCGAGGGCGTGAATGGAGATTCCCGGGGTACGAGGGGCTGGCATATTTCGCCGGAAGATTCTATCGGGCCCTGTCGGTGCCCCTCGGACGGGTGTCCGAGTCGATGGTGTGCGGCGGAGAAATTGGTGCCACATTGAACTGTTCATTCATCAATCTTTGGCTCCTTCTATTCGTGCTCACCCGGCCTTGGATGTCTTCCGGGTGAGTATTCGGGAAACGCCCGTTCCGGTTGTTGCCCTTGCTGAGTAGGGTGCCTGGAGCGCAACCGCCAGGCGTTCGTACGGGGATGGACGGGGGAGCATGGCCGCTGGGTTATTCGAAGGGCAGTATGTGTGGCATCCGGCGGCCGACGACCGCGACCTGGCGAGCGTATGTGTGGAAGTACGGGTCGGCCGCTATCTGAGCGCTCGGGAACTGCTCGCAGAGACGCGCGAGGACACCGGGCTGCGCGCCCACCGCTCCCTGGTCCTCGCCTCCGAAGCCGCCGACTCCGATCTGGCTGAACACTGGCTGGCCGAGGAGCCCGGCCCGGAAGCCGCACTGATGTGGGCGCGGGTCGCCGTGCTACGGGCCCTGCGTGCCGCCGACGCGCAGGACGAGCGGGCCCGTGCGCTGGAGCGCATCGCGCTCAAGGCGTGCGAACGCGCCACGACGGCGGCGCCGTACGACCCCACGCCATGGGTGGTGCGGCTCGCGCTGACGCGCCTGCACGCCGTCCATGAGCCCGCCCCACAGGGACTGCTCACCGCGCCGGCCGGTCCCTGGCAGCTGTTCTCGCACGTGCTGCGGCTCGCCCCCTTCCACCGCGAGGGCCACCATCGGTTCCTCGCCTATTTCTTCGGCCGGAACGGCGGCTCGGTGAACGCCGCCTGGGACGTCGCCGCCTTCCTCGGCCAGCGCGCGCCTGCCACGTCCTCGCTGCGGCTGCTGCCTCTGGTCGCGCTCGTCGAGAGCTACGACCCCTCCCGGCTGCTGGCCGACCGGGTCTGGGAGCAGCCCCAGTGGCGCTCCGCCGCGCTCGCGATCTACCAGAACTGGCTGCCGCAGGTCGCCGGCTACCGCTTCACCCCGGTGCTCGACCTGGCGTATCTGGCGCACGCACTGGTCATGGCCGAGTGCTCCTTCGAGGCACGCGCCGTCCTCATGGCCATGGGGCCCTACGCCTCGCGCATGCCCTGGAGCGTCTTCGGCGACCCGGTGGAGCAGCTCTCTCGCGCCCGACGCAGCTGCGGACTGCCCGTGCCGGGCACCGCCTGACGCGTGCGTCCGCTGTCCCGCTCAACCCCCCACACAGAAAGGTCCGCTCGTGTCAGAACGGATATCCGCACCCCGTACGCGACGACATGCGGGAAGGGATCCCGTCGCGATAGACGACGACGCCACACTCCACGCGATGGGGTATCCGAGGAAACTCACCCGGAGGTTTCAGGCCTTCGACAATTTCGCCATTTCCTTCACCATCATCAACATCCTCTCCGGAATCTTCTCGTCGTTCGGGTTCGGTATGAACGCGGGCGGGCCGCGCGTTCTGGTCTTCGGCTGGATCGGCGTCTCCGTCATGGTGCTCTTCATCGGCGCGGCGATGGCGGAGGTGGCCTCCGCCTATCCGACGAGTGGAGCCCTGTACTTCTCCGCCGGAAAGCTCGCCAAGCGGCATCAGGGGGCCTGGTCCTGGTACACGGGCTGGCTCAACTTCGTCGGTCAGGTGGGCGGTACCGCGGCCACCGGATACGCGGCAGCCACCTTCATCCAGGCGTTCATCTCCCTTGAGCGGCCCTCGTACGAGCCGACCGCGCACCAGACCGTGCTCATCACGGCGGTGATCATCGTGGTGCAGGGGCTGGCCAACACGTACACCGTGCGGCTGGTCGCCGTCCTCAACCGGATCTCGGTGTGGTGGCTGCTGATCGGGCTCGTGGCGATCGTGGGCGCGCTCGTGGCCGTCCCGGACGAGCACCGTCCCGCGTCCTTCGTCACACACTTCGCGAACAACACCGGCTTCACCAACGGGCTCTTCGGCGGCATGCTCGGCCTGCTCGTCACCAGTTGGACCTTCACCGGCTTCGACGGCAGCTTCCACATGTCCGAGGAGACGGTACGGGCGACGGTCAACGCTCCCCGGGGCATCACCCGGGCCATCGGCTACTCGGCGATCACCGGTCTGATCCTCATGCTGGCCCTGGTGTACAGCATCGGCGACTACGCCAAGGTGGCCGGTTCCTCGGCGCCGCCCGTGCAGATCCTCATCGACGGGCTCGGCACGGGCGTCGCGAAGGTGCTGCTGCTGGTCGTCATCGGTGCCATGCTCTTCTGCGGGCTCGCCAATCTGACCAGCAACACCCGGCAGATCTTCGCGTTCTCGCGAGACGGTGCGATGCCGGGCTCCCGCTGGTGGCACTCCGTCTCGCCGCGTACCCGCACACCCGTCAAGGCGGTCTGGCTCGCCGTTGCCTGCTCGCTGCTCCTGGTGCTGCCCGGCTGGTGGTCCCACACCGCCTTCACGGCGATCGTCAGCGTCAACGTGGTGGGCCTCTTCCTCGCCTACGCCGTGCCGATCTTCCTGCGACTCAGGCTCGGCGCCGAGTTCCGTCCCGGACCCTGGCACCTCGGACGGTGGAGCGCGCCCGTGGGCGTCGTCGCCGTCGTGTGGATCCTGCTCAGCAGCGTGCTCTTCATGCTGCCCCAGGCCGCGCCGATCACCGTGGACTCCTTCAACTACGCACCGATCGCCCTCGCGGTTGTGCTGCTCGTGGCCACCGTGTGGTGGTTCGCCACCGCGCGCCGCCGCTTCCGGGGACCGGTCAGCTACGGCCGCCCGGACGAGGTGGCGGCGATGGACCTCGTCTGAGGGCACAGCGGCCCCTGCACGGGAAGGGCACCGGCGCCCGGTCAGACCTGGCGCGCCGGTGCCCGTCGGGGATGGCGGCACCCCAGGTCATGCCAGTGGTCGAGACCAATATTGGTGGACGCGCCGACGGCCGAACAGCTGGCACGGTGCCCGCACGGCGGCCATAGTTGGCGCACACCGTGCATCTGAACCAGCGCTTCAGGACAACTGGGAGTCACCCACCGATGAGCAAAGCTTCAGAGCCGTCCCGCAGAACCCTCCTCGCCGCCGCGGTCGTCGCGGCCACGGCGACCGGAGCGGCCGCCGTCCCGGCGGCAGCGGCCGTCCCGGCCGGGGGGTCCACCAAGGAATCCTCGCGTCCGGTGGACTACCGTGCCTGGACCTCGTACTCCGACTGGCGCACCGGGTCCGCGCAGGGTGTCCGGCCCGTCGCGGGCCTGCGCCCCTCGGTGGTGATCGCCACCCCCGCAGGCCGCTTCGACTACACCGATCCGCACACCGGCAAGACCGCCACCTGGGAGTACGCCGTCTGGACCTCCCCGGTTCACCGGCTGTCCGTCCCGTCCACCGAGGCCATCGCCTCCTGGAACGCCCAGACCCCGGCCGGCACCTGGCTCCAGGTCGAACTGCAGGGCGGCTACTCCGACGGCACGCAGACCCCCTGGTACGTGATGGGCCGCTGGGCGGCCGGAGACGAGGACATCAAGCGGACCTCCGTCGACGATCAGAAGGACGGCAAGAGCAGCATTTCGACCGACACCTTCGCCATCGCAGACGCGGCATCAGGCCTGCGGCTGGTCTCGTACCAGTTGCGCCTGACCCTCTACCGCGCCCCGGGCACCAAGCTCACCCCGGTCGTGTGGCGGCTCGGCGCCATGGGCTCCGACATCCCCGACCGCTTCACCGTCCCCGCCTCCACGCCCGCGCTGGCCAAGGAGCTGATCGTCCCGCGGTACTCGCAGGAGATCCACAAGGGCCAGTACCCGCAGTACGACAACGGCGGCGAGGCCTGGTGCAGCCCGACCTCCTCCCAGATGATCATCGAGTACTGGGGGCGGAAACCCACCGCCGAGCAGCTTTCCTGGGTCGATCCGTCCTATGCCGACCCGCAGGTCTGCCTCGCCGCCCGCTCCACCTACGACCACCAGTACCAGGGCTGCGGAAACTGGCCGTTCAACGCCGCCTACGCGGCGACGTACAAGGACCTGCGCGGGGTCGTCACCCGGCTGTCCTCGCTCACCGATCTGGAGACGCTGATCGCCGCGGGCATCCCGGCCATAACGTCACAGTCGTTCCTGAAGGAGGAGCTGACGGGAGCCGGGTACGGCACCTCGGGCCATCTGATGACCGTGATCGGCTTCACCGCCGACGGCGATGTGATCGCCAACGATCCGGCCTCGCCCGGCGACGAGGCGGTGCGCCGGGTCTACAAGAGGCGTGAGTGGGAGAACATCTGGCTCAGGACCAAGCGGTACAACGCCTCGGGCAAGGTCGTCTCCGGCACCGGGGGCGTCTGCTACCTGTACTTCCCGGCCCGTCCCACCGCGGGGCAGCGCAAGGCGCTCGCGGCCGTCGGCGTCCGCTGACGCACGCGGCCCCGGTCACCCGGTACGGCCCGGGGGACCGGTGGCCGCCGTGTGAGCAAGCTCTCCGCCGCGGCGGCGCATTCCGGTGGCAAGGTGGACACATCGGCGGGGGGAGTCCACCGTGCAGCCCTAGACCAGCGAGATGCCATGACCGCCAACTCAGCCACCGCCGCCCGCGTCCGCACCCGTACGGGTGGTCCCAAGGACGACGGTCCGAAGATCCTCGAGCATGTCGCGGGCTGGGCGCTCGTGCTGGTCCTCGCGATGTTCGTCACGCAGCTCGGTCTGCTGTGAGCTGAGTGGCCGGATCGCGCCCCGCTTTCCGAACAGTGTCCGACTGGTCGATCAGAGTCGAACATGATGCCGGTGTGGTTCTGCAATACTGCGGATAGCCCGCCGGAAATCGGAGACCTGGGTAGAAATTGAATATCAGTCAACAGCGAGGTGCGATATCCGCGCAGCCGCGCGGTACCGATCGCTCACTGGCGCGCCGCGCCGAACTCATCGCCATCGGGCGGAAGTTGTTCGCCGACACCTCCTACGACGCGTTGTCGATGGATGACATCGCGCGCCATGCCCATGTGGCGAAAGGACTGATCTACTACTACTTCAAATCCAAGCGAGGCTATTACCTGGCCATCGTCGAGGATTCGGTGGCCGACCTCGCCACCTCAGCGGCCGGCGGTCTGGAACTGCCGCCGGTGGAGCGGGTGCATCGCACGATCGACCGCTATCTGAGGTACGCCGAGCACAATCAGGCCGCCTACCGGACGATCGTCAGCGGCGGCGTGGGTTTCGACACCCAGGTGCACGCCATCCGGGACGGGGTGCGCGAGGTGATCGTCGCCATCATCGCCGAGGGGGCCTACGGCCGACGCGACATCCCCCCGCTGGTGCGTATGGGTCTGCTCGGATGGGTGTGCAGCGTGGAGGGCGCGACCCTCGACTGGATCGCCCGGCCGCAGCTGTCCCGCGAGACCCTGCGCGACCTGCTGGTGAAGATGCTCGGCGGAACGCTGCGCGCCATCGAGGAGCTCGAGCCCGCGTACGCTGCGCCGGCGCCGGCCCGCCGGGACGACACCTGAGGGGCGGCGGAAGCGACGGTCCGAAATCTCCAAGGGGACTAGACCACTTGGGTGATTGGTTCGGACCAATTTCGGGCCCCGGATCTTTCTTCGAGTAAGCGGTCGTTAACTGGTGACTCGGTGCCTCCGATCGGGCATACTCCAAACGCCACAACTGCTGGTCAGCCGCCTCCGAGACCCGGAGCGACGAGCATCGGCCAGGCCCAGTGAGACCCGGCGGCGCCACTCCCACCCACGGCAGGCGTCCGTCGATGCGCCCGACAGGGAGGAGAGCGTCGCCATGCCCGACCGCGCCCCGCAGCCGGTGGACCGGCAACTGCCCACGGACGAGGCCCGGGATCTGATCTCGCTCGTCCGTGACATCGCGCAGCACGAGATCGCCCCGAAGGCGGCAGAGGAAGAGGACGCGGGGCGTTTCCCGCGCGAGGTCTTCCGGCTGCTCTCCGAATCAGGACTCCTCGGCCTCCCCTACGACTCCGACTACGGCGGCGGTGACCAGCCGTACGAGGTCTACCTCCAGGTCCTCGAGGAGCTTGCCGCGGCCCGCCTCACCGTCGGCCTGGGCGTCAGCGTCCACACCCTGTCCTGCCATGCCCTCGCGCACTACGGCACCAAGGAGCAGCAGGTCGAGCATCTGCCCGCGATGCTCGGCGGCGGCCTGCTGGGTGCCTACTGCCTCTCCGAGGCATCGTCCGGTTCCGACGCCGCCGCCCTGCGCACCAGGGCCGTCCGGGAGGACGGGGACGCCTCCGGCGGGAGCGGAGCCGGCCGCGGGGGAGTCTGGTCGATCACCGGCACCAAGTCGTGGATCACCCACGGCGGGATCGCCGACTTCTACACCGTGATGGCGCGCACCGGCCAGGAGGGGCCGCGCGGGATCACCGCGTTCCTGGTGCCCGGCGACGCCGAGGGGCTGAGCGGGGCGGCGCCCGAGAAGAAGATGGGCATGAAGGGCTCGCCCACCGCGCAGGTCCACTTCGACGGGGTGCGCGTGTCCGACGACCGGCGCATCGGCGAGGAGGGCCAGGGCTTCGCGATCGCCCTGTCCGCGCTCGACTCCGGGCGGCTCGGCATCGCGGCCTGCGCCATCGGCCTCGCCCAGGCGGCCCTGGACGAGGCCCTCGCGTACGCCACCGGGCGGCGGCAGTTCGGCCGGCCGATCTCGGACTTCGAGGGCCTGCGCTTCATGCTGGCCGACATGGCGACGCAGATCGAGGCCGGCCGGGCGCTCTATCTGTCGGCGGCGCGGCTGCGCGACGCCGGTCGGCCGTTCGCCAAGCAGGCGGCCATGGCCAAGCTGCACTGCACCGACACCGCGATGAAGGTCACCACGGACGCCGTCCAGGTGCTCGGCGGGTACGGCTACACGGCGGACTTCCCGGCAGAGCGCTACATGCGCGAGGCCAAGGCCCTGCAGATCGTCGAGGGGACGAATCAGATCCAGCGGATGGTCATCGCCCGTCACCTCGCGGGTCCCGAGTCCCGCTGAGCTGCTCCGGGCCCGCAGTGAGCCGGCCCAGGCCTGTCGGAGGCGCCACCAGCCGCACCCACTCCGGGTCGTGGCGCCCCGGCAGCGTACGCCCGCCGTCGGCCCAGGTCCGCATCAGATCGCGGTAGATGGGGGGATCCTGGGGCTGCGCCGGCGCGAGCGTTCGTGTGGGTGCCGGCACGAACACCCGTCGCCGACGCGCGGGCGCCGAATACGTGGCAGTCATGCAGGGGGAACGCCGGCGCCCCTGCGCAGGTCACCGGCCCCGCTAATCGAGAGTGAGTTCCCCTCGGGCCCGTACGGGGGCATGGCGCGCGTTCAAAGGGCACGGCGATCCCGTCGCACGGTATCGGCTCGGCGGCCGGCGGGGGCGTGCCCGTTCTGCACCATGGGGGTCTGCGCTCCACGGTGCGGGGCAGTCATCGGGACGAGGTGTGACGCCGGGGGATGCCGTGTGGGTCAGGCGGCCTGGTGCCGCATCACCGGCATGCGCATCGGGCGCGAACCCGCGCCGCCGACGTGCGAGAACGGCTGCATCCGCCAGTCGAGCCCCTGAGGGAGCGTCAGCAGCAGGGCCGTGTCCTGCTCCTGGGGTACCGCGGACTCGTCCGCGGGCCGGGCTTCGGACGCCGCGCGCCCGGTGCCGCGGCAGACCGTGAGCCCGAACGGGTTCCACGGCGAGGCGCACAGCGCGTGCTCGGGCAGGAACTCCTCGTCCGCCAGGAGTGCGATGGGCTGCGCGCAGTCCGGGCAGATCACCCGGTACATCTCGAAGGTGTCGTACGCGTCGAGCTCGTCGTCGCCCGCTTCGACGCCCTCCGGCTCGGGCGCGACGACCGGCTGCTGCCGCTTGGACGCAGGACGACCAGAGCGCTTCAGACTGTGCATGGATTCTCCCCCTCGGGCTGGGCCGGCCAGGAGCTGTGGCCTCGACCACAGCAAGCACTTCCCGTCCGGTCCGGGCGGTAATCACGAAGACATCACGAAGCCTGTTCGGGCACTGTGGCGTTGGTCACATGCCGTTCGAAGGTGCCGGATGCGAGGATCCCGGCCCCGGCCGGGGGCTCGGACGACGCTCCCTGCACCATGACAAACCGGGCATGACCTGCGCCGCTCGGGTATCCGCGGGGAACGGGCGCACTGTAGGTTCTACCGGCATGGAGGAGCTGGACCGACAGATCGTGCAGCTGCTCGTCAAGGACGGGCGGATGAGTTACACCGATCTGGGCAAGGCCACGGGCCTGTCCACATCGGCCGTGCATCAGCGGGTGCGCCGGCTTGAGCAGCGCGGTGTCATTCGCGGGTATGCGGCGGTCGTCGACCCGGAGGCCATCGGGCTGCCGATGACCGCCTTCATCTCGGTGAAACCGTTCGATCCCAGCGCCCCCGACGACATCGCCGAGCGCCTCGCCGGCGTCCCGGAGATCGAGGCCTGCCACAGCGTCGCGGGCGAGGAGAACTACATCCTCAAGGTGCGCGTGGCCACACCCCACGAGCTGGAGGAACTGCTGGCGCGGCTGCGGTCCCTCGCGGGGGTGTCCACGCGCACGACGGTGGTGCTGTCCACCCCGTACGAGTCGCGGCCGCCCCGCATCTGACCGACCTGCGTGCCGGGCGGCAGAAGCGAGGCGCGAGACTGTTCCCCATGAACGAGCGCATCGCCCCGCCGCAGACCGTCCTGTTGCGCCGAGGGGAAGTCCACAGCCCCGCGGATCCCTTCGCCACCGCCATGGTCGTCGAGCGCGGTCAGATCGCCTGGGTGGGCTCCGAGGGCGCCGCGGACGCCTTCGCGGGCGGCGTGGACGAGGTCGTCGATCTGGACGGGGCACTCGTCACCCCGGCGTTCACCGACGCACATGTGCACACCACCGCCACGGGCCTCGCGCTCACCGGGCTCGACCTCTCCGGTGCGTCCTCGCTGACCGCCGCCCTCGAGCTCGTCCGTGACTTCGCCGCCGCCCGCCCGCACGACCGCGTCCTGCTGGGCCACGGCTGGGACTCGGCCCGCTGGCCCGAACTCCGGGCGCCCCGGCGGGCCGAACTCGACGCGGCCACCGGTGGCCGTCCCCTCTATCTCAGCCGGATCGACGTCCACTCCGCCGTGGTGACCACGGCCCTGCTGGACCTGGTGCCGGGCGTGCGCGACAGGGCCGGGTTCACGGACGGGGAACCCCTCGTACGGGACGCCCACCACGCCGTACGCGCCGCCGCCTTCGCGGGGGTGACCGAGGCTCAGCGCACCGAGGCCCAGCGTGCCGCCCTCGCGCAGGCCGCCTCCCTCGGCATCGGTTCGGTCCATGAGTGCGCCGGCCCCGAGATCTCCTCGGAGGACGACTTCACCGGGTTGCTGCGCCTCGTCGCGGAGCAGGCCGGGCCCCGGGTGGTCGGCTACTGGGCGCAGCACGGCGAGGAGGGTGTCGCCAGGGCGCGGGAGCTGGGCGCGATCGGCGCGGCCGGGGACCTGTTCGTCGACGGCTCCATCGGCTCGCACACCGCCTGCCTGTGCGCGCCGTACGCCGACGCCCCCCACACCGGCACCGCCTATCTGGACGCCGCCGCCGTCGCGGCGCACGTCCTCGCGTGCACCGAGGCGGGGCTGCAGGCGGGCTTCCACGCCATCGGCGACGCCGCCGTCGGCGCCGTGGTCGACGGAATGCACGCCGCCGCCGAGAAGATCGGCCTGGCTGCCGTCCGGGCCGCCCGCCACCGGGTCGAGCACGCCGAGATGCTCACGTCCGAGACCATCGCGGCCTTCGCCGAACTGGGCCTGACCGCCTCCGTCCAGCCCGCCTTCGACGCGCTGTGGGGCGGCGACGAGGGCATGTACGCCCAGCGCCTCGGCGTCGAGCGGGCCCGTACCCTCAACCCGTTCGCGGCCCTGCTGCGCACCGGCGTCCCGCTCGCCTTCGGCTCCGACAGCCCCGTCACCCCGCTGGATCCGTGGGGCACGGTCCGTGCGGCGGCCTTCCATCGCACCCCGGAGCACCGGGTCTCCGTGCGTGCCGCGTTCACCGCTCATACGCGGGGCGGCTGGCGCGCGATCGGACGGGACGACGCGGGTGTTCTGGTACCGGGCGCACCCGCGGACTACGCGGTCTGGCGCACCGACGAGCTGGTCGTACAGGCGCCCGACGACCGAGTGGCCCGCTGGTCGACGGACCCCCGCTCCGGCACCCCTGGCCTGCCCGATCTGACCCCTGGCTCCGACCTGCCGGTCTGCCTGCGCACCGTGGTCGGCGGCCGGACGGTGTTCGTGCGTCCGGGCGAGTGATCTCCCGGGTGGCGTTGAGGCCGCCACCTTGGTGCGCGACCTGCGTATCCTCCGCCCCCACCAGGGCATCGGTGGAGAAACCGCTGGTCGAACGGCTGTTGACAGCGAGGCGCAGGGGGCCGGTAGGTTCGGCCGGGTCCACCGACGCCCCGACCGGAGAACCTCCGCGCAGTCGCCGGGGCGCCGCTGGGTCAGGGGTGATGTGCCGCACCGGCGCACCACCACTGGGAGCCAGGCTCAGCGCCCGCGCCACGGCGAGGGCAACGTTCCGGTCGGTCGGCTGGGTGTGACCCGGGTGGGGCCCGGACGTCCAGTAGACAACGGCTTTCGGTCGACCCGCAGCCAGCGGGCCCCAGGTCGGCCCGAAGGGCGCCGGGCCCCGATCCGCAGCGCGGCCCCGTCGGCGGCGCGCATCGAATCCCGGTCGCCGCGCCCTCTTGGCCGCGGGGTGGCATCGGGCCCCGCAGACGGTGACGCAAACCGTCACTCTTACCCGACTCTTGCGGAATCGACACCGCCATACGAACCGGCTGATACGTCGGTGCAGGCCGGGGCCACTATGGTGGACCCCTGCGTACGGACATGAAGGGGCAGTAGTGAACGACGGCGACGGGACCCTTGAGACAAAGGCCCAGGGGAGGCAGTTCGGTCCGCTCGGCACGTCCTTGGTGATCATTCCGACCTACAACGAGGCGGAGAACATCAAGACGATCGTCGGCCGGGTGCGGTCGGCCGTGCCTGAGGCACACGTCCTCGTGGCCGACGACAACAGCCCCGACGGCACGGGCAAACTCGCGGACGAGCTGGCGGTCGAGGACGACCACGTCCACGTCATGCACCGCAAGGGCAAGGAAGGCCTGGGTGCGGCGTACCTCGCGGGCTTCCACTGGGGCCTGGAGCACGACTACGGCGTCCTGATCGAGATGGACGCGGACGGCTCCCACCAGCCGGAGGAGCTGCCGCGCCTGCTGACCGCGCTGAAGGGGGCCGACCTGGTACTGGGCTCCCGCTGGGTGCCGGGCGGCCGGGTGGTGAACTGGCCCAAGTCCCGCGAGTTCATCTCCCGTGGCGGCAGCTTCTACTCGCGCATGGCGCTCGACCTGCCGTTGCGCGACATCACCGGCGGCTACCGCGCCTTCCGGCGCGAGACCCTCGAGGGACTCGGCCTCCAGGAGGTCGCCTCGCAGGGCTACTGCTTCCAGGTCGATCTGGCCCGGCGCGCCGTCAAGGCGGGCTACCACGTGGTCGAGGTACCGATCACCTTCGTCGAGCGGGAGCTGGGCGACTCCAAGATGAGCCGCAACATCCTCGTCGAGGCGCTGTGGCGCGTCACGGCGTGGGGTGTGAGTGACCGTGTCGCCAAGGTGACGGGCCGGCGCAAGTCCTCCTGAGTGGTTCGGCGGCACCGACCGCCTCCGTGGGGCGGGGACGGACGGGCTCCGGGTCAACCGGGGGACGTTTCCCGCCGTCGCTCGTACGGGTGGGCACAGGCGGTCCTGCGGGAGCGCGAGGGCGAGTGATCGACCCCCTTATCCCGCACTGAGCGCGCTGTGTGCACACTGGGAGCATGACGACTGGCGTACCCGCTCCCCCTTACTCCACCCGGCCCCGGCGTTCCCGGCTGCGCACGTTCCTGCCGCTCGGTGTCGCCGCGTGGCTGGTGCTGGAGATCTGGCTGCTCACGGTGGTGGGACGCGCGGCCGGCGGGCTCACGGTCTTCCTGCTGCTGGTCGCCGGTTTCGTGGTCGGCTCCGTAGTCATCAAGCGGGCCGGACGCCGGGCCTTCCGCAATCTCAGCGCGACGCTGGGGGCCCAGCCCCGGCCGGCCGGCGGCGAGGCGCCCACGGGCGGCCGTGGCAACGGGCTCATGATGCTGGGCGGGTTGCTCCTGATGCTGCCCGGTCTGATCTCCGACGCGGTCGGCCTGCTGCTTCTCATACCGCCGGTCCAGCGACTGGTGAGCCGCTCAGCCGGGCGCACTCTCGACCGCAAGCTCCGCGGGGTCACGCCTGGCAGCTTCGGTGACGCCTTCCAGCAGGCTCGTATTCACCGTCCCGACGGGAAGGTCGTCCAAGGTGAGGTCATCAGGGACGAGCCGCCGTCACGGGCCCCGCAGGACCCGCGGCCGCCACTGACCCACTGAGGCCCGGCGGACAGCTTTGCCTGTGCGCGCAGCAAACAGTGGGCGCCGCACGTCATAGCGACGTACGGCGCCCACTGATCGCTCGCTCGTGTGCGCGGAGAACCGCCCGAGCCGTGGAGGTCTTACGCGGACTTTCGGCTGTCCCGCGGATGAACCGCGATGTTCATCGCGCCGGATCGGAGAACGGCCAGGCGCTCCTCGAGGACCTCTTCGAGCTCCTCACGGGTGCGCCGCTCCATCAGCATGTCCCAATGTGTACGCGCCGGCTTGGCCTTCTTCTCTTCCGGGCCGTCGCCGTCCACCAGAAGTGCCGGGGCCCCGCAGACCTTGCACTCCCACTCCGGCGGGATCTCCGCCTCGACGGAGAAGGGCATCTCGAAACGGTGCCCCTTCTCGCATGCGTACTCCACGGCCTGGCGCGGAGCCAGGTCGATACCGCGGTCGGTCTCGTAGCTGGTCACCACGAGGCGCGTGCCGCGAAGAGCTCGCTCACTCATGAATCGTGCCTCCCGGGCTTGTCGCCCACAGGACAGGTGTCGCTGTCGTCGTCATCCGGTCAACGTCCGGTCGGCGGTAAAGATTCCCGTTCCGGGTCATGCGTCGCCGTCGTAGCCGCCCCTTGTTGTACCCACCGGCGCCCGGTTTGTCACATCTGCTAGCAGATGTCACCCAGCGTTTCGGATCCTATGACGCGCAGTAACGGTACGCCTGGCAGGCCAAACGCGTACACTACAGCGGTTTGCCTTCAGGTGCTAAATCATTCCGGGGACCGGATTGCCCGCGTCGCGCACCGCCTGCCGCACCGGGACCCGGGCCAGCAGCACGAATCCGATGATGAAGAAGGCCACCAGCGAGATGATTGCGTCCCGGTAACTTCCGGTCAGCTGGTAGGTGATTCCGAACAGAAGCGGGCCCAGCCAGCTCATGCCGCGGTCGCTCATCTCGTAGGCCGAGAAGTACTCCGCCTCCTTGCCTGGCGGCACGAGATGCGAGAAGAGCGAGCGGGACAGCGCCTGGCTGCCGCCGAGGACCAGCCCGATACCGGACGCCAGGACGAAGAACCAGACCGGTGCGTGCGCCGGCATGAAGTAGCCGGCGCACAGCGTCAGGGTCCAGGCGACGAGCGAGCCGAGGATGGTGCGCTTGGCACCGTACGTACGGGCCAGCCGTCCCATGCCGAGGGCGCCGCCGACCGCCAGCACCTGGACCAGCAGCACGGCGGAGATCAGCGTCGACTGGCTCAGTCCCAGCTCCTCCGAGCCGTACACCGACGCCTGGGAGATGACCGTCTGGATGCCGTCGTTGTAGATGAGGTACGCCAGCAGAAAGGCGAGCGTGAGGGGCTTGCCGCGCATGTCGCGGAGGGTGGCCGCCAGCTGCCGCCAGCCGTGCACCGCGGGTCGCGCGGACGTCGTACGGCGGTCGCGCAGCCGTCTGAGCGGCACCAGCGTGAAGGCACCCCACCAGATGCCCGCCGAGGCCAGGCAGATGCGCACAGCGGTGGTCTCCGAGACGCCGAAGGAGTCGTGTGCGGTGAACAGGACCAGGTTCGCGATCAGGACCAGCGAGCCGGCCGCGTAGCCGAAGGCCCAGCCGCGCGAGGAGACCGCGTCGCGCTCCTCGGGCGGCGCGATCTGTGGCAGATACGAGTTGTAGATGACCATCGAGACGGCCACCGACGCGTTCGCGACGACGAGGAGGAGGCCGCCGAGCAGATAGCGGTGCCCGTCCAGGAAGAACATGCCCGTGGTGGCTGCGGCGCCCAGATACGCGCAGAGACCGAGCAGCGGCTTCTTGCGCCCGGTGCGGTCGGCCGCCGCGCCCGCGAGCGGCATGACGAGGATCGCCACGATGACGGAGGCCGAGACCGAGTACGCGAAGAACGAGCCCGCGCGAACGGGGACGCCCAGCGGGTGCACATAACCGTCGGCGTCCGCCGCCGACTTGGCCACCGAGGTGAGATAGGGGCCGAGGAACACGGTCAGCACGCTCGTCGAGTAGACGGAGCACGCCCAGTCGTAGAAGTACCAGCCGCGCTGTTCGCGCCGCCGCTCGGCGACGCCGCCGTCTCCCCGTGCCTGCACGGTGTCGGTGCTCACCCGTGCCCCTCGCTTCCCCGTGGAACGTGGTTGTGCGCGGGGGCGTTCAGACCCAGGAGCCCCGGTCCTCGAGGACCTTGCGCAGCGTGTCGATGTGATCGGTCATGATGCCATCCACACCCAGGTCCAGCAGCCGGTGCATGCGATCGGGGTCGTTGATCGTCCAGACGTGCACCTGGAGGCCGAGTGCGTGGGCCTCGCGCACGAAGCGGCGGTCGACCACGGGGATTCCCCACTGGGACTCGGGGACCTGGGCGGCGACCGCCGAGCGGCGCAGCTTCGCCGGCATGCCCCAGGAGCGCAACCTGAGGCCCAGGACACCGCGGGTGCCGTACGACGTCGCCAGGCGCGGCCCGGCCAGGCGCTGGGCGCGCACGACACGCGACTCCGAGAACGAGCCGACGCAGATCCGGTCCCAGCCGTCGATGCGCTCGATCAGGTCGAGCAGGGGGTGCAGGGCCGGCTCCGCCTTGATGTCGACGTTCCAGCGCACCTCGGGGAACTCCTCGAGCAGGTCCTCGAAGAGGGGCACCGGTTCGCTGCCGGCCACGCGCGCGTGCCGCACGTCCTCCCAGGGCAGATCGGCGATCCGCCCGGCCCCGTCCGTCACTCGGTCGAGCGTCGAGTCGTGGAACGCCACGATTTTGCCGTCGGCGGTGGCGTGCACGTCCGTCTCGATATAGCGGTAGCCCGCCGCCACGGCGCGCCGGAACTGGGTGAGGGTGTTCTCCAGACCGTCCGCGGCCCCGCCCCGGTGGGCGAAGGCGATCGGGCCGGGGTGGTCGAGATAGGGATGGCGTATGAGCGTGGTCACTGGGGCAGTATCGCTCCCTCCGGTTGCCCGGCGGCAACGACCGTGCTGCGCTCCGATGCCGAGGGGACGGCGAACACACGTAGGAAGAGCTGGACGAGCGGGCCGATGGACAGCGCGTACAGCAGGGTCCCGGCTCCGACGGTGCCGCCGAGAGCGAACCCGGTCGCGACGACGGCGACCTCGACCGCCGTGCGGATCAGCCGGACCGAGCGCCCGGTGCGCCGGTGCAGTCCGGTCATCAGGCCGTCGCGCGGGCCGGGGCCGAAGTTCGCCGCGATGTAGAGGCCGGTCGCGGCACCGTTGAGCACGATGCCCGCGAGGAGAAGGGGAACCCGTAGCGTCAGGGCGCGTACGTCGGGGAGTACGGCCAGCGTGGCGTCCATGGCGGCACCGATCACGAGGACGTTGGAGACGGTGCCGAGACCGGGGCGCTGGCGCAGTGGGATCCACAGCAGCAGCACGATGGCGCCCACGATCGTCAGCACCACACCCATGCTGAGTCCAGTCAGCTTCGCCAGGCCCTGGTGGAGGACGTTCCACGGCTCGAGGCCGAGGCCTGCCTCGACCAGCAGGGCGGAGCTCACGCCGTACAGCGCGAGACCTGCGTACAACTGGATCAACCGCCGTGCGAGCCGGCTCCTCGTGGACATGCCAGTGAACAAAACGGACCCCCCCGTGGTGACAGTGGCCTGACGCATGTCACTCTGTGGCTTGGAAACATAAGCAATCCATGGCCAATTCCGGGAAGGTGGACTGGGAACATGGCGCAGTGGACCTCAGCGATGGGTGCGGCACAGCTCGCGCGGCTGCTCAGCTCCCAGCAGGACCGACCCGCAGGCCCAGGCACCCGCCGCCCGGCCGCCTACCGCGCGCTCGCCGACGGCATCCGGCTGCTCGTGCTCGAGGGCCGTGTCCCCGTCGCGGCCCGGCTGCCCGCCGAGCGGGAACTGGCGCTCGCCCTGTCCGTGAGCCGTACCACGGTCGCGGCCGCCTACGAGGCGCTGCGCACCGAGGGCTTCCTCGAGTCCCGCCGCGGAGCGGGCAGCTGGACCGCAGTGCCGGCCGGGAACCCGCTTCCGGCGCGAGGGCTCGAGCCGCTGCCGCCGGAGGCGCTGGGCTCGATGATCGACCTGGGCTGCGCGGCGCTTCCCGCACCCGAGCCCTGGCTCACCCGCGCCGTGCAGGGCGCGCTGGAGGAGCTGCCTCCCTACGCCCACACGCACGGCGACTATCCCGCGGGCCTGCCCGCACTGCGTTCTATGCTCGCCGACCGCTATACGGCGCGCGGCATCCCGACCATGCCCGAGCAGATCATGGTGACCACGGGAGCCATGGGCGCGATGGACGCGATCTGTCATCTCTTCGCCGGTCGCGGCGAACGCGTCGCGGTGGAGTCGCCCTCGTACGCCAACATCCTCCAGCTGATGCGGGAGGCGGGCGCCCGGCTGGTCCCCGTGGCCATGGCCGAGGGGCTCGGCGGCTGGGACCTGGACCGCTGGCGCCAGGTGCTGCGGGAGGCCGCACCACGACTCGCCTATGTGGTGGCGGACTTCCACAACCCCACGGGCGCGCTGGCCGACGAGGACCAGCGCCGCCGGCTGGTGGAGACGGCCCGCTCCGCCGGGACGGTCCTGGTCGTCGACGAGACGATGAGCGAGCTGTACCTGGAGGACGGCCTGGAGATGCCGCGCCCGGTGAGCGGCTTCGACCCGGCGGGCTCGACGGTGATCACCGTGGGCTCGGCGAGCAAGGCCTTCTGGGCCGGTATGCGCATCGGCTGGGTGCGGGCCGCCCCCGATGTGATCCGCAGCCTGGTCGCGGCCCGTGCCTACGCGGACCTGGGCACACCGGTGCTGGAGCAGCTCGCCGTCAACTGGCTGCTCAGCACCGGGGGCTGGGAACAGGCGGTCGACCTGCGCCGCAAGCAGGCCAGGGAGAACCGGGACGCCCTGGTCGAAGCGGTGCGCACCCAACTGCCGTCGTGGGAGTTCTCGTTGCCGCAGGGCGGCCTGACGCTGTGGGTGCGCACCGGCGGCCTGTCGGGGTCCCGTCTGGCCGAGGTGGGGGAGCGGGTCGGTGTCCGGGTGCCGTCCGGGCCGCGTTTCGGCGTGGACGGCGCGTTCGAGGGATATGTGCGGTTGCCGTTCACGGTCGGCGGCGCGGTGGCGGAGGAGGCGGCGGTGCGCCTCGCGGCGGCGGCCCGCCTGGTGGAGACGGGCGCCTCGGGTCCGGCCGAGGCGCCGCGCAGCTTCGTCGCCTGACCCGGCCTCGCCCCGGGGGTGCCTGGGTGGCGCCCCCGGTGGTCCGCTCAGCCCTCCGCGGCCACGGCTTCCGCTGTCACCGCACGGGTGGACGTGCCGCGCCCCGGCAGAAGCCCCAGGACCGCCTGCCGGTGGTGTTCGCTGGTCGCGTCGTCGTACGGGTCCGGGGTGGCGGGAACCTGGAGTCGGTGGACCGGGCCCGAGCCCAGGCGGGCGTAGCCGCGGCCGGGCGGTACCTCCTTGGTGGGCGTGGTGTGCGGCGGCGCGCCGAGCACGGCCTCCAGTTCCTCCCTGGTCGCGGGGCCCAGCGCGACCCGTGCGCGGGTGTACTGACGCACCACGTCGGACAGACCGTCGAGCCCGTCGAACTGCTCGGCGACCACGACCGTGACGTTCGCCGCACGGCCGTGCCGCAGAGGCACCTGGAGCAGCGTCTGGGGATCGTCCCGCCCGCCGGCCGCCGCGAGATGTCCCAGCACGCTCGGCCGGTCCAGCAGGATCCACAGCGGGCGCCTCACGTCGTCCGGTGCGGCTTGTCCGGACTGCCGGGCCCGGTTCGCCGCGATCAGCCGCCGCTCGGTTTCATGGGTGGCCCACTCCAGGCTCGTCGCCGCGCCGGCGAGGCTGGACTCGACCGCGAGTACGCCGTCCCGGCCCGTCAGGCACGCGTACTCGCCGGTGGCACCGCCCTCGATGATCAGGATGTCGCCGTGCTGCAGGGCCTGGAGGGCGATCGAGCGCACCAGCGTCGTCGCACCGCTGCCGGGTGCTCCGGCGATGAGCAGATGAGGCTCCGTCGAGCGCGTCCCCGTGCGCCAGACCACCGGAGGAACGTCACGCTGCTCGTCGCCGTGAGTGAGGGGGAGGGTGCGCTGGACTCCGGTGGGGTCGGTGAAGCCGAGTACCGTCTCGCCGGGCGCGGTCACGAACCGCTGCGCGGTGATGTCGGTGGGCAGCGGGGGTAGCACGGTCATGGTGAGCTCGTTGCCCTCCTCGTCCCACTGGAAGTGGTACTCGCGGCCCCGGCCGGACTTGACGTGCACGATCTGCTCGATCCGCGCCCGCGACTCGGCCTCGCCGTCCTTGAAGTACGGGGGGTAGCGGATGCGGAGCTGTGAGATACGGCCTGTCTCGTCGAACGCGAACGAGGACAACGTCTGGGTCCAGTCCCCGCCGGGCGAGTACAGCGGAGCCGGGTCGCCGGCGACCGAGAAGTACGGCGCCAGCGCCTCGTACAGTGACCGCAGACGCTTGGTCTGGGCGTCGTCCGGACCTGCCGGCTGCGCCGGTCCGCGCTCGCGTCCCCGCCAGCCCGCCGCCGCCATGAGGGCGATGCCGGCGAGCAGCGGCCCGTACGGCACCAGGGCCACGACCAGGATCACCGAGGTGACCAGGAAGAGGAGCGGTCCCCGCCGGTCCTTGGGTGTCTCCGCCCACTTGCGCCGCCCGGCCAGGGCCAGCCGGCGCAGACCGCGCGAGATGGTGATCAGCGGGTGGAGGACATCGGTGGCGCCGCCCGCCGCCGTCCGGGCCAGCTTCCGGCCGCGGGCGATCTGTGCGCTGCCGTTGCTCAGAATGCGAGGGAGGGGGCGCCGGGACACGTCTTGCTCCAGGGGTGCGTGCGAAGGGGCGGCGGATTCAGAAATTGATCCCGCCCAGCAGGCTCGCGAGGCTTGCGCCCCCGGCCTTGATGCTCGGGGCCACGGCGGTGCTCGAGAGGTAGAACCCGAAGAGGCCGCACACCGTCGCGTGCGAGCTCTTCAGCCCGTGGTTGCGGCAGAACAGGAAGACGACGCTGCCGAGCAGCACAACGCCCGAGATGTTGAGGATCATTGCTCTCTCCTGGTTCACGGGGGACAGTCACCATGAGTTCTTCCAGGTTCACAGAATGTATCCATAGGATAAAAGCTGCAACTGGGTGAAATTGCACAGATTTCCCCCGAACGGCGGAGCTGCCCCGCGTCCTCCGGGCACGTCTGTCGCGCTCGCCGGGGTCTGTAGTGATCTTTGCCTGGTGCGGTGCCCGCCATGTGCCGCCGAAGCCAGTACGCTGGCGATTCACCCGTACGACGTCACCGCTCGTCGCCGTACGAGGCGTGTGCGACCGCCCCGATCGCCGTCGCATGCGCCCGCAGTCCCCAGCAGCAGTAGTGAGAGGCGGTCCGGCCGATGAGCGAAGCCCCCGACCCCGAGGTCGTGGCGCTGGCGACCAAGATCTTCGATCTTGCGCGCCGAGGCGAGACCGAGGCGCTCGTGGCGTACGTCGACGCGGGCGTTCCGGCCAACCTCACCAACGACCGCGGCGACTCCCTGGTGATGCTCGCCGCCTACCACGGCCACGCCGACGCCGTCCGCGCCCTGCTGGAGCGCGGCGCCGAGGCCGACCGCGTCAACGACCGGGGTCAGACCCCGCTCGCCGGCGCGGTCTTCAAGGGCGAGATCGAGGTCATCCGGGCGCTCCTGGACGGCGGTGCAGACCCTGCCGCGGGCACCCCCTCGGCCATCGACACCGCTCGGATGTTCGGAAAGAACGACTTGCTCGAGTTGTTCGGCGCACATTGATGCGACTGTTCTGACCAGCTAAAACAACGAAAACGGGGGAGGCGGTACGGGGCCGCCCGAAATAAGGTCGCGGCAGCGCGAGACGCCGGGTCATCATGACGTCGTGATTCACGGACGCGATGGCTGGGCAGGTGTTGCCGCACCGCGCGGGCCGTGATCGGTCCGCATGGGCCACCGACGAGAGGCAGAGGAAGATGGTCTACAGCAAGCAAGAGACGGCGGGCGCACCGACGTGTTGTCACGCGACCAGGTAGTGCAAGTCCCCCGGTTGCGTCGACGCTTGATGTGAGGCTGCTTCCCATGTTCGAACCGGTCATAGCGCCCAGCGGTACGCTGCTCGGCCTCCTCCAGAGGGGCCGCGGCGACGGCACACTGCACGCGCTCACCGCGCCGCGGGCCGAGGCGCTCGCGGCTCTCAACCACTGTGTGCTGCGGGATCCCCGCCACGACTGGCAGGTGGAGAACCGCTCCCTCTACTACGCCCGGCTCTTCCTGGACCTGAACGGCGAGCTGGACGAGATCGAGGCGCACCTCTTCGGCGCCGAGGACGTCCTCGACACCGACGAGTGCCGCACCGGGCTCGCCCTCGCGGTTCTCGGGCACCTCGCCTCGTACGGCAGGCTGGACGCGCTCCACCTGCTGCGCAGGTACGCGGCCTCGGGCACCAACTGGGCCTGGGCCCTGGACGAGCTGGCGCTGCGTGACGACGACGCGGGGCTGCGCTCCCTCGCCGCGCCCGTGCTGGCGCGTTTCCCGGCCGACGCCGAGGGCGAGGCCGAACTCGCCGCCGCCGTCCGGGACGCCTTCGAGCCACGGCCCTGGCGGCTGTGGGCCGAGGACCCGCGCGAGTCCATCGCCGCGCGGGTGCGTGCCGCCCAGGAGGCCGGCTGTTTCGACCGCTGGCAGCGGCAGTTGCAGGCAGGCGGCCCCCGGCCGGGTTGGAGCGTGCAGGCCGTCTTCGACTGGGCCCAGCAGGGCATCGAACGCGGTGCCGTGCTCCATGTGCCGGCCGCCCGGTGTCTCACCGCCGTAGCCGGTCCCGAGGACCGGCCCGAGATCGTCGAGGCCGCCCGCTCCGGCGGCGACGGAGCCCGCTGTACGGCCCTGCGCTATCTCGCCGACGGAAACGATCCGGATGCCCTCGACCTGATCGAGGGCGCCGTGTCCACCGGGTCCGCGCTGGTCGTCGACGCGGCCCTGGACGCCTTCGAACGCATGCGCAGTGTCGCTGCCGTCGACCGGGCGCGCGGCTGGGCGCACCGGCCCGACGCACTGGGCGGGGCCGCCGGGCGCATGCTCGCCTGCCGCGGTGGCGCACAGGACAGCGACCTGGTGCTGGCGGCCCTGCGGGAGGCGGTGCGCGGCGAGGGCCCGGACGCGGCGACGCTGTGGACCCTCGTCGACGGCGCCGGACGGCTTGAAATCGCCTGTGCAGCGCCGGTTCTGCGCCATATTTACCGTGAGACCGCCTCGTCCCACCTCCGCGGCCGCGCCGCCCATGCCCTGGCCGCGACCGACCCCTCATTCCCGGCGGGCTTCGCCGTCGAATGCCTCTGGGACTGCGAAGAGTCCACCCGGGAGATCGCCGCGCGGCACGCCGAGACGGGTGACACCCGTGTCGTCGAGCGGCTTCGCCGGCTGGCGGCGGATCCGGCCGAGGAGGCCGAGGTCCAGACCGCCGTTCGCAGCCGGATCGGGCCCGACATGCCCACCGTATGAACGTTCGGTGACTGTGGAGTCAGGGGAGTGTGGACACAGGCTGGCTTGCCCACCTGTGCAGCCCAACGCTCATGGGACGTTCTCCGTGCGGAAAGATCGACGTTGACGCGGCCACGTCCGGTACGGCGACAACACGGGTATGCGTGTCGTCATCGTGACCGAATCCTTTCCCCCCGATGTGAACGGCGTGGCCCATTGCGCGCTCCAGACCGCCCGGCACCTCGTCGATCGCGGTCACGCTCCCCTCGTCGTCGCCCCGGCCACCGGCGCCGGGAGCGGGCCCGACGCCCATGCGCCGTGGCCCATCGTCCGGATCCCCTCCCTACCGCTCCCCGGGTATCCCCAGGTACGCGTGGCACTCCCCAGCCGACGCGTCGCCGCGGCCATCACCGAACACCGCGCCGACATCGTGCACCTGGCCAGCCCCTTCGTCCTCGGCGTCCGTGGCATGGCGGCCGCCTCCCGGCTGGGTATCCCGGCCGTCGCCATCTACCAGACCGACCTGGCCGGATACGCCCGTACCTACATGGGCGCCGGTGAGGCCGCGGCCTGGCGGCGCATCCGCTCCGTGCACGCCGCCGCCGACCGCACCCTCGCGCCCTCCAGCGCGGCCCAGAAGGACCTGGAGGCGCACGGCGTGCCCCGGGTGCAGCTGTGGCCCCGCGGCGTCGACACGGAGCGCTTCCGCCCCGACCTGCGGGACGAGGCGATCCGCCGGGAGCTCGCCCCGAACGGCGAGCTGATCGTCGGATACGTCGGCCGCCTCGCGCCCGAGAAGCACGTCGAACTCCTCGCCGGTGCCTGCGGCCTCGACGGCGTACGCGTCGTCGTCGTGGGCGACGGGCCGAGCGAGGCCACCCTGCGAAACGCCCTGCCCGGCGCCGCCTTCCTGGGCCGTCGCACCGGTGATGAACTCGCCCGGATCTTCGCCTCGCTGGACGTCTTCGTGCACACCGGCCCGTTCGAGACGTTCTGCCAGACGGTGCAGGAGGCCATGGCGAGCGGTGTGCCCGTAGTCGCGCCCGCCGCGGGCGGACCGCTGGACCTGGTGGACCACGGCCGCACCGGGCTGCTCGTGCCGCCCGGTGACGCGGACGGCTTCCGGGACGCAGTGGGGACGCTGGCCGCGGACCCCGCGCTGCGGGCGGAGTACGGGGACACCGCGCGCGCCACCGTCGAGGGCCGCACCTGGGCGGCCGTCGGCGACCTGCTCATCGGGCACTACACGGACGTGCTCGCCGCGCGCCGGACGGCGGTGGCGGCATGAGCTTCGCCACCGAGCGGGTCGGCGGCTCTCTGCGCATCGTGCGCCTCGCCAACTTCGTCGCGCCCTCCTCCGGAGGCCTGCGCACCGCCCTGCGCGAGCTGGGCAAGGGCTTCAAGGAGGCCGGCCACAGGCCGGTGCTCATCGTGCCCGGCGAGCGCTACAGCGACTGCGAGACCGAGCAGGGACGGGTCATCACCCTGCCCGGGCCGCTGCTGCCCGGTACCGGCGGCTACCGGGTCCTCACGGACAAGCGGCGGCTCACGGCCCTCCTCGAGGACCTGGACCCCGACCGGCTGGAGGTCTCCGACCGGACCACGCTGCGCTGGACCGGGAAGTGGGCGCGGCGCGCCCGGATCCCCGCCGTGATGGTCTCCCACGAGACCGCCGACGGCGTCCTGCGGACCTGGGGCCTGTCCGAGGACCTGTCCCGGCGCGCCGCCGACGCGCTCAACATCCGTACGGCGCACACCTACGCGCGCGTGGTGTGCACCACCGAGTTCGCCGAGCGTGAGTTCGTGCGGATCGGGGCCCGCAACGTCGTACGGGCCCCGCTCGGCGTGGACCTGGAGGAGCGGCACCCCTCGCTCAAGGACGACGGGTTGCGCGACCGTTATGTGCGCGCGGACGAGACGCTGCTCGTCATGTGCTCCCGTCTCTCCGTGGAGAAGCGGCCCGGAACCGCTCTGGACGCCCTGGAGGCGCTGGTGCGCCGGGGACGGCGGGTCAAGCTGGTGATCGCCGGGGACGGGCCGCTGAGGGCCCGGCTCGAACAGCGTGCGCAGGAACGGCGGTTGCCGGTGACCTTCCTCGGCCACGTCGGCGACCGCACGCTGCTCGGCGCGCTGCAGGCCTCCGCCGACGTGTGCCTGGCCCCCGGGCCCGCCGAGACCTTCGGGCTCGCGGCCCTGGAGGCCATGGCCTGCGGTACGCCGGTGGTGGCCAGTTCCGCCTCGGCGCTGCCCGAGGTGATCGGCTCCGCGGGCGCCACCGCCGTGAACACCGGCGAGGCCTTCGCCGACGCCATCGACCAGTTGTTGGAGCGCTCGGAGTGCGAGCGCCGGCAGGCGGCACGCGGGCGTGCCGAGTGCTTTGGCTGGAAGACCGCCGTGGACGCGTTCCTGGCGGCGCACGACGCACTACCCAGTGTCCCGCCGTCGGTGGCAGCCGACGGCCTGATACGAGACATCGCCCGGGAGGGTGTGGCATGAGACCGCTGCGTTTCGTCGCGCTCGGCGACTCGCTGACGGAAGGGGTGGGGGACCCCGTCGGGGACACCTGGCGGGGCTGGGCCGCGCTGCTGGCCGGCGGACTGGCCCCCATGACCACCCCTGCGGAGTTCACCAACCTCTCGTTCAGCGGCGCCCAGACCCGGGACCTTCTGGAACGTCAGACCCCTCAGGCGCTCAAGATGCGTCCGGATGTCGCCTCCGTCCTCATCGGCGTCAACGACACGCTGCGCTACACCTTCGACATCCACGCGGTCGCCGCCCGGCTCGACAAGGTGTACGCGGCCTTCCAGGCCCAGAACACGGTGCTGTTGACGGCCTGTCTGCCCGATCCCGGGTCGATGCTCCGGCTGCCCGGAGCGCTGGCCCGTCCGCTGGCCCGGCGGCAGCGCGCCGTGAACACGGTGGTGCACGCCCTGTCCGAACGGTACGGGGCCGTGCATCTGCACGCCGAGGGCGGTGACTGGATCAGCGACCGCGCCATGTGGAGCGCGGACCGGCTGCATCCCGGTGAGCGCGGGCACCGGCAACTCGCCCGGCGCTTTCACGCGCTGCTCGCCGAGGCGGGTGTCGCGACCGGCGCCGCGCCGGCGGCCGAGCCGGAGCTCCCCCCGCCGACCCGCTCGGCCAGCCTGCTCTGGCTGGCCACGGCGGGTACGGCCTGGGTGGCGCGCCGATGCACCGACCTGCTGCCGCAGTTGCTCACCCTGGCCGCTGCCGAGGTGCGCCACAAGGCCAGGGGCACCAGCGCACGGCTGGACCTGAGCGCGTCGGCAGCGGTCGCGTCCGCGCTGGCCTCGCTGTCGGTGGCCGAACAGCCGGATGCGGCGTGATCCGGCCGCCTAGCGACGGCTGACGGAAGTGAACCGGATGGGGGTACCCGGAGTCGCCTGGGCGGCCGCCGCGAGATCGGCGGACCGGACGACGGCAATCACCGGGTACCCCCCGGTCGTCGGATGGTCGGCGAGGAAGACGACAGGTCGCCCGTCGGGCGGTACCTGGACCGCTCCCAGAACCATTCCCTCACTGGGCAGTTCACCGTGCCTGGCGCGCGCAAGGGGAGGGCCCTCGGTGCGCAGGCCGACGCGGTTGCTCGCGGGGGACACGTGGTACGCGCGCGTGAGGAGGGTGCGGATCGCCTCCGCCGTGAACCAGTCGTCGCGTGGCCCGGGCGTCACACGGAGCACCAGTTCGGAAGGCGGACCCGGCTGGGGAGCGACGTCCACGCACGCGTGGCCGTGGGCCGGCAGGCCCAGGGGCAGCACCGCACCGTTCGTCAGCGGTGGCGGACCGAGGCCGGAGAGCAGATCCGTGGACCGGCTGCCGAGGACCGGCTCCACCGCCACGCCGCCGGAGACTCCCAGGTAACCGCGCACTCCGGACAGCGCGGGCCCGATGTCCAGCAGCGCGCCGGCCGGGACGCGCACCGGCGCACCCCAGGGCGCGGGACGGCCGTCCACCGTGACCGTGCAGGGCGCCCCGGCGACCGCCACGGTGACCGCCGAACGCGGCCGAACGGCACATCCGTCGACGGTGGTCTCCAGCACGGCCGCCTCCGGAGGATTGCCGACCAGCCGGTTCGCGAGCGCCGCCGCGGGGGCGTCGAGCGCCCCCGAGCGCGGCACCCCGAGATGGGCGTGGCCGGGCCGTCCCCGGTCCTGCACGGTCGTCAGCGCCCCGGCCCGTACGACGCACAGCGCGCGGTCCGTCATCCGGGCCCCACCGGGACGAAGCGGACGCGGGCGCCCGGGGTGAGCAGCGCGGCCGGAACGCGCGCGTGGTCCCACAGGACCGCCTCGGTCGTGCCGATGAGCTGCCAGCCGCCCGGCGAGGAGCGCGGGTACACGCCCGTGTACGGGCCCGCGAGCGCCACCGCGCCGACCGGGACGGCGGTGCGCGGGGTGTCCCGGCGGGGTACGCGGTAGCGGTCCGGCAGGCCGGTCAGATAGCCGAAGCCCGGCGCGAACCCGCAGAACGCCACACGGAACTCGGCCGCGGAGTGGATCCGTTCGACCTCGCGGAGCGGCACGCCCCACAACGCGGCGACGTCCGGCAGATCGGGACCGTCGTACCGTACGGGGATCTCGACCGCCTCCTGGACGCGCGCCGGGACCGGCGGGATCTCCCAGCCGGCCAGCCGCTCAGCGAGCCGGGAGGGTTCGCGCAGGCCGTCGAGCAGGACCGTACGCGCCGCCGGCACGATCTCGCGCACGGTCAGCTCGCCGCCGGCCCTGCGGCGCAGCAGTTCGGCGTGCAGGGCCTCGGCCTCCTCACCGGAAGCGACCTCCAGGAGCAGGGCGTCGTCACCGACGGGCAGTGCCCTCATGCGAAGGCCTCCACGCCGATGCCCGCGGCCTCCAGCTCGGTGCGCACCCGGCGGGCCAGATCGACCGCTCCCGGCGTGTCCCCGTGCAGACACAGGGACCTCGCCCGTACAGGGATGTCGCGTCCGGAGTGCGCCGCGACGACCCCGAAGCGGGCGAGACTCACCGATCGCTCCACCACCGTGTCGGGATCGGTGACCACCGCACCGTCCTGACCACGCGGTACGAGCGTGCCCTCCTCGGTGTACGCGCGGTCCGCGAACGCCTCCGTGACGACGGGGAGCCCGGCCTTCTCGGCCACCTCGAGGAAGCGCGAGCCGGGCAGCCCGAGCACGGGCAGCGCGGCATCGGCGAGCAGCACGCCCTCGACCACGGCCTGAGCCTGCTCCTCGTCGTGGACCACCCGGTTGTAGAGCGCGCCGTGCGGTTTCACATACGACACGTGGGAGCCCGCGGCGCGCGCGAAGACCTCCAGCGCGCCGATCTGGTAGGCGACTTCGGCCGCCAGCTCCGCGGGCGGCACGTCCATCGCACGCCGTCCGAATCCGGCCAGGTCACGGTAGGAGACCTGGGCTCCGATCCGTACACCGCGGCCGGCCGCCAGCTCACACACGCGCCGCATGGTGACCGCATCGCCGGCGTGGAAGCCGCAGGCCACGTTGGCGCTGGTGACGACCGACAGCAGCCGCTCGTCGTCGGTGAGCCGCCACCGGCCGAAGCCCTCGCCGAGGTCGGCGTTCAGATCGATCATGGTCCCTCCTGGTCGGGCGACGTCAGGCGACGCGGTACTGCTCGTCGCGGGCGTCGGTGACGAACATCTGTCCCGGTGCGTGCGTGATGGCGAAGGGCGGGCGCGAGGCCGTCACCGCTGCCTGCGGGGTCACGCCGCAGGCCCAGAACACCGGGATGTCGTCCGGTTCGGCGTCCACCGGGTCGCCGAAGTCGGGTCGGCCGAGGTCTTCGATGCCGAGGCCCGACGGGTCGCCGCAGTGTACGGGGCTGCCGTGTACGGCCGGGAGCAGGCAGCTCTCCCGGATCGCCGCCCCCAGGTGCCGCGGCGGCACCGGACGCATGGACACCACCATGGGACCGTGCAGTCGCCCCGCCGGACGGCACTGGCGTCCGGTCACATACATCGGGACGTTGCGGCCCTGCTCGATATGGCGCATCGGGACGCCCGCCTCGATGAGCGCCCACTCGAAGGTGAAGCTGCACCCGATGAGGAAGGACACCAGGTCGTCGCGCCAGTGTTCGAGGACGTCCGTCGGCTCGTCCACCAGCTCGCCGTCGCGCCACACCCGGTAGCGCGGCAGATCGGTGCGCAGGTCGGCGCCGCCCGCGAGGGCCGTGCCGAACGAGCCGACGTCCGTGACGTCCAGGACCGGGCAGGGCTTCGGGTTGCGCTGGCAGAACAGCAGTGTGTCGTAGGCCCAGTCCGCCGGGACCGAGATGAGGTTGGCCTGGGTGTGGCCCGCCGCGACTCCGGCCGTGGGGCCCGTCAGCCCCTTCCGGAAGCGGGCCCGGGCCTCCTCGGGGCGCCACGCGTGCGCGTGCTCGTCGACGAGCGTGACGGCGCGGTCCTCCGTACGGTTCACCACAGTTCCTTTCCGCGCGTCTCCGGCAGTGCCAGCAGCGCCAGCGCCGCAAGGCCGTACCCGACCGCGCCGAAGACCAGCGCCCCGCCCACGCCCCAGCTGTCGGCGAGGAACCCCACCAGGGTCGGAAAGACGGCGCCGACGGCGCGGCCGGTGTTGTACGTGAAGCCCTGTCCCGTGCCCCGCACCGCGGTCGGGTACAACTCGCTCAAGTAGGCCCCGAAGCCGCTGAAGATGGCCGACATGCAGAACCCGAGCGGGAAACCGAGCACCAGGAGAAGGGCGTTGGCGCCGCTCGGGATGTTCGCGTACACGAGGATGCACAGCGCCGAGAGCAGTGCGAACAGCCAGATGTTGCGCCTGCGTCCCAGCCGGTCGGTGAGATGGCCGCCCGTGAGGTAGCCGACGAAGGCTCCGGAGATCAGGAAGGCCAGGTAGGAGCCGGTGCCGACGACGGACAGCCCGCGTTCCGTCTTCAGATAGGTCGGCACCCAGGTCGCCGGCGTGTAGTAGCCGCCCTGGACGCCGGTGGAGAGCAGGCTCGCGAAGACCGTGGTGCGCAGCAGACCCGGCGACCCGTCCCTGCCGGGCTGGAAGATGGCCGCGAACGACCCCTTGTCCTCGCTGCGTTCGCGCTCGGCCAGCGCTCCGGGCGCGTCGTGCACCCGGCGGCGCATCCAGATCACCAGCAGCGCGGGCAGCGCTCCGGTCCAGAACATCACGCGCCAGGCCAGGTCGTTACCCACGAAGGAGAAGACGAGCGTGTAGACGACGGCGGCCAGCGCCCAGCCGACGGCCCAGGAACTCTGGATCGCGCCGAGCGTTCGCCCCCGGTGCCTGGCGCTCGCGTACTCGGCCACCAGGATGGCGCCGACCGCCCACTCGCCGCCGAAGCCGAGGCCCTGGAGCGCGCGGAAGACCAGCAGCGTCTCGTAGTTGGGGGCGAAGCCGCACGCGACCGTGAAGACGGCGTACGTGACCACCGTGATCATCAGGGCCCTGACCCGTCCGACACGGTCGGCCACCACGCCGGCGGCAGCGCCGCCGACCGCCGACACCACCAGGGTGACCGTGGTGAACAGGCCGGTCCGGCCGCTGTCCAGACCGAAGTACGCCGCCAGCGCGACCATGCTCAGCGGCAGCGTGAAGTAGTCGTACGAGTCGAGGGCGTAGCCGCCGAAGGCGCCGGCGAAGGCCCGCCGGCCACGCGGGCCGAGTGCGCGCAGCCAGCCCAACGCGCCGTCGTCGGCGCTGTGTTCGACCGAGTCGGAGGGGGCGTCGGCGGTCAGGGGCCTGGAGGGAGGGTTCGTGCTCATGGGCACCTCGCAGTGAGGGATGGAGGGTGCTTGCTGGATGAGCAGTGCTGTTCGGGACGGACTGGTCGTGGGGAAGGGACCGTGCCGAGCGGAAGCCGCGGCACCGCGGTGAGGAGCGGAGCGGTGCCGTGCGTAGCAAGGTAGAGGATCGTTGAACGATCCTTCAATACCCATGTTGTTTCGTTCTTGTATCTGCGATTGAATTCCGGGCATGGCAGAGCAGCTGACGGGACTGGCCGACGACCGCGCCCTCCTGGGGCGCACCAGCACGGCCGAGCGGGTCTCGGACATCCTCAGGAGCCGGATCGCCGAGGGCTTCTTCCCGCCCGGCACCCGCCTGCCGGAGGACGGCATCGGCGGCGCGCTCGGTGTCTCGCGCAACACGCTGCGCGAGGCGTTCCGCCTGCTCACCCACGAGAGGCTGCTCGTCCACGAGTTGAACCGCGGGGTCTTCGTACGGGTGCTGACCGTCGAGGACGTCGAGGACATCTACCGCACCCGCAGCCTGGTCGAGTGCGCGGTCGTGCGCGGTCTGGGCGAGCCGCCGTACGCCCTCGACGGTCTCGCCGGGGCTGTCGAGGAGGGGCAGCGGGCCGCGCGCGAGGGTGACTGGAAAGGGCTGGGCACCGCCAACATCCACTTCCACCGCGAACTTGTGGCGCTCGCCGGAAGCGAGCGGACGGACGAGCTGATGCGCAGCGTCTTCGCCGAACTGCGGCTGGCCTTCCATGTCGTGGACGACCCGCGGCAGCTCCACGAGCCGTATCTCACGCGCAACCAGCGGATCCTCCAGGCCCTGCAGACGGGGGACCGGACCGAGGCGGAGCAACTGCTCGCGGTCTACCTGGCGGACTCGCTCGAACGGGTCGTGGAGGTGTACCGGCGGCGGGTGGCCGGCGGGGAGCAGACGACCGGCTGAGCGCAGTCCCGGGCGCCAGTGGGGGAGGGGCGCGACCTTCCCGGACACGGGGCACCTCGCGAGACCGGTCACGCGCGGCCCGCGGAAGGATCTCAGCCCTGGCCCGCCCTGGCGGGGGCGCATCCGCGCCGTTTGGGTCGTTGTCAGACCAAGGACCTAATCTGTGCACCGTGACTTCGCTTGCATCGACGGACAGTGTGCCGCCCCAGCTCAGCGCGGGGCCGCGCCCTGCGCTGGGGCCGGCCGCCGACGAGGGGCTGGCGCGTCGGCTGCGCGCGCTCGCCTGCACGGCGCCGCTGCACGACCTCGACGCACGCAAGGCGAACCTCGCGGGCGAGTACTCGGTGTACGGGATGGCGGAGATCGCGCTCGCCGCCATCGACCTGGTCACGCTGAACATGGACTTCGACACCGGCGCCGACCACGACCAGATAGTCGCCCGGCTCATCCCGCGCATCGCCGCCCAGGCCCCGCGGCGCCCGGTCGCCGAACACGAGCGCGTGGCCCGCTGGGTCCTGGAGAACCTGATCAATGTCGGCAGCGTCGACCGCGGCTTCCGTGCCGTTTACGGCACATTCGCACCCGACGGCACCTATGTTCGCAGGGACTACGACTTCAAACTGATCGAAGAGGTGCCGGGATACGGCGGAGGCGTCTACCTCAGGACGACGGACGAGGCGGTCAACGTCCTCGTCGGCGCCCTCGACACGGACGTCACCAGCGCCCAGATCGCCGCCGAGGTCAAGCTGGAGGTGCTGATCAGCCGCGGGCGCCTCGCCGACGCCCAGCTCGCCGCCGAGCAGGCGCGCTACCGGACGGTGCAGTACTCGGAGTCGCTGCGCAGGGCACTGGAGGCCACCCGGCGCAACGTCCGGGCGGTCGACTGGCTGAACGCGGTGCCGGACATGATCGCCGAAGCCCTCGACCACGTCACCGACCGCTACCGTCACGAGAACGCGATCCTCACCAACATCCGCAGGGCCCGCGACGAGTCCGAGGACCCCGACCAGAAGCGGCGCGCCGCCGAGCTCGTCGACATCGTCAAGGACTGCATCCGCCGGCACACCCAGTTGCAGTCCCGGCTCCTGGAAGCGGGCCCGCTGTTCCGCGCCGAGCAGGACCGGCAGGCGTTCGCCACCCCCCTGGCGACCTCGGGCACCGACCTGTACGGGCACCTCCTCGCCCCGCTGCTGCCGCTCCCGCTGGAGCAGGCGATCCGTGTCACGGACGCCTTCTTCTCGCACGGCACGGGGCTGCGCACGTCCGGGTCCGTACGGGTCGCGGACCTCGTCGAGCTGCTGCTGACCCCTCCGGTCGAGCGTGAGCACCTCGGGGCCGAGATGCCCGAGCCCGATCTGATCGCCACCCCGGACGACAGCCGGTTCAGCGAGGAGCAGCTGGCCGCCGCGACGGAGCTGCTCGACCTGCCGGCGGACGCGCCGCGGCGACTGTCGGGGCTGCTCGCACAGGCGCGCCGACAGGACCCCGAACTTCCCTATCTCGTGGCCCTGCTGGCCGTGCACGCCGCGAGCCCGCCGGTCGGCACCGCCTATCGGCAGGGTGAGGAGAAGCTGCTGTTCGCCGTGGACGACGGTACGGAGCTGGACGATCCCGAGTTCGGCGGTGCGGATCTCATCGTCGGTACGGCGCTGCTGGATGCGGCCGGCATGGCGGCGGACCGGACGGAGGCGGCATGACCGGCCATCAGTACCAGTACAGCAAGGAGTTCCGACCGTGACCGAGCACGTCGAGTGGAGTGAGCCGCAGCCCACCGCCGCACCGGCGGGTGCCGCCGTCACCCCCGCCGACGCCGCCGACGCCGCCCGGCTCGTCGCCTTCGGTCTGCAGCCGAGGCTCCAGCCCGCCCGCGACCAGGAGTACACGGAGCTGCTGCGCCGCTACCGCGAGGACCCGCCGTTCGCGCGACTCGCCGACGCCGTCGCCACGGGGCTCGGTCTGGTGGTGCTCGAGGTGTCCCCGCGCGCGGGGATGGCCGTGACCGCCGCCGAGGACTCCGTCTTCGCGGTCCGCATGGGCGAGTACGCGCGTCGGACCTCGACCGACTCCGCCGACCGTTTCCTGCACGGCCTCGCCCATCTCGCCGTGGCCGCCCTCGCCTTCCCCCGCCCCGACGACCTGGCCGACGACGGCTACATCGGACGCGTCTCGGTCCACGGCGTCGACGCGTTCGTGCGCCAGGCCTGCCGCCGTCTCGAGGAGCGGGCCGAGCAGCAGGGGGAGAACACCGACCCGTCGACGGACGCGCCGGGCCTGGAGGCGGCCTGGCGGATCTGGGCCAGACGCAGCGCCACCGGCGCCACCAAGGACGCCCGCAGACTGGCGGGATCCACCACCGGCATCGTCGGCAAGGCCGTCGCGTTCCTCACGGACTCCGGGTTCCTGCAGCGCACCGGCGACGACAACGGCGGCACCTACCGCACGACGGCCCGCTACCAGCTCCAGGTGCGTGACATGGCGGGCAGCGCGGCCATGGCCGAACTCCTCGAACTGGGCATCGTCCCGGTCACCGACGGCACGGCCACCCTGCTGCCCGCCGAGGACACCGACGACCTGGAACTGGTGGCCGACGCCGGACTGCCGTTCCACTCCGGAAGCTCCTGAAGTCCCGCGTCTTCCCGAACTTCCGCACGTTTCCCACGACTCAGCAAGACTTACGACGAGAGTCCGCCGCCATGTACGAGCTGTCCCGGGTCCGCCTCTACTCCATCGGTCCGGCCGGTGCGCGCTATGCCGACACCGTGCTGGACCTCCGGGGTGTGGGTGATCCGGTGCCCGACCCCGCGCCCACCCAGGCGGAGTTCTTCGAGGAGGAGCCCCAGGGCCCGCCGCGCCGGCCGGCCCCCGCCGGCGTGCTCTTCCTGGAGAACGGCGGCGGCAAGTCCGTTCTGCTCAAGCTGATCTTCTCGGTGATGCTGCCCGGTCATCGCAACACCCTCGGCGGCGCCAGCTCGGGTGTGCTGCGCAAGTTCCTGCTCGCCGACGACTGCGGACACGTGGCGCTGGAGTGGCAGCACACCCTGACCGGCGAGTGCGTCGTCGTCGGCAAGGTGAGCGAATGGCGGGGACGTCAGGTCTCGAGCGACCCGCGGAAGTTCGCCGAGGCCTGGTACTCCTTCCGGCCGGGCCCCGGGCTCAGCCTCGACAACCTGCCGGTGGCCGAGTCCACCGCCGTACGGCCGCCCGCCGAAGGCACGTCCGGGGCGCGGGGACGGCGCCGCACGATGAAGGGCTTCCGGGACGCCCTGACGGAGGCGGGCAAGGCCTACCCGCACCTCGAAGTGCACTGGGAGGAGATCCACGATCGCTGGAACGAGCATCTGACCGACCTCGGCCTGGATCCCGAACTCTTCCGCTACCAGCGGGAGATGAACGCCGACGAGGGCGAGGCCGCCGGACTCTTCGCGGTCAAGAAGGACTCCGACTTCACGGACCTGCTGCTGCGCGCGGTCACCGACACCCGGGACACCGACGGGCTCGCCGACCTGGTCAGTGGTTTCGGCAACAAGCTGGGACGCCGCTCCGAGCTGATGGCCGAGCGGGACTTCACCGCCGGTTCGGTGGACCTGCTCGGGCGCATCGTCGACGCCGCCGAGACACGGTCACGGGCCCGGGACATCCACGCGGGCGCGGAGCGAAGAACCCGGACCCTGGCCCGGCGGCTGGCCGCACGCGCCGTGCGTGAGCGGGTACGGGCCGCCGACCTGGCCCAGCGCGTCACCGCCGCCGCGTACGCCGTCACCCATGCCGAAGGCGCCCGCGAGCGCAGTGCGCTGATCGCGGCGGAGCTGGCCTACCGGCACGCCTCGCTGGCGCTCGCCGAAGCGGAGAAGGCCGCGGCGGCCCAGAAGCGCGAGCTGGCCGACGCCCGCCAGCTGTACTCCGCGTGGCAGGCCGCCGAGGCCGTGCTCCGGCACCGCGCGGCCGCCGACCGCTCCGCCCGCGTGGCGGCCGCCATCCGCGAGGCCGAGCGGGACGCCGCGCCGGCGCTCGCCGCCCGCGCCAAGGCCGCCGTCGATCTCGTACGGGCGCTGCATGGGGCCGCCGAGAGCGCCGAGGCCCTCGCCAACGAGGAGGAGGAGCGTTCGGCCGCGCTCCAGGAGGTGGGCGAGTCCGCCTACGGGGACTCGACCGCCGCCGCCACGGACGCTCAGCGTGCCCGCAGCGAGGCCGGACATCTGCGCCAGCGGCTCGCCGAGGTCGAGCAGGAGACCGCCGAGGCCGTGCGAGCGGGCTGGCTGGACGGCAGCGCCGCGGACGCCGACCCGGCGCGGGCCGCGCTCGACGCGAGCGACGCCGAGAAGACGGCCGTCGCGGCCTGGGACACCGCACGCGAAACCTCTCACCGGGCCTCCGAGCATGCGCGCGAGGCCGCGTCGGCCGAGACCCGTGCGGAACTGACGGCGGCGCGCGCCGCTGATGCGGCCATCGCCGCCGAACGGGCCTACGACGCGGAGCGCCGCACAGCTCAGGCGCTGGCGGCCGAGCAGAGGCTGGCCGAACTGCTGAGCCTGTCCGGCACCGGCCCGGGCCCCCGGGTCCCCGGCCCGCGCCGTGACGAGGAGAGCGGCACGGCGCAGGCACCGGACCCGGGAGAAGGGGCCCTCGCCCCCGAGGAGCTGGACCGTTTCGCCGACGAACTGCGCGAGCTGCTCGACGAATTCGTCTCCTCGGCCGAGCGCCAGCTCTTCGAACTGCGGACCGCTGCGGCCGACGACGCCCGCATCCTCGGTGCGCTCGGTGACGGCGGCCTGCTGCCTCCGGGACCGGACGTGCTGGCGACCGTGGAGTTCCTCGGCGAGCGCGGCATCCCCGCGCTGCCCGGCTGGCGCTATCTCGCCCAGGCCGTCGACCCCGCCGACCACGCGCGTGTGCTGGCCGCCCGGCCCGAACTGGTCGACGGCGTGATCATCACCGACCCGGCCTCGCACGCACGGGCCCGCGAGGCCCTGAGCGACGCCGCCCTGCTGCCGCGCTCCGCCGTCGCGGTCGGCACGGCCGCCGCACTGCTCGCCCCGGCTCCGGCACTCGCCGAGAGCGACGGCGGGGACGTCTTCCTGGTACCGCCGAACCCGGCCATGCACGACGAGCACGCCGCCGACGAGGAGCGTCAGGCGCTGCGCGCGCGGGCCACCGAGCGGGACGAGGAGATCCGCGGGCTCGCGGCACGGCTCGGCAAGGACCGCGAACTGGCGGCGCGGCTGGCGTCCTGGCGCACCGGCTGCCCCGCGGGACGGCTCACCGAACTCGCCACGGTGGCCCTGGACACACGCGCGTTCGCCGAGGAGGCCGAGGCGGACCTGGCCGAGGCGCGCACCGTCCGTGCCGAAGCCGACGAGGCGGCGGCCGAGGCCGCCCAGGTGCGCGAGGAGCGGCAGGAGGCCGCGCAGAAGGCGCGGCGCGCCGCCGACGCGCTCGCCGGGCTCGCCTTCCGGCTGCGCGAGCGCGCGGGCTGGCAGGTCAAACTGCGGGAACTCGCCGACGACGCCGTCGAGTCGGAGGCCCGCGCCCAGTCCTGCCTGGAGCGTGCCCGCGCCGCCGACGAGGACCGGCGCGGCGCCCAGCGCGCCGCCGACGACGCCCGCCGTACGGCGCGTGCGCTGCGCGCCGAGCGTGCGGAGATCGCGGGCGCTCCCGACGACGTGCCGGAAGGCGACGCGGAGCCGTCCAAGAGCTCCCTGCCCGCCCTGCGCGAGGCCTACCGGGCCGCCTCCCAGCTGTACGAGAAGGTGGGCGTCGGCGCCGACCTGCGGGCCGAACAGGCACGGGCCGAGAGCGACGAGTCCGCGGCACTCGCCGAGCTGGAGCGGCTCAGCAACAAGGTCCGCACCCGCGCCGAACAGCTCCTTCAGTCACCGGACGGCTCCGACGGCCCGTCCCGGCAGGCCGCCGCCGCACGTGCGGAGGAGCTGGTGCAGCTGCTGGAGACGCGTATGTCCACGGCGAGCGAGCAGCTCGGGCGGTTGCGCGGCGAGGCCGAACGGCACGCACCCGGGAACGGCGAGGCCCACACCGAGCTGCCCGGGGAACTGGTCCCCCGGGACACCGAGCACGCGCAGGCCCTGCTGCGCACGGCGAGCGGTGAACTCGCCTCCCGCGTCGATGCGCTCGCCGAGGCCCGCGAGGCCCATGCGGAACTCCTCGGGGCCCACCGCGCCGCCGAGGACGCGGCGGGCGGCTTCGACGAGGTCGCGGCCATGCTCCGCGACCTGCTGCGCGAGCACGCCCCGGACGAGGAGCAGGAGGAACCGGAGCCCTACCCCGGCACGCTCGAGGAAGCCCGCCGGGCCGCCGCCGAGATGCGCCGTTCGTTGCGCGGCTGCGCCGCCGACCTGTCCGCCGCCGAGGCGGCCGTGCGCGAGGCGAGCGACGTCCTCGTACGGCACGCCAACTCCACCCGCTACGAGCAGGTCCGGACCCCCGCCCGGCAGCAGATCCGCGAACTGCCCGCCTCCGCGCTGCCCGAGCACGCACAGCGCTGGGCGCAGGCCTTCGCCCCCCGGCTGCGCGTGCTCACGGATGAACTGGCGCAGCTGGAACGCAACCGCGACTCCATCGTGGACCGGCTGCGGGGCCTGGTCGAGACGGCGCTCGCCACGCTCAGGTCGGCCCAGCGGCTGTCCCGGCTGCCCGAGGGTCTCGGTGAATGGTCCGGGCAGGAGTTCCTGCGGATCCGTTTCGACGAGCCCGACCCCGCCACGCTCAGCGAGCGGCTCGGCCAGGTCATCGACGAGGCGACCCGCGCGGCCGTCAAGAAGAACTCCGACCTCAGGCGCGACGGCATGTCGCTGCTCCTGCGCGGAGTGAGCGCGGCACTCCAGCCGAAGGGCGTCGCCGTGGAGATCCTCAAGCCCGATGCCGTACTGCGCGCCGAGCGGGTTCCCGTCGGTCAGATGGGCGACGTGTTCTCCGGTGGACAGCTGCTCACCGCCGCCATCGCCCTGTACTGCACGATGGCGGCCCTGCGCAGTAACGACCGCGGCCGCGACAAGCACCGTCACGCCGGAACGCTTTTCCTGGACAACCCCATCGGACGCGCCAACGCGACCTATCTGCTGGAGCTCCAGCGGGCCGTGTCGGACGCCCTGGGCGTGCAACTGCTCTACACCACCGGGCTGTTCGACACTACGGCGCTCGCCGAGTTCCCGCTGGTGATCCGGCTGCGCAACGACGCCGACCTGCGGGCCGGCCTCAAGTACATCCGCGTGGAGGAACACCTCCGTCCAGGACTGCCGCAGCAGCTCCAGGACGAAGAAGCGGTGCACAGCGAGATCACGGCGACACGGATGTTCAAGCGACCGGCCGTGGGCGCACCATAGCCCGCTGGGCTGTCAGGGATGGGAGAGCTGCCCGGCTCCGCCCTGCCTGCGTATGCGTTCCTGCCGCTGCTCGACGGCCCGCGCCTGGCGGTGGGCCGTGCGGCGCTCCCGGCGCAGGGCACGTGCCGTGCTGCTCGGGACCGACACCACTCCGTGGCGCTGGTTCCACACCTGCCGTGTCACCCAGACGTCCAGCACACCCCAGGTCGCCACCACCGTGCTGGCCACGCTGCTGAGCACCATGGGGAACGCCAGCCAGGAGCCCGCCAGCGTGCACAGAAAGGCGATCACCGCCTGGATCAGCGTCACCGAGATGATCAATACCGCCCGCACCGCCGCCGTGCGCACGGGATCCGGCAGCCGCCTGCGGCGCGCGGGCTCCTCGACCCACAACGGCCGGTAGTTCGGCGCCTCGTACCGCGCTTCACCCGGCGCGGGGACCGACTCGCCGACCGGGCGGCGCCCGGACGGTATCTCCAGGCGCGCGTCCGCCGGAACGGCGCGTTCCGGTGCCCGCGGGTTCCCTCGCTCCACCCTGGGCGCCGGGGCCCCCGTCCCGTGCGTCTCCCGCTCCGCCGTGCCCATCAATGCGTCACTCCCCACCGCCCGCAGCCCTCTTGCCCGGTGTCATCTGACCCCGGCTCCCCAGTGGCTGCCCGGCTTGCGCTGTTTTACGCCACCTGAGCGCGGCATGCGGTGCCTGTGACCGAATCCGCCCCCGTTTCCCGTACAGGAAGACGATCGATGTCGACTGATGATTCCCGGGTGAACGAAAATTTCCGGCCAAGAGACCCGGGTTCCCCTTGCACGACTTCTTACGCCGGACGCCGGTTTCGGGTAGGCAATCTCCCGTAATGGCGTGACAACGGCCCATCTCCCGTCGGCAGTCCAGGGGCCGGCGCACACGGCCGGCCCTTCGAGATACGCCTGTGTCGGTAGTAGGCTCGCGCCGTTTGTTGACGCACATGTGTACCCCCGGACCGCGGGGGGCCGAGCTGGGGGAGGCCATGCGCTTTCGCGGGAAGTCCATCCGCCGGAAGATCGTGGCGCTGCTTCTCGTGCCGCTGCTGTCCCTGACCGCCATCTGGGCCTTCGCGACGGTGCTCACCGGCCGTGAGGCGCAGTCGCTGTTCACGGTCTCGGACGTCGTCGAGAAGGTCGGCTACCCCACCGAGGACACCGTGCGCGTTCTGCAGCAGGAGCGCCGCCAGGCCCTTGTCTACCTTGCCGACCCGCGGGCCTCCGACGCGCTCGCCGCGCTCCGCCGCAGCCGCGCCGCCACCGACGAGATGGTGGACAAGCTCCGTCGCGACGGCAAGGACACTGACCTGCAGGACGAGATGGGACCGGGCACCGCCGATCGCCTCAGCTCGATCCTGGACGCCCTGGACGGCATCGACTCGCTCCGGCGCAGCGTCGAGGAAGGCACCGTCAGCCGCGCCCAGGCCCTGGACCTCTACGACCGTCTCGTCGATCCCTGTTTCACGCTGCTCGCCAATCTGCAGGTCCTCGACAACATGGAGATGGACAAGGAGGGCCGCGCTCTCGTCGAGGTCTCGCGGGCCCGCGAACTGCTCTCCCGCGAGGACGCCCTCCTGGGCTCCGCGCTCGTGGCCGGCCGGATCACCCGTGACGAGATCCACGACGTCTCCGATCTCGTCGCCCAGCGCGCCGTGATGTACGACATCAGCCTGTCGGTGCTCCCCGAGTCGGAGAGCGAACGCTTCCAGCGCTATTGGAGCAACGCCGACACCGCCCCCCTGCGCGTGGCCGAACGGGTCGTCGTCACCGGTGCCCCCGGCACACCGCACGGGGTGACCGCAAAGAGCTGGGACGAGACCGCGGGGCGGGTCCTGAGCCGCCTCGACACGATGAACACGCAGGCGGCGGACCGCTACCAGGACCGCGTCCGTCCCCTGGTCGTCAACGTCATTGTGAAGGCGTGCGTGGCCGGGGTGCTGGGTCTGGTCGCCCTGCTGGTCTCACTGATCCTGTCCGCGCGTATCGGCCGCGGACTCATCCGCGATCTGCGCCGGCTGCGCCTGGAGGCCCATGAGGCGTCCGGGGTGCGACTGCCCAGCGTGATGCGCCGGTTGTCCGCGGGTGAACAGGTGGACGTCGAGACAGAAGTGCCGCGGCTGGAGTACGACAAGAACGAGATCGGCGAGGTCGGTCAGGCCCTCAACACCCTTCAGCGCGCCGCAGTGGAGGCCGCCGTCAAACAGGCCGAGCTGCGCGCCGGGGTCTCCGAGGTCTTCGTCAACCTCGCCCGCCGCAGCCAGGTACTGCTGCACAAACAGCTCACCCTGCTCGACACCATGGAGCGCAGGACCGAGGACACCGAGGAACTCGCCGACCTCTTCCGCCTCGACCACCTCACCACCCGCATGCGCCGCCACGCCGAGGGCCTGGTCATCCTTTCCGGCGCCGCACCCTCCCGGCAGTGGCGCAAGCCCATCCAGCTCATGGACGTGGTGCGCGCCGCCGTCGCAGAGGTCGAGGACTACGAGCGCATCGAGGTGCGACGGCTGCCGCGCGTCGCCGTCACCGGCCCCGCGGTCGCCGACCTCACCCACCTCGTGGCCGAACTGCTGGAGAACGCCACCGTGTTCTCGCCGCCGCACACCGCCGTCCAGGTCGTCGGTGAACGCGTGGCCAGCGGCTTCACCCTGGAGATCCACGACCGCGGCCTCGGTATGACGGCCGAGACGCTCCTGGACGCCAACCTGCGGCTGGCCGAGACCCCTGAGTTCGAACTCTCCGACACCGACCGGCTCGGCCTGTTCGTGGTGAGCCGGCTCGCCCAGCGGCAGAACGTCCGTGTCTCCCTCCAGCCGTCCCCCTACGGCGGCACCACGGCCGTCGTCCTCATCCCCGACGCGTTGCTGACCGAGGACGTGCCGGACACCAACGGGATCGGCTTCCGCCTCGACCGTCCGGTGCCTCCGAAGGACGCCGGGCACGAGGGGGAGGGCACGGCGCAGCTGTCCCGGGGGACCGCCAGGCTTCCCGGTATGCCGGCCTCCATCCTCAACGGCCCGGTCGAACTGGAGGCACCGGTCGACCTGGACGCGCTCGACGACTTCCCCGACGCCCTGGAGGACGAGGACCGTGAACGAGGTGGCCTGTTCCGCCCCCGTCCTCTCGAGGAGGTCCCGGCCGAGCAGCACCAGCAGGCCCGCGACATCCGGCGGGACGCGGCCCGTTCCGGCAAGAGCGACCACCTGGATGCTCCCGTCCCGCTGCCGCCCCGGCGGACCCCCAAGCTCGTCAGCTCGCACGGCCGCCCCGTCACCGGGCAGGGATCGCGGCGCCAAGGGGCCGATGAGGAACCGCGCTCGCTGGAGAGGCGTGTGACGGGTCTCCAGAGGGCCGAACGCCCGGCGGGCCGCACGGGAGAACTCCCCGAAGGCGCCGCACGTTCGGCCGGTGACCAGGCCGAGGCACCGGCCCTGCCCCGGCGCCGCCGTACCCCGGCCCCGGACGCTGCGGAGGGGACCACCGCGCACCGGGAAGCGGCGGACGGAACGGAAGAGTCCAGTGCGGGCGCACTGCCCCGCCGTGTACGCCAGGCCAGCCTGGCCCCGCAGTTGAAGGAAGGCCCCGACCGGCGCCGCGAACGCGAGCGGTCCAGCACGGCGGACGCGGCGCAACCCGCCGAGCGTGACGCCGACGAGGTACGCAGCCGCTTCGCCTCGCTCCAGCGAGGGTGGCAGCGCGGCCGCGAGGAGAACGCCACGGGCGACGAAGCCCGGGACGGCTCAGCACGAGGAACGACAAAGGGGGACGGTCGATGACCGCACCGAATGCCGCAGGGTCCAACGCGATCAACAAGGGGTCGGGAGAGCTGAACTGGCTCCTCGACGACCTGGTGGAGCGCGTCGCCAGCATCCGCAAGGCGCTCGTGCTGTCGAGCGACGGCCTGCCCACCGGAGTCTCCAACGAGCTGAGCCGGGAGGACAGCGAGCACCTGGCCGCGGTCGCCTCCGGGTTCCACAGCCTCGCCAAGGGCGTCGGCCGGCACTTCGACGCGGGCGGGGTCCGGCAGACCATCATCGAACTCGACGAGGCGTTCCTGTTCGTCACCGCCGCAGGCGACGGCAGCTGCCTCGCCGTTCTGTCGGACTCGGATTCCGACGTAGGCCAGGTGGCGTACGAGATGACCCTCCTGGTCAAGCGGGTGGGAGCACATCTGGGCTCCGCTCCGCGCACCGATCTGCCCTCGGGTGGGTAGTGGGATCACATGAGCGGAGACGATCAGGGAAGAAGCCGCTGGTTCGACGACGACGCCGGACCGGTGGTCCGTCCGTACGCCATGACACGCGGCCGTACCAGCCATGCCGCCCAGCACCGCCTCGACCTGATCGCGGTGGTCGTCACGGAGCCCCATGCGGACGATCCCGAGGCGGACGCGTCGCTGTCCCCGGAGCACGTGGACATCGTCGGCCTGTGCCGCGAGGCGCCGCAGTCGGTCGCCGAGCTCGCCGCCGGACTCGACCTGCCGATCGGCGTGGTGCGCGTCCTCGTCGGGGACCTGGTGGACGAGGAACTGGTGCATGTCACGCGGCCTGTGCCGCCCGCGGAACTGGTGGACGAGAGCATTCTGCGGGATGTGATCGACGGCCTGCGGGCCCTGTGACCCCGGCTTTCCGCGCACTCCGGGCGAGCACGCGGGTCCTGCCGCCCGCCTCACCGGTGCCGGCCGCACCTCCGGCCTGCGGACCGGCACGGTGACCACCCGCCCGTTATGATCTGACCGGTCGTCGACCACCGTCCGCAGTTCGCCGACGATCCTGCGGACCCGGTTCCGAGCAGTGCGATCGGAGAGACGGACGTGACCACGGGCTGGCAGTTCTGGGTCGACCGCGGCGGCACCTTCACCGACATCGTCGCGCGCCGCCCGGACGGCCGCCTGCTCACCCACAAGCTGCTGTCGGACAACCCCCACCGCTACGCCGACGCCGCCGTCGCGGGCGTACGCGACCTCATCGACGGCAACGAGCCCATCGAAACGGTCCGTATGGGCACCACCGTCGCCACCAACGCCCTTCTCGAGCGCAAGGGCGAACGCACACTCCTCGTCATCACCCGTGGCTTCCGCGACGCACTGCGCATCGCCTACCAGAACCGCCCGAGCATCTTCGCCCGCGCCATCGAACTGCCCGAACTGCTCTACGAACGGGTCGTCGAGGTCGACGAACGCATCGCGGCCGACGGCACCGTCCTGAGCGCCCCCGACCTCGAGGCTCTCGCAAGGCCGCTCAGGGAGGCGTACGACGACGGGATCCGCGCACTGGCCGTGGTCTGCATGCACAGCCATCTGCACCCCGCCCATGAGCAGGCGATCGGCGAGCTGGCCGCCCGCACCGGCTTCCCGCAGATCTCGCTGTCGAGCGAGGTCAGCCCCCTGATGAAACTGGTCCCACGCGGCGACACCGCCGTCGTCGACGCCTACCTCTCGCCCGTCCTGCGCCGTTACGTCCAGCACGTCGCCGACGAACTCGAAGGCGTGCGCCTGATGTTCATGCAGTCCAACGGAGGACTTGCCGAGGCCGGGCAGTTCCGCGGGAAGGACGCCATCCTCTCCGGGCCGGCGGGCGGGATCGTGGGCATGGCGCGGATGTCGCAGCTCGCCGGATTGGACCGGGTCATCGGCTTCGACATGGGCGGCACCTCCACCGACGTCTCGCACTTCGCCGGCGAGTACGAACGCGTTTTCACCACGCAGATCGCCGGCGTCCGATTGCGTGCCCCGATGCTCGACATCCACACGGTCGCGGCGGGCGGCGGCTCGATCCTGCACTTCGACGGGTCCCGCTACCGCGTAGGGCCGGACTCGGCGGGCGCGGAGCCGGGGCCCGCCTGCTACCGCGGCGGAGGCCCGCTCACCGTCACCGACGCCAATGTCATGCTCGGCCGTATCCAGCCGGCCCACTTCCCGCGAGTCTTCGGCGCCGACGGCGACCAGCCCCTCGACGACGCCCTCGTCCGCGAACGCTTCGCCGCCCTCGCGGCGGAGATCGGCGAGCGGACCGGCGACGACCGCACCCCCGAGCAGGTCGCCGAGGGCTACCTGCAGATCGCCGTCGCCAATATCGCCAACGCGGTGAAGCGGATCTCGGTCCAGAAAGGGCACGACGTCACCCGCTACGCGCTCACCACGTTCGGCGGGGCGGGCGGCCAGCACGCGTGCATGGTCGCCGACTCCCTCGGCATCCGCACCGTCCTCGTGCCGCCCATGGCCGGGGTGCTCTCGGCCCTCGGCATCGGGCTCGCCGACACGACCGCGATGCGCGAGCAGTCCGTGGAGGCGCCCCTGGAGCCCGCCTCGATGCCCGGCGTGCTGGAGACGGCCGACGACCTGGCGGCCACCGCTCGCGCCGAACTCCTGGCCGAGGACGTGCCCGAGGACCGCATCCGAATCGTCCGTCGGGCCCAGCTGCGCTACGACGGCACGGACACCACCCTCACCGTCGAGCTGGCCGACCCGGACGAGATGAGGCGCGCTTTCGAAGAACGTCATCGCACCACGTACTCCTTCACACTCGACCGCCCGATCGTGGTCGAAGCCCTCTCCGTGGAAGCCACCGGCATCACCGAACCCCCCGATCTGTCCGCCCTCGCCCCCTACGAAGGCCGCCCCGCCGCCCCCGAGACCGCCCGTCTCCACACGGGCGGCACCTGGCGCGACGTACCTCTGCACCGCCGCGAGAACCTGCCTCCCGGCGACAGCGTCAACGGCCCCGCGATCATCACGGAGGCCAGTGCGACGACCGTCGTCGACGACGGCTGGCGGGCCGCGGCGACCGACGACGGGCATCTGCTCATGGAACGGGCGGCGATTACGGAGAGTTCCGATCTCGACACAAAAGCCGACCCCGTCCTGCTCGAGGTCTTCAACAACCTGTTCATGTCCATCGCCGAACAGATGGGCGCCCGCCTGGAGTCCACGGCCCAGTCCGTCAACATCAAGGAGCGCCTGGACTTCTCCTGCGCCCTCTTCGATCCCGAGGGCAACCTGGTCGCCAACGCCCCCCACATCCCGGTGCACCTCGGGTCGATGGGCACGAGCGTCAAGGAGGTCGTGCGGCGGCGGGCCGGCCGTATGCGCCCCGGCGACACCTACGCGGTCAACGACCCGTACCACGGCGGGACCCACCTGCCCGACGTCACTGTCATCACCCCAGTCTTCGACACGGAGGGTGAGCAGATCCTCTTCTATGTCGCCTCGCGCGGCCACCATGCGGAGATCGGCGGGATCGCCCCCGGTTCCATGCCGGCGCACAGCAGCACCATCGAGGAGGAAGGCGTCCTCTTCGACAACTGGCTGCTCGCCGAGAACGGGCGCCTGTGCGAAGAGGACACGATGCGTCTGCTGACCGAGGCGCCCCACCCGTCACGCAACCCGAGGACCAACCTCGCCGACCTGCGCGCCCAGATCGCCGCCAACCGGAAAGGCGTGGACGAAGTCGGGCGCATGATCGAGAACTTCGGGCTCGACGTCGTCCAGGCATACATGAAGCACGTCCAGGACAACGCCGAGGAGGCCGTCCGCCGCGTCATCGACGCCCTGGACGACGGCGACTACGCCTACGAGACGGACTCCGGCGCCGTCATCCGGGTCCGCGTCCGGGTGGACCGCGAAAGCCGCTCCGCGACCGTCGACTTCACGGGCACGTCCCCGCAGCTCGCCACCAACTTCAACGCGCCCTTCTCGGTCGTCAACGCGGCCGTCCTGTACGTCTTCCGTACCCTCGTCGCCGACGACATCCCGCTCAACGACGGCTGTCTGCGCCCCCTCGAGATCGTCGTGCCGTCCGGCTCCATGCTCGCCCCCGAGCCCCCGGCCGCCGTCGTCGCAGGCAACGTCGAGACCTCCCAGGCCATCACCGGCGCCCTGTACGCGGCCCTGCACGTGCAGGCCGAGGGCTCCGGCACCATGAACAACGTCACCTTCGGCAACGACCGGTACCAGTACTACGAGACGGTCGCCTCCGGATCGGGCGCCGGCGACGGATTCCCGGGCGCGCCCGTCGTGCAGACGCACATGACCAACTCGCGCCTGACCGATCCCGAGGTACTCGAGTGGCGACTGCCGGTCCTGCTCGACGAGTTCGCGGTACGGTACGGCAGCGGCGGTGCCGGTCGCTGGCGCGGGGGAGACGGCGCGGTCCGCCGCATCCGTTTCAAGGAACCCATGACCGTGTCCACGCTCTCCCAGCACCGCAGGGTCCCGCCCTACGGTATGGCGGGCGGTAAGCCGGGGGCGCTCGGTGCCAACCGCGTGGAGCGCGCGGACGGGACCGTGCTCCCTCTCCAGGGCAGCGATTCGGCAGACGTGGGCCCCGGCGACGTACTGGTCGTCGAAACCCCAGGCGGCGGAGGCTACGGACCGCCACCGACCGAACCCCATCGAGCAGGAGAAGAGAACGATGATCTTCGGGCGCAGTGAGCGCGGGATGCCGCCGGTGGAGCCCGTCACGCTCAAGATCCTCGTGGCCGGTGGTTTCGGCGTGGGCAAGACCACCCTCGTCGGCGCGGTCAGCGAGATCAGGCCGCTGCGCACCGAGGAGGTGCTCACCGAGGCGGGCCGTCCGGTCGACGACACCAGGGGCGTGGAGGGCAAGAACACCACCACGGTCGCGATGGACTTCGGCCGCATCACCCTCCGCGAGGACCTGGTGCTGTACCTGTTCGGTACGCCCGGCCAGGACCGTTTCTGGTTCCTGTGGGACGAACTGGCCACCGGCGCCCTGGGCGCCGTCGTCCTCGCCGACACCCGCCGACTGGAGGACTGCTTCGCCGCCGTCGACTACTTCGAGCGCCGCTCCATACCCTTCGTGGTAGGCGTCAACTGCTTCGACGGCGCGGCGCGTTATCCCGCGGAGAACGTGCGCCAGGCCCTCGACCTCGACGACGGCGTCCCGGTCGTCCTGTGCGACGCCCGCGAGCGGCAGTCGGTCAAAGAGGTGCTGATCGAGGTCGTCCGGCACGCGATGACGCACGCGGCGGCGGCCCGCGAGAACGTCGCCACTTGAGGCTCCGCGCGCACGGGCGGCCCGTACCCCCGCCGACCGGGGTACGAGCCGCCGCGCTCGCGCGCGTGGTCCACGAGTGACGCACGCGCACGCGGAGGGGGAGATCAGCCCACCCCGTCCTCCTGCCATCCGAAGCTCTTCTCCACGGCCTTGCGCCAGTTGTGGTACTCGCGGTCGCGCTCCGGCGCCTGCATCGTGGGCGTCCACTCGACGTCCTTCTGCCAGTGCGACTTGAGCTCATCGAGGTCGTCCCACACTCCGGTCGCGAGGCCGGCCGCGTACGCGGCGCCCAGGCAGGTCGTCTCGGAGACCTCCGGGCGGATGACGGGGACGCCGAGCACATCCGCCTGGTGCTGCATGAGGAGGTTGTTCTTCGTCATGCCGCCGTCGACCTTCAGGCTGGTGATCTTCACCCCGGAGTCCTGGTACATGGCGTCCACGACCTCCCGCGTCTGCCAGCTCGTCGCCTCCAGCACCGCCCGCGCCATGTGTGCCTTGGTGACGTACCGGGTCAGGCCGGTGATCACACCCCGCGCGTCCGAGCGCCAGTAGGGGGCGAAAAGGCCGGAGAAAGCGGGCACGATGTACGCCCCGCCGTTGTCCTCGACGCTTGCCGCCAGGGTCTCGATCTCGTCCGCGGTACGGATGATCCCGAGCTGGTCGCGGAACCACTGCACCAGGGCGCCCGTGATCGCGATCGACCCCTCCAGGCAGTAGACGGGCGCCTCACCGCCGATCTTGTAGCCCATCGTCGTCAGCAGTCCGCTCTTGGACGGCACCGGACGGTTGCCGGTGTTGAGCAACAGGAAGCTGCCGGTGCCGTACGTGTTCTTGGCCGTGCCCACCTCGTAGCAGGCCTGCCCGAACACGGCCGCCTGCTGGTCGCCCAGCGCCGATGCCACGGGCACCCCCGCGAGCCCGCCGACGGCGGTGCCGTACACCTCGGCGGAGGACCTGATCTCCGGCAGCACCGATTCCGGGACGTTCATCGCGGACAGGATCGAGGGGTCCCACTGGAGTGTGTCCAGGTTCATCAGCATGGTCCGGCTCGCGTTGGTGACGTCGGTGACATGCCGTCCGCCGTCCGTGCCTCCGGTCAGGTTCCAGATGAGCCAGGAGTCGATGGTGCCGAAGGCGATCTCCCCGCGATCGGCGCGGGCCCTGAGACCGGGCACGTTGTCGAGCAGCCAGGCCACCTTGGGTCCGGAGAAGTAGCTGGCGAGGGGCAGTCCCGTCTCCTCGCGGAAACGGTCCTGCCCGTCGGAGTCGCCGAGTTCCCTGCACAGCGCGGCCGTCCGGGTGTCCTGCCAGACGACGGCGTTGTGCACCGGCTTGCCCGTGGCGCGGTCCCACAGGACCGTCGTCTCACGTTGGTTGGTGATGCCGAGCGCGCCGATCTGGTCGGCGCGCAGCCCGGCCTTGGCGATCGCGCCGGCGACCACCGCCTGCACCTTGGACCAGATCTCCGTGGCGTCGTGTTCCACCCAGCCGGGCTTGGGGAAGATCTGGCGGTGTTCGCGCTGGTCGACGGCGACGATCGCGCCGCTGCGGTCGAAGACGATGCAGCGGCTGGACGTGGTGCCCTGGTCGATCGCGGCGACGTACTTCTGGCCGTTGTCCGTCATGACGTCCCCTTCGTCAAAGGGTCAGGATGCTGCGTTGTGCACAAGGGCCGTGAGCGCCCCGCCGATCAGTGGTCGCACCATCGGTGTCCAGACACAACTCCGGCGCGGAGTCCCCCTCTCGGGGACCGGGAGCCGGTAGTGGGTGATGCACGGGCCGAGTTCGCGGGCGGGGTTGATCGCATGGCCGCTCGAGCGGGGCAGCGCCTCGTGCTCGTCGGCGCTGGTTCGGAACCGCGCGATGAGGACCCGGCCGGCGCCCTTGGCCTTCGAGCAGTCGAGGGTGACGGCGCCACGGACACCCGCGCCGAACAGGATGAGGACAGCCGATCCGATCAACTCGCCGACGAAGATGCCTTCTTGCGTCATGGCGGCTCCTGGCCCTCGCACGGGGCGGTTCCGCCCCGTGTCCGTCCTCCGTGCAGGGTGCGTTTCCCTTGGCGACTTCAGCCGAGGGCAGGAAAGGTCCCGCGCCCCGCCCGGCGTCCGCGACGAGCGTGCCTGCGCAGTGGAATCGCCTGTCATGGCTGACTCGTCGTACGGGCATGGACCTCAGGGGCGCACTACCCGAATACGGCCGAATGCGGCGATGCCGACTGACATCCGGAAGTTTTCACCGGCGTCCCGAGAGCGTCAAGGTCGGGGACGGGAATGCCTGAGGCAGGCAGCAGCGCTGCTGTGCGAACGCGGGCCGGGACACACACGATGGCGAGACGCAGGCCGCGCTGCCGCGGACTTCGGCACCGGAGAACGACGCGGATCTCCGCGACGCCCGGGACGAGGCCGGTCAGCCTCGCGCCGGACCACCGGCCCGGGCCGGCGCCGGGGTCACGCCGCGGCGGACCTCGTGCCCCGGCAGACCGGCCTGTCCGAAGACCCAACTAGCCCCGCTCAGCGCCTTCGCGGCTTGCTTCAGGGGCGCGAGACACGCCGCCGCCTGGCGGTGGTCGCTCACGCTTCCCGGTGCGCACAGGACCGTGGCCAGCGACAGGGTCACGGGGCGCCCGCCTGCCGACCAAGGCACGTCCAGTACTGAGGCCACGAGGCGATTGAGGCCTTCCAGATCAGCCAGCACCAGGAAGTCGTCCCCGCCGATGTGCCCGACGCGTGTGCTCCCCGACGCGGCCCCTTGCAGGGCCCGCCCCACCGCGCGGATCAGTTCGTCACCGGCAGCGAAGCCCGCCCCGTCGTTGACCTGCTTGAAGTGGTCCACGTCGAGCCAGCCCAGCGCGAACAACCGTCCGTCCGTGATCCGTCGGTCCACCTCGGCGGTGATCGCATCGGAACCGGGCAGCCGGGTCAGCGGATTGAGCCCCGCAGCCTCCTCCACCCGGCTCTCCGCCAGCGCTCGTACGAGGTCGGCGAGCCTGACGACGCCCACGCACCGCCTGGCCCGGTCGACCACCGCCACATCGTCGGAGGTACGGTCCCGCTCGCCGTCCGCCACCACGTCGAGCACCTCCCAGGCCGTGGCGTCGATGCCGACGGTGCGTGGGGGGTCGCCCAGCTTCGCGGCCGGACGGTCGGCGTACAGCGCATGGCCGTAGCGGCCTGACATCGACAGCAGGAAGCGTGAGCGGTGAATGGACCGGAGGGGCACCCCGGCCCGGTCCACCAGCAGTACGCCGGACACGTCGGGCGAGCCGGTCAGTCGCGCCCGCACCTGTGCGGCCGAGGCCGTGGCGGGCAACAGCGCGGCAGGCCGGACGTACTGCCGCACCGAAGGACCGGTGGGCGGTGCCGGTTCGGCCGAGGCGGGAAGCGGCGGAACGTATACGTCAGCGCCGGGACGCCGGGACGGCGGTGCGAACAGGTCGCCCTGGGCCAGTTGCGCGCCCGCCGATCTCACGGATTCGCACTGCAACTCCGTTTCCACGCCCTCGACCGACAAAAGCGCGCCGAGTTCCTCGCACAGCGTGCGCATGGCCCGCACCACGGCCGGGCGGGACAGCAGCGACACATCGAGCTTCACCACGTCCGGTGCCATGTCGGAGAGCAGCCGCAGCGGTATGTCGCCGTCGCCGACGCCGTCCGCGCAGATCCGGAAGCCTTCGCCGCGCAGCGCGTCGACAGCCTCCAGCAGGGCCCGGTGCGGCACGTGCGTGAACGGAGGAACGATGTCGATGGTCACCTCCCACGGCAGTCGGCCCGCTTCACGCACGGCGTTCCGTACTGCGGTGAGGCCACCGAGGTCGGCGAGAGTGCCGGCGAACACATTGACATGCAGCGGAAGCAGCGCCTCCCTGTGTGCCGCCGCGGCCACCGCCAACGCGGCCAGGTTCCCGTCGAGTTCGGGGTCGCGGCGGGCCTGGGCGAGGATGTCGCCGGTCTCCGGGCGTGCGAGGATCTCCAGCGCTGTGACCCCTCCGGTCGTCAGATTGACCACCGGCTGGAAAGCGAAGCGGAGAGTATCCGTCCAGGAGGGCACGGGAGCATAATGACGCCAACTGGGCACGCCGAGAAGCAGTTCACGACCTGTTCACACAGCATTCCCGGGTGAACACGGAGCGTGTGAACACCGGCGGCGGACGCAGTGAGGCCCAGGGACGCGTGAGGGACGTGGGTGACTGACGTACGTGGGTGCGTGATTGCCGTGGTCGCCGTGGCCCACGTCGACCGTTGTGACGCCGGTGCCCTGCGCCTCGCCCCCTCACCGCACCGCCACGACCGCGGACCCATGCCCGAACAGCCCCTGGTTCGCGGTGATCCCGGCCCGCGCACCGGCCACCTGCCGGTCGCCCGCCGCGCCACGCAACTGCCAGGTCAGCTCGCACACCTGGGCGATCGCCTGCGCCGGAACGGCTTCCCCGAAGGAGGCCAGTCCACCGCTGGTGTTGACGGGTATCCGTCCGCCCAGCGCAGTGGCCCCTTCCCGTAGCAGTTTGGCCGCCTCACCCTCCTGGCACAGCCCCAGATCCTCGTACCACTGCAACTCCAGGGCGGTGGACAGGTCGTAGACCTCGGCGAGGGAAAGGTCCTCGGGACCGATCCCTGCTTCCTCGTAGGCGTTCCGTGTGATCGAGGCACGGAACGTCTCGCCGGGGGGCTCCGCCCCCACCGCCGAGTCCGTCGCGATGTCGGGCAGGTCGAGCATGGTGTTCGGATAGCGCGGAGTCACCGTGGACACCGCGCGTATGCGCACCGGTTCCGGCATCCCGTGCCGTCGCGCGAACTCCAGGCTCGACAGGACCAGGGCCGCCCCGCCGTCCGATGTCGCGCAAATGTCGAGCAGTCGCAAGGGATCGGCGACCACCGCGGATGCGGCGACTTCCTCAGCGGTGACCGGCTGGCGGTAGCGGGCGTTGGGATTCAGGGCGCCCATGGCCGCGTTCTTCACTTTGACCTGGGCGAAGTCATCGACCGTGTCGCCGTGGACGGCCATCCGCCTGCGCGCGTACAGCCCGAAGTACACCGGATTCGTCGCTCCGAGGACCCGGAACCGCAGCCAGTCGGGATCGTCGGTCCGGTCACCGTCGGCGGGGCGGAAGAACCCCTTGGGCGCCGAGTCGGCCCCGACCACGAGCACCACCTCGGCGAGCCCCGAGAGGATCTGCGCCCGCGCCGTGTCGAGTGCCTGCGCCCCCGATGCGCACGCCGCGTACACGCTCGCCACCCGTGCTCCCTGCCAGCCGAGAGCCTTGGCGAACGTCGCGCCCGCGACATACCCGGGATAGCCGCCCCGCACCGTGTCCGCGCCCACGATCGAACCGACGTCCCGCCAGTCGACTCCCGCGTCGGCGAGCGCCGCGCGCGCCGCCGCCGTCCCGTACGCGACGAAACTCCGCCCCCATTTGCCCCAGGGATGCATGCCCGCACCGAGGACCGCCACATCCTCCGTCATATCGCCACCCCCGTCGGCCGCCAGTGCCATGTCGTCCACGTCGTCTCCGCGTCCTCGCTCAGCACACCGGGGACGACCTCGACCTGACCGCCCACCTCCAGATCGGCGACGGTCACCCCCGGGACCGCCTGCCCGAGCACCACGATGCGCTCCGCTTCCAGTTCCACCGCGACCAACGTGCAGGGCTCCCACGGAAGTTCCGGATTGGTCACATAGGGTGACGGAGGACGGTACTGGGAATCGGTGTATGACCAGATTCGCCCGTACCTGGACAGTCGCACAGTGTGGAGCTGACCGTCGGGGCAGCCCGGGTTGCGGCAGAAGGTGTCCTCTCGCGGAAAGAACACCGACCCGCAGGCGGAGCACCGTGTGCCGACGAGGTGGAAGTCCTTCCCCTCGCCGGCGAACCAACCCGCCACCACGGGTGTGCGGACACGCGACATGGTCCCTCCCGAGTTATCTGACGGAACGTCAGGAGTGTGTCACGGCCGACCGGAAAGCGGCAGGCATCGCGAAGAACCGCACGCGCCCCTGCCGACGTCGGACCAGAGATGGGAGCGGCCGGGGCCCACGGGGGTGGTTCCGGCCGTCCCGGTCCTCGACCGGGCCGAATGCCCTTGTGAGGCGGGGCGGAAAAGGCACACACCGCGACACCCCGCCCACACCGACGCCGCTTCGGCCTCCGCATGGCCCTGCCGCGCCGCCCCCGGAAGACGCCCTCCCCGTGATCGGATACAGTCCGCCCCGTGTCCGAATCTCCGTTCGCATCCGCCGACTCCGTGCCGGGCTCGCACTGTTCGAGCTGCGGAGCGCCCTACGGCGAGGGCGTCTCCGACTGGCCCCGCACCTGCACCGCCTGTGGCACGGTCGCCTATCGCAATCCGCTGCCCGTGGCGGTGGCCCTCCAGCCCGTGTACGACACCAAGGGAACAGCCCTGGTGGTCATCACCCGAACCATTCCTCCCGCCCGCGGCGGTACCGCCCTGCCCGGGGGCTTCATCGAGTACCGCGAGGACTGGCGGAACGCCGTCGTCCGGGAACTCAAGGAGGAGACGGGCATCGACGCGGCCGCCCGCGATGTGCGGCTCGTCGACGCGATGAGCTCGCCCGACGGCCACCTCCTGCTGTTCGGGCTGCTCCCCGAGCGCCCGGCCGCCGACCTCCCGCCGTCCGCCGGCACGGACGAGACGGAGGGCTGGCACCTCCTGCGCCGTCCGGCCGAACTCGCCTTCCCGCTGCACACGCTCGTCGTACAGGGATGGTTCCAGGGCCGCTACGTGTGAGACACGGGCGGGACGGCCCCCGAGCACGTCCCGCCCGGACCGAACCGCCAGGCAGCGCGGGCGGTTACCGCTCGACTCGCACACGCCGGGAACGACGCGCCCGCTGGCCGGCACGCGGCGGAGACACCACGCGCGCATGCCGCCCGGCTCACCCGGTGCGCGGGCCTCGTAGGCGAACCGGATACGTCGGCTCGTCCTTGCCGTCGTCACCGTCCCGCCGGACCACCACCTTCCGGCCCTTCCACCGGGTCACATACCGTTCCGTGGCCGCCTCGGCCGCCCATCCGTCGCCCGGGTCCGGCACCACCACCCCGCTCCCCGAACGTCCCCGTGCGGGTGCCCACACCTCCAACTCCAGACCGCCGTCCTCGGCCCGCACCGGCAGGACGGCTCCCGCGCGGGCGAGCACCGGAATCCGGCCCAAGGGGGCATCGATCCGCACATGTCCCGGCCCTTGGTACGCCTCTTCGGTCGTCGTGTCGTACCACCGGCCCCGCGGCAGGACCACCGTCCGCCGGCGCGCTCCGGGCTCCAGTACCGGAGCCACCAGGAGGCTGTCGCCCAGCAGGAAGGCGTCCTCGCAGTCCCTCAGCGCCCGGTCCTCGGGCGTGCCCCACCACAGCGGCCGCACATAGGGGGCGCCCGTGCGGCGCGCCATGTGCGCCAGCGTGACGAAGTACGGCAGCAGCCGCCGCCGCTCGACGAGCGCCACGCGCGCGTGCTCGAGGACCTCGTCGCCGAACTCCCAGGGCTCCCGGCGGCCGGCCCGCAGACTCGCGTGCGTACGGAACAGCGGCAGATACGAGGCGAGCTGGAACCAGCGCAGATACAGCTCGGGCGACGGAGTCCCGTCGAAGCCGCCCACATCCGGCCCGGAGTACGGGATGCCGCACAGACCCAGCCCCACCACCAGCGCCAGTGAGGCCCGCAGGCCGGGCCAGCCCGTGGCCACGTCCCCGGACCACGTTCCTCCGTAGCGCTGCATCCCTGCCCATCCCGAGCGCGAGAAGAGAAACGGTCTCTCGTGCGGGACGAGTCGGCGAAGCCCCTCATGTGCGGCCCGGGCCATGCACAGGCCGTACACGTTGTGGGCCTCCCGGTGGTCACCGCCACGGCCCTCCAGCGCGTGCCGGGCCGATCGGGGCAGGGTGTTCTCGCCGAAGGCCGTGAAGGACACCGGTTCGTTCATGTCGTGCCAGAAACCCCCGAAGCCCTGCGCGAGGCGCTCTTCGTAGAGACCGCCCCACCACTGCCGCACACGGGGGTCCGTGAAATCCGGGTAGACCACCTCGCCGGGCCACACCACCCCTTTCACGAGCCGGCCCGCCGCGTCCCGGACGAACGCGTCCTCGCCACTTCCACTCTCGTAGACGGCGTTGCCCGCGACGGCCTCGACCGCAGGGTCGACGATCGACACCAGACGGATCCCGTCCTGGCGCAGGTCCTCGGCGAGCGCCGGCAGCTTCGGGAAGCGGTCCCGGTCGACCGTGAACACGCGGTGGCCGTCGTAGTGGTCGATGTCCAGATGGACGGCGTCGAGGGGAAGCGCGCGCTCCCGGTAGCCCGCGACGATCCGGCGCACTTCGTGCTCGCTGCCGAAACCCCAGCGCGCATGATGGTGCCCGAGCGCCCAGGCCGGCGGAGCGGCGGGCGCCCCGGTCAGTGACGCCCAGACGAGCAGCACGCGCGCGGGGGTGCCCACCATGACCCAGCACCGCAGCGGTCCGCCGTCCATCCGCAGCTCACTGGCGCCCGCCCGGTCGTGCCCGGAGCCCGCGCCCTCCTCGCCCTCCCGCAGCGTCACCGTGCCGTCCCAGGTGGTGTCGTGGAACACCAGATGTGTGGCCGCGTCGGCGACCACCATCTGCACCGGCATGGTGATGTACAGCGGGTCGTCGCCGGGCCCGAAGGGCTGTCCCGGATCCGTGTTCCACAGCCGGTACGTCCCGTTGCGCAGCCGTGGTCCCGACGCCCGGCCGCCGAGCCCGAAGAACCGTGCGTCCGGCGCCACTTCGGACCGCTGCATCCAGCGGGCGACGCCGCCGTTCACGGGCTCCCACCACCGGGGCGCGAGATCGCGGCGCAGGGTCACTCCGCCCGGCGTGCGTACCTCGATGGCGCCGTGCCGTGAGACCGCGACCGTGACGCGCTCCGCCACGACCCGCCAGCCGCCGTCCTTGTCGGGCTCCAGTACGGCCCGCGGATCGGGCTCGGGAGTGCGGTCGGCGAGTGCGTACGACGGCTCGGGCCCGGCTCCGTCCCAACCCCAGAACACCGCTCCGTTCACGGCCACCGTGATGCGCAGCTCGGCCCGGGCGAACCGTACGAGACCGCCGCCGGGTCCAGGCTTCACGTCCCGCACGGGACCGGGGACCCGGGCCCGTTCCGCACCCCGTCGCGGCAACCCGGTGGCGTCGGTACGCCTCCTGCGCCATGCGGCGCGAACTGTGCGCAAGCCCTGCGCCGCACCCCCCGAACCGACCGCCTTCACCGAACGCACCAGGTCACGACCGTCCATACTGCTCACCCTGCCATTGACATCCCCGTTGAGGTGTGCCGTTCAACTGCCGTTCACCAGTGGTCAGAGCACATCTTCACGCTGGCGGCTATGTGTGGCGCACCCTGGTGCAGAAGTCGATCACATGGCATCGTCCGTGTCATCCGCGTGACGCGCACACCCCAGCCCGTGCGCGGTCCACGCACACGACGCGCACAGCCCGGGAGCCGCCCCATGACCTCAGCGAACCTCAAGCCGCTCTGGCAGCCCGACGCCGACCGCATCGCCCGGGCGCAGATCACCAGGTTCCAGGCCTGGGCGGCCGAGCACCACGGAGCACCCGCCGAGGGCGGTTACCCGGCCCTGCACCGCTGGTCGGTGGACGAGCTGGACACGTTCTGGAAGGCCGTCACGGAGTGGTTCGACGTACGGTTCTCCACCCCCTACGCGCGCGTGCTCGGCAGCCGCACCATGCCCGGCGCCGAGTGGTTCCCCGGGGCGACCCTCAACTACGCCGAACACGCCCTGCGCGCGTCCGCGACCCGGGCCGACGAGCCGGCTCTCGTGGCCGTCGACGAGACGCAGGAGCCGCGCCCCGTCACGTGGTCCGAACTGCGGCGCCAGGTGGGCTCCCTCGCCGCGGAACTCCGTGCCCTCGGCGTGCGGCCAGGGGACCGCGTGAGCGGCTATCTCCCGAACATCCCGCAGGCAGTCGTCGCCCTCCTCGCCACGGCAGCGGTCGGCGGCGTGTGGACCTCCTGCGCGCCGGACTTCGGTGCCCGCAGTGTCCTGGATCGCTTCCAGCAGGTCGAACCGGTCGTCCTGTTCACGGTCGACGGCTACCGCTACGGCGGCAAGGAGCACGACCGCCGCGAGATCGTCGCCGAGCTGCGCCGGGAACTGCCCACCCTGCGCGCGGTCGTCCACATCCCGCTGCTCGGCACCGAGGCCCCCGAAGGCGCCCTGGAGTGGTCGTCGCTGACCTCGGCCGACGCCGAGCCGGTCTTCGAACAGGTCCCGTTCGACCACCCGCTGTGGGTGCTGTACTCCTCGGGCACCACCGGCCTGCCCAAGGCCATCGTGCAGTCCCAGGGCGGCATCCTGATCGAGCACCTCAAGCAGCTCGGCCTGCACTGCGACCTCAGCGCCCAGGACCGGTTCTTCTGGTACACCTCGACCGGCTGGATGATGTGGAACTTCCTGGTCTCCGGCCTGCTCACGGGCACCACCATCGTTCTGTACGACGGCAGCCCCGGCTACCCCGACACCGGCGCCCAGTGGCGCATCGCCGAACGCACCGGCGCGACCCTCTACGGCACCTCCGCCGCCTACGTCATGGCCTGCCGCAAGGCCGGCGTGCATCCGGGCCGAGACTTCGACCTCTCCCGCGTGCAGTGCGTGGCCACGACCGGCTCGCCGCTGCCGCCCGACGGCTTCGGCTGGCTCCACGAGGAGGTCCGCGACGATCTCTGGATCGCCTCCGTCAGCGGCGGCACGGATGTGTGCTCCTGCTTCGCGGGAGCCGTGCCGACCCTCCCCGTCTACATCGGCGAACTCCAGGCGCCCGGCCTCGGCACCGATCTGCAGGCCTGGGACCCCAGCGGCAAGCCCGTGATCGACGAGGTCGGCGAGCTGGTGGTCACCAACCCGATGCCCTCCATGCCGATCCGCTTCTGGAACGACCCCGACGGCAGCCGCTACCACGACAGCTACTTCGACATGTATCCAGGAGTCTGGCGGCACGGGGACTGGATCACGGTCACCTCCCGCGGATCCGTGATCATCCACGGCCGCTCCGACTCCACACTGAACCGCCAAGGCGTCCGCATGGGCTCGGCCGACATCTATGAGGCCGTCGAGCGTCTCCCCGAGATCAAGGAGTCCCTCGTCATCGGCATCGAGCAGCCCGACGGCGGCTACTGGATGCCCCTCTTCGTCCAGCTGTCGCCCGGAGCCGCCCTGGACGAATCCCTCCTGAACCGCATCAAGCAGACCATCCGCGAACAGCTCTCACCACGCCACGTCCCCGACGAGATCATCGAGGTCCCCGGCGTCCCGCACACCCTGACCGGCAAGCGCATCGAGGTCCCCGTCAAGCGCCTGCTGCAGGGCACACCGCTGGAGAAGGCGGTCAACCCGGGCTCCATCGACAATCTCGAACTGCTGCACTTCTACGAGGAACTGGCTCGAAAGCGCCCCTGACGCCCTCCGCGGCGGACACGACGAAACCCCGCGGCGGCGGCTGGGCAACCGCGGGGGTGCGGCGTTGTCAGTGGTCCCCATTACTGTGAGTGACGATCGATCAACTGCATGTAGGGGGAACCATGCCGCACACCGACCGGACCATGCGACACGTCCTGCGCCGCGAAATCGCGGGCACGATCGGGCTGTTGACCGACGAACACGATTTCACCGCGATGCGGCGGTACCGCACCTTCACCTTCGACGACCACACGACCTACCTCCGGCAGGTGGAAGCCCTGCTCAGGACCCTCGCGGAAGAGGGCAGCCACACCGCGGTCGCCCTCTTCGACCCGGAGGAGTACGCGGAGTTCTGCGCCGAGACCGGCCTGGAGCCGGACGCGCAGGCCAGCCGCGCCCGCTTCACGGCCGAACTGGCCGCCACAGGACCGACCATCCCCTACGACGGGCAGCCACTGGCCGAACTCCTCCCGGACCTGGTCGACGAAGCCGTACGCCAGGCCACCTGGCAGTACGCCACCACGGTCCTCGCCCGGCTCGGCGCCTGTGCCTCCTGCGGCGAGGACATCGGACGCACCGCCTTCGCACAGGCCTCCCAGCTCCTCACCCGCATCCTCGACACCGCCGGCCCCGGCCACCGCCACCTGGTCTGCAGTGTCTCGGCCCCGGCGGAAACCCTCCTCGCGGTGCTCCACGCCGACGAGGACCCCGACGGAACCACGCGCCTCGACGAGTCGGAGGCCCTGGAGTTCACCAGCGTCCTCGCTCTCGGCATCGCCACCCGCAGCGCCGGCGGACTCGTCATGCGGACCACCGCGCCCGACGGGACGGACCGTGTCTACGGCTGGCGTCTGCGGGGCGAAGGCCTGGAACCGCTCACCGCGGGAGAGGTCTTCGACGCCTACTGCACCGATGTCGAATCCGGCGACCTCGTCTCCCCGGAATCCGGCGTGGACTACTGCGCTCCACCGGATCTCGGGGACTACGGACCCCCGACGGGCCATACCCACTGAACTGGCGCGGGGGCAACCGATGACGAGCGTGTGAGGGGAAGCGGAGCAGCCCGTCGGAGCCGTGAGCGCTCAGCGAGGGGGGAGGCTGAACGGCCGAGGGGCACCCCATCAGCAGATGGAGCGCCCCTCGCCGCACGCGGGTGAGTCCCGCCGTCCCGGATCACTCGCCGGACAGCACCGCCTGAGCCGCGAGGCGCGCCTCATCGGCAGAGTCCGCGGCACGCGCGGCCGCAGCGGCGCGTTCGCACTGAGCCATCGTGTACTTCGCCAGGGTCGCCCGGACATAGGGAAGCGACGCGGCACCCATGGACAAGGAGGTAACGCCCAGACCGGTCAGCACACACGCCAGCAGCGGGTCCGACGCGGCCTCGCCGCAGACGCCGCAGCTCTTGCCCTCGGCCTTCGCCGCCTCCGCGGACAGCGCGACCAGGTCGAGCAGCGCGGGCTGCCACGGGTCCTGCAGACGCGAGACCGCGCCCACCTGGCGGTCCGCGGCGAACGTGTACTGCGCGAGGTCGTTCGTGCCCAGCGACAGGAACTCGACCTCCTGGAGGATCGAGCGCGCCCGCAGCGCCGCCGAGGGGATCTCCACCATGGCGCCGAACTTGGCCTGCAGCCCGGCCTCACGGCAGGCGTCCGCGAACGCCTTCGCGTCGGTGCGGTCGGCGACCATGGGCGCCATGACCTCGAGGTAGACCGGGAGACCCTCCGCGGCCTTCGCGAGTGCGGTCAGCTGCGTACGCAGCACCTCGGGGTGATCGAGCAGCGTGCGCAGACCGCGCACACCGAGCGCCGGGTTCGGCTCGTCCGCCGGGGTCAGGAAGTCCAACGGCTTGTCCGCACCCGCGTCGAGCACACGCACTACGACACGGCCCTCGGGGAAGGCCTCGAGGACCTGGCGGTAGGCCTCGATCTGCTTCTCCTCGGACGGCGCGTTCTTGTTGTCGTCCAGGAACAGGAACTCCGTGCGGAACAGACCGACACCCTCGGCCCCGGCCTCGAGAGCGGCCGGCACGTCCGCCGGACCGCCGACGTTCGCGAGCAGAGGCACCTTGTGACCGTCGGCCGTGGCACCCGGCCCGGTCGAGGCGGCCAGAGCGGCCTTGCGCTCGGCGGCCGCGGCCTCGAGCTGCGCCCTCTTCTCGGCGCTCGGATTCACGAAGATGTCACCGGTGCTGCCGTCGACGGCGACCACAGTGCCCTCGGCGAGCTCACCCGCCCCCGGGAGCGCCACGACGGCCGGGACCCCGAGAGCCCGGGCCAGAATCGCGCTGTGGCTGGTCGGGCCGCCCTCTTCGGTGACGAAGCCGAGAACCAGGGCCGGGTCCAGCAGGGCGGTGTCCGCCGGCGCCAGGTCACGAGCGACCAGGACGTACGGCTCGTCGCTGTCCGGTACGCCGGGCATCGGCACCCCGAGCAGGCGGGCGACGATACGGTTCCGCACATCGTCGAGGTCGGCCACGCGCCCGGCCAGGTACTCCCCGGCGTTCGCCAGCAGCTCGCGGTACGAGGCGAACGCGTCGTACACCGCGCGTTCCGCCGTGCTGCCGACGGCGACACGACGCTCCACATCGGCCATCAGCTCGGGGTCCTGCGCCATCAGCGCCTGGGCCTCCAGCACCGCCTGGGCCTCGCCCCCCGCCAGGTTGCCCCGGGCTATGAGGTCGGCAGCCACAGCGTCCACGGCCTGTCGTGCGCGGCCCTGTTCACGCTCCGCGTCCTCCACCGGAATCTGCTTCGCCGGGGGTTCCAGTACTGCCGTCCCCATGTGCCGGACCTCGCCGATCGCCACCCCGTGGCTCACACCGACGCCTCGCAGCGTTGTCTCCATCTCACCCGTCTCCGAATCATGCGGCAGGTCCCGCCACCGCGCTGGTTGTCTGTAATGCCGTTCAGAACGGCGCCGGCATCACTGCCAGGAGAAGAGCTGGTCGCCCGCCTTCACGTCGCCGTCCTCACGGAGACCGGAGAGGGATTCGGCCGTCGCCTCGAGCGCCACCACAGGGCACACCGGAGACTTGCCGGCCTTTTCGACGGCGGCCGGGTTCCAGCGCACGATCGCCTGACCGCGCGTGACGGTGTCGCCCTTGTTGACGAGCAGCTCGAAGCCCTCACCGTTCAGCTGGACCGTGTCGATGCCCAGGTGGGTCAGCACACCATGGCCCTCTCCGTCCACAACGACGAAGGCATGCGCGTGGAGCGAGATGATCACACCGTCCACGGGAGCGACGGCCTCCGAGGGCTCGCGCGCGGGGTCGATCGCCATGCCGGGCCCGACCATCGCTCCTGAGAAGACGGGGTCGGGCACTGCGGCCAGCGCGATCGCGCGTCCAGCGATAGGGGACGTCACGGTGGTCATGGGAAGCCTCCCGGGGGGGTGGAGATCCGAATGGGCCGTCACTGCCTGTCCCGGACGGCGCACTGGGCAGCAGGGTATGTCATATGAAGTGCCGGTTCCGCATGAGACGGAGGGGTTCAAGACCCTCGACAACGGCCCGGACGGTTTGCGCCCGGCTCAGGCTGCGTGTACAGTCGTGTCCCTGCCTGCGGCGGACTGACGCGGCCAAGCGTCGTTGCCCGGCAGCACCCAAACTTTGTCGGATCCTATCTCGGGGTCCCGTTCTGCATGTCTGCGGGGCGGTGGTCAGGGAGACGGAAAATCACTGATAGAGTTTGAAACACCGAAGGGAAGCGCCCGGAGGAAAGCCCGAGAGGGTGAGTACGAAGGAAGCGTCCGTTCCTTGAGAACTCAACAGCGTGCCAAAAGTCA